>NZ_JBIWNL010000055.1:0-48179 GCF_044767225.1 Kitasatospora sp. NPDC101447
GCCCCGCCCCGCCCCGCCCGGCCCGGCCCGCACCAGGAATACGTAGACCGATCGACATATTCTTGCTCACCCAACTCCGGCACCCGCGCAGGAAGTCGGCCCACCCGACTTTCTGTGCACCGCCCCCACCCACCCTCCAACAAATCAGTAGACCGGTCTGCATATTTCTCCCGGGCGGCCAGACCATGACGGCACGCCCCGCCCCCAGAGGTGCGCCAGAAGTCGGCCCGCCCGACTTCCTACTCCGATCGCCCCGCATCCACCCCGGCATCCCCGGCCTCCCCGGCATCCCCCGCCTCCCCCGGGGCGCCCGGGGCGGCCATGGCGGCCGCGCGGCTGAAGCGGGTGCTCCAGTCCTCCAGCAGCGTTCGCAGGCCGGGTGGGCCGATCACCTCGAAGTCGGCGCCGAGTGATCCCAGGGCCATGGCGGGCCAGTCCAGGGAGTCGGCGGTCATCAGCAGCCGGCAGCGGCCGGTGGCGACGGGCTCGACGGTGCCCCAGCGGCCGACGCGCGCCCGGACGTAGTCGGCGGGCGCGTCGACCAGCGCCTCCACCCGGTGCGGCCGGGGCACGCCGTTGAGGCCCGCACGGACGAACTCCGCCGCGTCGGCGGCCGGGAGGGTGCGCGGGGCGAAGCGGGCGCCGCTGCCCTGCGGGGCGCTCAGCCGGTCGAGGCGGAAGCTGCGCCAGTCGGCGCGGTCGAGGTCGTACGCGACCAGGTACCAGCGGCGGTTGAGGCAGACCAGCCGGTGCGGTTCGACGTGCCGCTCCGAACCGCGCCCGTCGGCGGCGGTGTACGCGAACCGCAGCCGTTCGTCGTCCCGGCAGGAGAGCGCCACCACCGTGAGGACGTCCGGGTCGACGCCCACGCCCCCGTGGGCGCCCCAGTCGACCGGGACGGTCATCGCGCGCAGCGCCTCCACCCGGCGGCGCAGCCGGGCCGGCATCACCTGGACGACCTTCGCCAGCACGCGTACTGAGGCCTCGGCGACGCCCTCGACCGGGCTCTCCGCCGCCGCCTGCAGGCCCACCGCCAGGGCCACCGCTTCCTCGTCGTCGATGACCAGCGGCGGCAGTGCCGCGCCGGCCGCCAGTTGGTAGCCGCCGTCGACGCCGCGCTGTGCCTCGACGGGGTAGCCGAGTTCGCGCAGGCGGTCGATGTCCCGGCGCAGGGTGCGGACGGAGACGCCGAGCCGGTCGGCCAGTTCATCGCCGGGCCAGTACCGGTGGGTCTGGAGCAGGGAGAGCAGCCGAAGCGTCCGGGTGCTGGTGTTCGCCATGGGTCCCATTCTTCCCGGGATTCAGGACAGGAAGTGGCCGCAATGGTCCGTAACGTTGTTCTTGTCCGAGGGAGCAGGAACCGAACGGAAGGCCAGAACCATGACCGCGACCACCAACGCGACCACCAACACGACCAGCGAGACCACGACCGCGACCACCACCAACGCCGCGAGCAGCGTCACCACCGCCACCGCCGGCGCCGTGCCGGCGAACGTCACCGGCGAGCGCGCCGACTTCCTGGAGGCGCTGGCGAAGCACCGCTACTTCCTGCGCTTCACCACCCGTGACCTCACCGACGAGCAGGCGGGCCTGCGGACCACCGCGAGCGAGCTGTGCGTGGGCGGCCTGGTCAAGCACGTGACCTCGATGGAGCGGCTGTGGGCGGCCTTCATCGTGGAGGGCCCGTCCGCGATGCCCGACTTCACCACCTGGACCGAGGAGGACATCGCCCGCCGGGCCGACGAGTACCGCATGCTGCCCGGGGAGACCCTGGCCGACGTCCTGGCCGCCTACGAGGAGGTGGCGCGCCGGACTGACGAGCTGGTGGTCACCCTCCCCGACCTGGATGTCGCCCACCCGCTGCCGAAGGCCCCCTGGTTCCAGGCGGACGCCTCGTGGTCGGCCCGCCGGGTGCTGCTGCACATCATCGCCGAGACCTCCCAGCACGCGGGGCACGCCGACATCATCCGCGAAGCCCTGGACGGCGCGAAGACGATGGGCTGAGCCGGACGTCGGCGGGGTCCGTCGGTCGCGACCGACGGACCCCGCGCCGTGCGAACCCGCGCCGTGCGAACCCGCCGTCAGGCCGGCCCGACCAGGGTGAACCCGGCCCCGTCGACCGCGCCGCGGACCACGTCCTCGTCCAACGGCTGCGCGGAGGCCACGGTGACCCGCCCGTTGGGCGCGTCGGCGACGACGTCGGTGACGCCCGGCAGCGCGGAGAGCCCGGCGCTGACCGTCCTCTCGCAGTGGCCGCAGCTCATCCCTTCGACGGCGAAAACAGCGGTGGTGGACATGACGGCGCCTCCCAAGACGTACCCGTGACGGACAGGTGGAACGGATCGACCCGCCCACCACACCCGAATCCGGGGCCCGGTCCCAGGGACACGCCGCACGGGTGACACCATCGAGCGGTTCCGGGAACCGACCGGGACGTACATCCGACAGGGGCCTGAACCACCGCCCCTCCCCTGCCCGTTCCTCCCAATACGACCCGAATACGCACGACCCGAACACCCGAACACGAACCACCCGAACACGAACGACCCGAACACGCACAACGCGAACGCACTCACAACCCGAACACGCACGACCCGAACACGTGCCCCCCGTACCGACCAGGCCGTGCCGGTCCCCGCACTGGAGCCGTTCCACCATGTCCACACTGGCCCCGATACCCGACCGACCGGAAGCCACCGCCGTACGCCTGCCGTCCCACACGGCCCCGCACGCCGGGAGCAGCCGTTGAGCACCCCGGCCGAGCCGAACTCCCGCCGCCCCGGCTCCCGCCGCCCCGGCTCCCGCCGCCCCGGCTTCCGCCGCCCGGGCCCCCGACCCCCGAGGCCCCGCCGCCCGAGCCTGCGTCGGCTGCGCCCCCGCAAGCCCTGGCACGGCGCGCTCGCCCTCGCCCTGGTGGCCGCGGTGACGGCCGGTCTGCTGTGGTGGCAGCCGTGGAGCGACCGGAAGCGCGGGCCGGCCCCGCTCGCGTTCACCACCGCGCCCGGCGGCTCGGCCCGCTTCGGTACCGGCGAGCACCTGTACCGGTACAAGGTGCGGGTGGAGAACGGGATCGCGGAGAGCCCTGAGCAGTTCGCCGCCGAGGTGGACGCGGTCCTCGGTGACGTCCGGCACGGCTGGGCCGCCGGCGGCACGGCCTCCTTCCAGCGGATGCCCGCCGACCCGGTGGACTTCACGGTCTACCTGGCCACCCCGAAGTCCACCGACCGGATCTGCGGCCAGTACGGGCTGGACACCGGCGGCTGGGTGAACTGCGGCGTGACCCACCAGGTGGTCATCAACCTCAAGCGCTGGACCGAGCTGTCCGAGTTCTACCAGGGCAAGCCCGAGCTCTACCACGCGCTCGCGATCAACCACGAGGTCGGCCACATCCTCGGCAACGGCCACGTCGACTGCCCGGGGCCGGGCGAGCCGGCACCGGTGATGATGCAGCAGATCAAGGGGCTGCACGGCTGCGTCCCCAACGGCTGGCCCTACTCCGACACCGGGACCCTGCTCACCGGCCCGCCCGTCCTGGCCCCCACCAACGCCCCGTAGCCCGTCCCGGCGGCGCCACCCCCACCCCCTGCCGAAACCGTCCTCCCGGAACACGGATAATCCTGGTCGGACCGGACGCCGCCCCACCGCGCGCGCCCGGTCCGAGCCGCGGTCCGCCGCGAGCCGCCACCCGCAGTGAGCAGGACACCGTCCCGAGCGCAGCCCAGCCCGGAGACCGCGTCCGTACCGACGCGGCGGCTCCGACGGCTGGTGAACGTGGCAGAGCATCGCAGAACGCGGCAGAACGTGGAGGACGAACGGTGAACGGTGTGCCCGGCGGGGAGAACCTGGACTGGCCGGTGCTGCTGGCGGCCGCGGAGACGGCCGCCCGGGCGACCCGCGGCCAGGGCAGGGTCGCCGACTACATCCCGGCCCTCGCCACCGCCGACCCGGAGTCCTTCGGCATGGCCGTCGCCACCGTCGACGGGGAGCTGCACGGCGTCGGGGACTGGGAGCAGCCGTTCTCCGTCCAGAGCGTGTCCAAGCTGTTCACCCTGGCGCTCGCGGTCGCCTACGGCGGTGACACGCTCTGGCGGGGCGTCGGCCGCGAGCCGTCCGGCAACCCCTTCAACTCCCTGGTGCAGCTGGAGACCGAGCACGGCATCCCGCGCAACCCGTTCATCAACGCGGGCGCCCTCGTGGTGACCGACCGCCTGCAGACCATGACCGGCGACGCCTCCGGCGCGGTACGGGAGTTCCTGCGCCGCGAGTCCGGCAACCCGGGGCTCGACACCGACCCGGTGGTCGCCGCCTCCGAGGCCGAGCACGGCCACCGCAACGCCGCGCTGGCCCACTTCATCGCCAGCCACGGCAACCTGGAGAACCCGGTCGAGACCGTCCTGGAGCACTACTACGCCCACTGCGCCCTCACGACGAGCTGCCGGGACCTGGTCCTGGCCGGCTCCTTCCTCGCCCGCTACGGGGTGCGCGCCGACGGCACCCACCTGATGTCCCGCAGCGAGGCCAAGCGGATCAACGCGGTCCTGCTGACCTGCGGCACCTACGACGCCGCCGGCGAGTTCGCCTTCCGCGTCGGCCTCCCCGGCAAGAGCGGCGTCGGCGGCGGCATCCTCGCCATACTCCCCGGTCGCGCCGCCGTCTGCGCCTGGGGCCCGCGCCTCGACCAGGCCGGCAACTCGGTTGCCGCGGTCACCGCCCTGGACACCCTGACCACCCTGTCCGGCTGCTCGGTCTTCTGACCGGCCCACCGCACCCCGCCAACCCTCCCGCTCGTTCAACTGACCGGCCCACCACACCCCGCCGACCCTCCCGCTCGTTCAACTGACCGGCCCACCACACCCCGCCGACCCTCCCGCTCGGTAACCTGACTCCGGATCACGCCCGCAGGACCGGGCACACAGGCGGCGAGTTGGGGGACGGCCGGTGCAGCACCGTGCGCTCGTGGTGGGGGTCGAGGGCGAGGCGGGCGATCCGGCCGACGAGGTGCCGCCCGCGTGGCCGCGGCTCGCCTACGCGCCGGACCGCGCCGAGCGGCTGCGCGGCATCCTGACCGAGCGGTACCGCTACACGCCGGTGGAGACCACGGCCGATCCGGCCGCCACCGCGGCGGCCCTGTCGGAGGCGGTGCGGGCCGCGCTGCACAGCGGGCCGGGCTTCGTGGTCGTCCACCTCCTCGCGCACGGGAAGCCGTCCGACCGGATCACCAACGGTCTCCACGTGGTCGGCGGCGACGGGCTGCTCACGGACGAGCTGTCCACCTGGATCACCGGCGTGGAGGCCCGGGCGGGCGAGGGCGGCCCGACCGTCCTGCTCCTCCTCGACCTCTGCTACTCCGGCCGGGTCGTGTGGGGCCACTTCGAGCGGCTGGTGCGGCCGGAGCTGCGCCGGGTCTGGGTGGTCGCCGCGAGCCGCCCCGAGGACCCGGCGTACGACGGCCGGCTGAGCTCCGCCGTGGCCGAGGTACTCGGCGGCTTCGCGGACGGGACGCTGCCGCTGGACGAGTCCCTGGAGTACATCCCGATCGACCGCTTCTGCCGCGAACTCGCCCGCCGGGTCGAGGAGCTCGGCCGGGGCGGGCCGGAGCAGCGGATCGAGCGCCCGCTGGCGGCGCTCGGCGCCGACCTCGGCCACCTGCGGTTCTTCCGCAATCCCCGCCACCGCCCCGGCGGCGGCGGGACGCACCCCGAGCTGGCCGCCCTGCTCGACGAGACCGCCGACGCCGGACACTTCGTCAGCCGCGCGCTCGGCCACCAACAGGCCTACGGCACACAGGGATTGACCTCCTTCACCGGCCGCACCGAGGAGCTGAACCGGCTCTGCGGCTGGCTCGACGGGCAGGGCCCGGCGCTGCAGGTCGTCACCGGCAAGCCCGGTGTGGGGAAGTCCGCGCTGCTGGGCATGCTCGCCTGTGCGGCGCACCCCGCGCTGCGCACGCCCACCCAGCACGTCTGGGGCACCCTGCGGAGGTCGGCGCCGCGGAAGGTCCCCGGCCTGGCCGTGGTCCACGCCCGCCGACGCCGCCTGGCCGCCGTCGTGGCGTCGCTCGCCGCCCAGTGGGAGCTGCCCCTGCCGCCGGGCAGCAGCGGCAGCAGCGGCAGCAGCCCCTGGACGGCCGATCGACTGATCGACGCCCTGCACGCCCGGCCGACCGCGCCGGTGCTGCTGCTCGACGCGCTCGACGAGGCCGAGCATCCCGTCGACCTGCTCACCGCGCTGCTGTCGCCACTCATCTCCCGCCGCCGGCCGGACGGTTCACCGCTGTGCCGGGTGCTGGTCGCGACCCGCCCGGAGCCCGGGCTGAGGCTGCTCCTCGACACCGCCCGCGGCCAGGACGGCCTGCTCGACCTCGGCGAGGTGCCCGGGGACCGCCTGCGGGAGGAGCTGGCCGACTTCGTCGCCGACCTGCTGGGCCGCGCGGAGCCGTACGACGCCCACGAACGCGGCCTGGTCGACCGGCTGGCCCGCACCGTCGCCGACACCCTGGTGTCGGCGGAGCCGGAGTGGGGCGAGTTCCTGGTCGCCGGTCTCTACACCCGGTACCTGCTGGAGCAGCGACCGCCCCTGCGGACCCCGGCCGACGCGGAGGCGCTGGGCCGGGCCGTCCCCCGCACCCTCGACGCGATCCTCGACCTGGACCTCGGCCACCAGCCGGACCAGCGCCTGCGGTCGGTGCTGACCGCCATCGCCCGGGCCGAGGGCACCGGCATGCCCGAACGCCTGGTGGGCGTGGTGGCCGGCACCGACGCGACCGACGCGCTCCTGGACACCGCCCGCTTCTACCTGCGCCGCTCCCCCGACGGGGACGGCACCCCGCTGTACCGGATCTTCCACCAGGGCCTCGCCGACCGGCTGCGCGCCCGCCCCGAGCTGGACGCCCGGACGCTCTGGGAGCGCCTGCTCGCCGATGTCCGGCCCGTCCCCGACCGCCCCGCGCAGTGGGCCACCGCCGAGCACTACCTGCTCCGGCACGCCGCCCGCCACGCCGCCGAGGCGGGCGCGCTCGCCGAGTTGCTGGACGACCCGGAGTTCCTCGTCCACGCCGACCCGGCGGCCCTGTCGGCCGAGCTGTACCACAGCGGTGAACAGCACCCCCACGGCGTCGTCTACCGCGCCTCCCTCGGCGCCCACAGCGCCGCCGCCCCGGACGAACGCCGCCAGATCCTCGCCCTCGACGCCGCCCGCTACCAGCTGGGTGAACTGTCCGCCGCGCTGTCCGCCGACGGTCCGTGGACCGTCACCTGGACGGCCGGACGCCCGTTGGCCACCCGGCTGCTCACCACCCTGATCGGGCACCGGGGCAAGATCTGGGACCTGACCACCCTGGAGATCAACGGCCGGGCCCACGCGCTCACCGCGGGTCAGGACGGTACGGCCCGCCTCTGGGACCTGCGAACGGCCACCACCGTGCTCCAACTTCCCGACCACGGCGCCGCGGTGGGCTGCGTGGCCGCGGCCGAGCTGCCCGGCGGGCCGATCGCCGTCACCGGCGACGACAACGGCAGGCTGCACGGCTGGGACCTGACCAGTGGTCGCCCGCTGTGGACCGCCGAGGCGCACAACGGTCCGGTCTGGGCGGTCGTCACGCTGTCGGTCGACGGCGTACCACGGGTCGTCAGCGCCGGGGAGGACGAACGGCTCCGCCACTGGGACGCGGAGACCGGGCACGCGCTCGCCACCGTCGCGCTGCCCAGGTACGGCGGCACCGTTCGGCGGCTCGCGCGGTACCGGGGCACCGGTGTTCTCGTCCACCAGGAGAACGGAGGCGTCACGGCCTGGGACGCGGACGGCACGCGGATCGCGGTCCGTCACGTCGACGGCCGGGAGGATCCGGTCACCGCGGCCACCGCCCTGGACGAGGACGGACCGGACGTCGCCACGGCCCACGAGTCCGGAGCCGTGAGCCTGTTCGGACGCACCGTCCGGCCGAGGAGCAGGGAGTCCGGGCACGCGGGTGAGATCACCGTGCTCTCCGCGACGCGCCGACACGGCGGCGCTCCGAACCGCCATCTCCTCACCGGGAGCAACGACGGCACCGTCCGGATGGCGCACGTCGACCACGTCTTCGTGTACGGCGCGACCAAGGAGCGCTGGCGGATGGTCGCGACCCACACCACGGCGATCACCGCAGTCACCGACGCCACCGTGGACGGCCGTTGGTGCCTCCTCACGGCCGGCGAGGGCGGTACCGTCCGGATCTGGAACCCGGACGGCGAGTTCGCGCTGCGCCAGCGCCGGGGCCACCGGCACGCGGTCACCGCGCTGGCGGTGCTGCCGGACGGCCGTCTGGTGTCGGCCAGCCGCGAGGGCGAGATCGGCGTGATCGATGCGCAGCGCGCCGACGACCGCGACCGGTTCTTCGTCCTCACCGGAGCCTGGCCGAACAGCATCGCGGTGAGTCCCGGCTCCGACGGAACACTCGTCCTGGTGGCCGGTCAGGCCCATGGAGTCCTCGGCGTCGATCCGGACGGCAGGAACCTCTGGGTGTCGCCGGCCCAGCCCAGGTCGAACACCGTGATCGCCGCGCTCTCCCTCGGTGGGGGATCCCGGCACGCGGTCACCGGCGACGAGGACGGCCACGTGTGGCTCCACCGCCACGACCGGCCCGGCATCACCCGCCTCATGCGGGCCTCGGCCGAGGTCACGAGCCTCACGACCGTGGGCGGCACCGTGCTCGTCGGGGACCGGCGCGGGGTCGTCTGGAAGGTGACCCCGGGCCGCCGGACCCGGCCGGAGCGCGTGTTCCAGAACGCCGCTTGGGACGTCCACGCGCTCGCGGTGTGCACCGTCGACAACCGTCCCCACGTCCTCAGCGGCCACGAGGACGGCAGCGTCCACCTCACCGACCTCGACGGCACCCACCGCCGTGAACTCCTCGGCCACACCGAGGCCGTCTTCGCCGTCGCCCCCGCCGTCCTCGACGGCCGCCCCTGCGCCCTCACCGGCGGCTTCGACCGCACGCTGCGCCTCTGGGACCTGACCACCGGCACCCAGCTCCACCGGCTCTGGTTCCCGGACAGCATCTTCGCCGTCGCCGTCGGCCCGGACGGCGGTGTCTTCGTCGGCATGGGCCCGGACGTCATCCGCCTCGACCTCGACCCGAACGGCCCCGTCCTGCGCCCGACCCCGCCCACCCCAGGAGGTACCCCGTGACCCCGATCGTCGCCGTCCACGGCGTGGGCCACCACGCCCCCGACCACGCCCCGCAGGACGTCGTCACCGCCCGCTCCCGCCGCTGGGCGGAGGACCTCGCCCGGGGACTCGCCCTCTCCCCCGAGCACATCGACCTCACCTACGCCTATTACGCTCACCACCTGCACGCGGACCGGCCGACCGCCCAGGGCGGCGGGGACGAGGACGCCGCCCTCGACCGCCTGGAGCGGGAGGACCCCGCCGCCGCGGCCCTGGCCGCCGACTGGGCCGAGGCCCTCGGCCTCCCGCAGGCGACGGCGCAGGGACGGCTGACCGTACCGCTGCGCCACCTCGCCGGCATGGTCGCCGAGCACCTGAGCCTGGACGGCAGGCTGACCCGGGCCTTCGTCGCGGCGCTGTTCCGCGACGTCGCCCGCTACCTCGGCGGCGCCGGGGCCCGCGAAGCCGCCCGGGAGGGCGTGGCCGACGCCATCGCCGACCGCAAGGCGCGGATCGTGATCGCGCACTCCCTCGGCAGCGTCGTCACCTACGAGGCGCTGCACGCCCACCCCGAGATCGAGGTCGACCTGCTGCTGACGCTCGGGTCCCCGCTGGCCCTGCCCCACGGTGTCTTCCACCGGCTGTCGCCCGCCCCCGAGGACGGCATCGGGCGGCGCCCTCCGGGTGTGCGCCGCTGGGTCAACATCAGCGACCACGGCGACCCGGTGGCCGTCCCCCGTCCGCTGACCCGTCGCTTCCCGGAGGTCGACCGGGACCTCACCGAGAGCATCGCGCTGTTCGACTTCCACACCGCCGCCCGCTACCTGCGCTCCGCAGCGGTGGCGGCAGCCGTGCGCGAGCACCTCTGAACCGCGAACACCCCCGGAACCGGCCGGGCCCCGGTCGTCCGCACAGCGACCGGGGCCCGACGACTTCACGCGCCGACTGCGCCGGCTGCCACGACGGCGCCGACTGCAATGACGGCGCCGACCGTGACGGCTACTCCACCGTCACGCTCTTCGCCAGGTTGCGCGGCCTGTCCACGTCGCGGCCGAGGGCGACGGCGGCGTGGTAGGCGAGCAGCTGCAGCGGGATGTTGAGCAGCAGCGGGTCCAGCTCGGGCTCGCTCTTGGGCACCAGGATGCAGTGGTCCGCGAGCTTCTCCTCCGGGCGGCGGTGCGCGACGGCGATGACGCGTCCCGACCGGGCCTTGATCTCGCCCAGCGTGGTGAGGTTCTTCTCCAGCAGCTCGTCGTCCGGGACGAGGGCCACGGTGGGCAGTTCGGGGCTGATCAGCGCCAGCGGGCCGTGCTTCAGCTCGCTCGCCGGGTAGGCCTCGGCGTGCACGTAGGAGATCTCCTTGAGCTTCTGCGCGCCCTCCCGGGCCACCGGGTAGCCGCGCACCCGGCCGATGAACATCATGCCCGCGGACTCGGCGTACTCGGCGGCGAGTTCGGCGATCGACTCGCTCTGCTCCAGCACCTCGCGGATCTGGTCCGGCAGTGCCTGCAGGGCCGAGACGATCCGGCGGCCGTCGGCGGGCGAGAGGTCGTGGATGCGGCCGAAGTGCAGGGCCAGCAGCGCGAAGGCGACCACGGTGGAGGTGAACGCCTTGGTGGAGGCGACCGAGACCTCCGGCCCGGCGTGCAGGTAGATGCCGCCGTCACACTCGCGGGCGATCGCGCTGCCCACGGTGTTGACGACGCCGAGCACCCGGCCGCCCTTGCGCTTGATCTCCTGGACGGCGGCCAGCGTGTCGTAGGTCTCGCCGGACTGGCTGACCGCGACGTACAGGGTGTCCGCCTCGATCACCGGGTTGCGGTAGCGGAACTCCGAGGCCGGCTCGCTGTGCGCGGGGATCCGGGACAGCTCCTCGATCAGCTGCGCGCCCATCTCGCCCGCGTAGTAGGCGGATCCGCAGCCGAGGATCTTGACCCGGCGGATCTCGCGCAGCTCCCGGGCGTCCAGGTTGAGGCCGCCGAGGTGGGCGGTGGCGAAGCGCTCGTCGAGCCGGCCGCTCAGCGTGCGCTCGACCGAGCCGGGCTGCTCGTGGATCTCCTTGAGCAGGTAGTGCTCGTAGCCGGCGGTGTCGAAGGAGTCGATCTCCCAGTCCACGGTGGACGGCTGACGGTGGGTGGTGCGGGCGTCCGCGGTGAAGGTGCGGAAGCCGTCGGCCCGGACGGTGGCCAGCTCGCCGTCCTCCAGGTGGACGACCTGGCGGGTGTAGCGGACCAGCGCGGAGACGTCGGAGGCGGCGAACATCTCCTTCTCGCCGATGCCCAGCACGATCGGGCTGCCGTTGCGGGCGACCACGATCCGGTCGGGCTGGTCGGCGTCGAGCACCGCGATGCCGTACGTGCCGACCACCCGGCCGAGCGCGGCGCGCACCGCGTCCTCCAGTTCGACGCCCTCGGTGAGGTGGGCGGCGATCAGGTGGGACAGCACCTCGGTGTCGGTCTCGGAGCGGAACACGGCGCCGTCGGCGGTCAGCTTGGCGCGCAGTTCGTCGGCGTTCTCGATGATGCCGTTGTGGACGACGGCGATGCGCTCGGCGTTGTCCAGGTGCGGGTGCGCGTTGGCGTCGCTGGGCACGCCGTGGGTGGCCCAGCGGGTGTGGCCGATGCCGGTGGTGCCCTTGAACCGGGCCGGTACGGCGGCGGCGAGGTCGGCAACCCGGCCCTTCACCTTGCGCAGCTTGATGCCGCCGGTGCGCCCGGTGACGGCGACGCCCGCCGAGTCGTAGCCGCGGTACTCCAGCCGGGCCAGTCCCTCCAGCAGGAAGGGGGTCGCGTCCTTGGGGCCGATGTAGGCCACGATTCCGCACATGCGTGGACTCCTCGTTGGTAGTGACGGGGGCGTGGGCGACGTCGCCCGGCCATGGGCGGCGTCGCCCGGCCGTGGGCGGTCCGCGCTCAGCCGTAGACGATCCGCCGCAGCTGGCGGGCCGAGAGCTCCGGCGCCGCGACGCGGCGCTGCGGGAGCTCCTCGGCGAGGCGGGCGAAGATCCGCTCGTTGGTCAGACCGCGTGCCTGCAGCTCGGTGTGGCGTCGGCGCACGTACTCCTCGGTGCTCTCGGAGAAGTACGCCAGCACCTCCGCCACGACCCGCGCCGCCTCCCCGGGCCCGAGCGGGCTGGTCCGGGTCAGGTGGGCGAGAAGGTCTTCATGAGGGTGGGATGAGCTCGGCACGAGTGAGCAGCCTAGGTCGCACCACCCGTCGAAGCCAAAGATCCTGCCCGAAATCGGGCAGGGATGACGGCTATCGGCCCAGTCCCGCCCCCGCAGCACCCCCGACACCCACCCCGCACCCGCACCCACGCGCACCCCCACGCGCACCCTCGACGCCCCCCGGCGACACCCCCGGCGATCACCCGCCCCCCGTTCGTTCGTCTTCCGCCGAACCCTTGAAGCGCCACCGGATCCACACGTAGCGTGATCCCCTGAACACGAAGCGGAAGACCGGAGGCTTGCTGATGTGCGGGATCACCGGATGGGTCGCCTTCGACCGCGACCTCACCGCCGAACCGAGGGCCCGGCACGTCCTCGACGCGATGACGGCCACCCAGCTCTGCCGCGGCCCGGACGCGGGTGGCGTCCTCCTCGAACCGCACGCCGCGATCGGCCACCGCCGCCTCGCGGTGATCGACATCGAGGGCGGCACCCAGCCGATGACGGTCGAGCAGGACGGCCGGCTGCTGGCCGCGCTCACCTACAGCGGCGAGGTCTACAACCACCGCGAGCTGCGCGCGGAGCTGGAGGCGGCCGGCCACCGCTTCCGCACCCGCAGCGACACCGAGGTCGTGCTGCACGCCTACCTGGAGTGGGGCGCGGGGCTCGCCGAGCGGCTCAACGGCATGTTCGCCTTCGCCGTCTGGGACGCCCGGCGCGAGGAGCTGCTGCTGGTCCGCGACCGGATGGGCGTCAAACCGCTGCACTACCACCCCACCCCCGACGGCGTGGTCTTCGGCGCCGAGCCCAAGGCCCTGCTCGCCCACCCCGCCGTCCGCCCGGTGGTCGACCTGGACGGACTGCGCGAACTGCTCGCCCACACCCGCACCCCCGGTCTGACGCCGTACCGCGACATCCGCGAGGTCCGGCCCGGCCACGTCGTCCGGGTGCGCCGGGAGGGCGTCTCGGTCCACCGCTACTGGGCGCTGGAGGCGCGCGAGCACCGCGACGGCCTGGAGAACACCGTCGCCACCGTCCGGGCCCTGCTGGACGACATCGTGCACCGCCAGCTCGACGCCGACGTCCCGCTCTGCTCACTGCTCTCCGGGGGCCTCGACTCCAGCGCCATCACCGCCCTCGCCGCCCGGACGCTGCGCGCCGCCGGCGCCGGCCCGGTGCGCTCCTTCTCCGTGGGCTTCACCGGCCAGGGCGAGTTCCACGCCAGCGAGGTCCGGCAGACCCCGGACGGCCCGTTCGCCCGGCTGCTCGCCGACCACGTCGGAGCCGACCACAGCGTGATCGAGCTGGACGCCGCCGAGCTGACCGACCTCACCCGGCGTTCCGCCGCGCTGCGCGCCCGCGACCTGCCGGGCGGCGTCGGCGACATGGACGTCTCGCTGCTGCTGCTCTTCCGCGGCGTGCGCCGGCACTCCACCGTCGCACTGTCCGGCGAGTCCGCGGACGAGCTCTTCGGCGGGTACCGCTGGTTCCACGACCCGCGGACCGTCGCCGCCGAGGACTTCCCCTGGGCCGCCGGCCTCACCCACATCGCCGGCCTGGGCTCCGGCCCGCGCGAACAGCTGCTCGACGCCGAGCTGCTGCGCAAGCTCGACCTGGACGGGTACCGCCGGGCCCGCTACCGCGAGGCGATCGCCGAGGTCCCGCACCTGCCCGCGGCCGACCCGTTGGAACGGCGGATGCGCGAGATCTCATACCTCAACCTGACCCGCTTCGTGCGGATCCTGCTCGACCGCAAGGACCGGATGAGCATGGCCAACGGCCTGGAGGTACGGGTGCCGTTCTGCGACCACCGCCTGGTCCAGTACGTCTTCAACACGCCCTGGGCGATGAAGTGCTTCGACGGACGGGAGAAGAGCCTGCTGCGCGCCGCCGTCCGGGACCTCCTGCCCGCGGCGATCGCCGACCGGGCGAAGAGCCCGTACCCGGTGACCAGCGACCCGCACTACCCGGCCCAGCTGCGCGCCGAGCTCACCCGACTGGCCGTCGAGCGGAAGTCCCCGGCGCTCGACCTGCTCGACCCGCGGCGCCTCGCCGACGCGCTCGCCCCGGAGACCGACCCGCAGTCCGTCCGGCTGGGCGTCGACCTCGCGCTGGACCTGGACGCCTGGCTGACGGAGTACCAGGTCACCCTGGAGCTCTGACGCACCGGCACCAGCGCGCCCGCCGGGCGCGCCGGGCCGGCTGCCCGGCCGCTGCGCCGTCCGGGTGATCTCCGGGAACCATCCCGGCGAGCCCGGGCGTCGCACGGTGCGGTAGCGTCGCCGACATCTCCCGAATGGCGGGCGAAATCACGGATTCCCGCCCCCGTGCCGTCAGGATGGGAGCGAACCGTTCACCTCGATCCGCCGGGGGATCCCGTCATGCAGCCGCGAGTCTTCGCGATTCTCACCGCCCTGCTCCTGGGCGTCCTGGGCCTCGGGTCGGTGGCCGTCACCGACTGGTCGCCCGCGGCGGCCACCGCGACCCCGGCCGGCCCGGCCCCCGGGGCACCCGCCGGCGGCGCCCAGCCGGCCTCGGCGGGCGCGGCGAGCGCCACCCCGACCGGCGACCCGGCGGTGTGGACCCGCTCGACGCTGCGCAACAAGCTGATGGCCGAGATGGACGCCACCGACCCCGGTGTCGCCCTCGCCGACCTCGACAGGATCACCAAGGAGAAGCCGTACACCGTGCGCTTCTGCCACCCGATCGCGCACGAGCTCGGCCACGCGGCGGTCAAGCGGTTCAACGCCGACTTCCAGAAGGTCATCTCCTACCCGCACGAGACCTGCGCGGCCGGGTACCTGCACGGCGCCGTCGAGGAGATGCTCAACGCCTCCACCCAGCCCGAGGTGGACCTGCTCAAGCTCTGCGCGCCCAAGAACAGCGGCCCCTGCATCCACGGCGTCGGCCACGGCACGATGTTCGTCGCCAAGCAGGACGTCGCCAAGGCCCGCGACCTGTGCAACAAGTTCACCAGCGACCAGAACCGGATCCGCTGCTCCGAGGGCCTGTTCATGCAGCTCTTCGGCCCGGACGAGGAGGACGAGCAGGCCAAGGCCAACCTGCCCGCCGACAAGCTCGCCCAGGACCCGCTCTACCCGTGCAAGGACCAGCCGGCCCTGTTCCAGTCCGCGTGCTACTTCTACGCGCCGACGTTCTACCTCTCCTCGCACGACTACCCGAACCACCCCGAGGTCTACGCCGACGCCCTCAAGTGGTGCCTCAACGGCAAGGCCGGCGGCGGGGCGGTGGACTGCAGCCGCGGGGTCGGCTCGCGGACCATGAAGTACAACCTGGACCGCGAGGACTGGGCCGCCCAGCAGTGCGCCACCGCCGCCGACGGCTGGCAGCGCAAGGCCTGTGCGGAGGGACTGGTCAGCTACTACACGGTCAACTACACCGACGGCGGTGCGGCCGGCCGGCTCTGCGCCAAGATCACCGACAAGGAGATGCAGGGGTACTGCCGCTCCGCGGGCGGCCTGTCCGGCTCGCTGGACTGACCCCCGATCTCAGCATGAGGGCCCGCGCCGCACGGCGCGGGCCCTTTCCGTAGGATCACCGACCATCGCCTGATCAGGGTGCGCCGAGGACGCCGCGCCTGCCCTCCCCGGCCTCCCTGGAGTGTCCCGCATGGCCACCGACGACTTCCGCGCCGCCACCCGCCCGAACGACGACTTCCGTGCCGCCGCCCACGCCACCGCCGACCTGGTCTCCGACTACCTCGCCGAACTGCCCGACCGCCCGGTCTGGCAGCCCATGGACGAGACCGCGCGCCGGGCCCTGCTCGACGCCCCGCTGCCCGCCGACGGCCGCCCGCTCGCCGAGCTGCTCGACGCCATCGGGCGCGAGGTGATGCCGTACCCCATGGGCAACGGCAACCCGCGCTTCTTCGGCTGGGTCAACTCCGCACCCGCCCCCGCCGGAGTGCTCGCCACCCTCGCCGCCTCCGCGATGAACCCCAGCTCGGCCGGCGGCGACCACGCCGACGTCCACCTGGAGCGCGCCGTCGTCCGCTGGATCGCCGAGCTCGTCGGCTTCCCGCACCCGGCCGGCGGCGGCCTGCTCACCTCCGGCACCTCGATGGCGACCATCGTCTGCCTCACCGCCGCCCGCAACCGCGCCGCCCGCCTGGCCGGCCGGGACGTCCGCGAGGACGGCCTGGCGGGCCTGCCCCCGCTGGTCGGCTACGTCACCGGCGAGACCCACTCCTGCGTCCGCAAGGCCGCCGAACTCCTCGGCCTCGGCAGCAGGCACCTGCGCACCGTCGCCACCGGCCCCGACGGCCGCCTGGACACCGCGGCGCTGCGGGCGGCTGTCGAGGCCGACCGGGCCGCCGGGCTGCTGCCGTTCCTCGTCGTCGCCTCGGCCGGCACCGTCGGCACCGGCGCGGTCGACGCCTTCGGCCCGATCGCCGACCTGTGCGAGGAGCAGCGGCTCTGGCTGCACGTGGACGGCGCGTACGGCGCCTTCGGCCGGCTCGACCCCGCCATCGCGCACCGCTACGACGGCCTGGAGCGCGCCGACTCGCTCGCCCTCGACCCGCACAAGTGGCTGGGCGTCCCGGTGGACTGCGGCTGCGCCCTGGTCCGCGACACCGAGGAGCTGCGCGGCGCCTTCAGCCTCGTCCCGTCCTACCTGCGCGACGAGGCGGCCGGCGCGCTCGGCTGGTTCTCCGAGTACGGCACCGAGCAGACCCGTCCGTTCCGCGCCCTCAAGGTCTGGGCCACCATCGCCCACCGGGGCCGCGCCGGTCTCACCCGGGACATCGCCCGGTGCACCGAGCTGGCCCGACGCCTCGGCGAACTCGTCCGGGAGGACGAGGAGTTGGAGCTCCTCGCCGAGGTCCAGACCTCCATCGTGGCGTTCCGCCACCGCGCGCCCGGCCTGGACCCCGCCGCCCGCGACGCCCTCAACCGCGAGCTGCCCGTCGCCGTCCAGCAGCGCGGCCGGGTCTTCGTCACCGGCGCCCGCCTCGGCGGCGACGAGATGCTCCGCGCCTGCCTCCTCAACGCCACGACGACGGAGGAGGACCTGCGCCTCCTGCTCGCCGAGGTCAAGGCCGCCGCCCACGACCTGCTCCCGTAACAGCCCCGCGCGGACCGTAACCGCCTGGTCACGACGGACGCCCGGCCGGGAAACACCGGTCGGGCACCGTGGTGGCATGGAGCACTCGAAGCCCTCTCCCCGCCGTGCCGCCGGCGCTCCCCGCACCCACCGCTGGCGCCGGGACACCGTCGAACTCGCCGCCGTCTTCCTCTCCGTCACGGCGGCCGACCTCATCGCGAAGATCGTCGTCCACGGCCCGGACGGCCCGGTCGTGGTCGCCGCCTCCGCGCTGGCCCTGCTCACCACCGCCCTGCTCCACAGCTGGTGGTCACCGCACGCCCCGCCACCGGCCACGCTCTGGCGGGTGCGCACCACGGCCCTCGCCCACACCCCCACCACGCTGGCCGACCACCGGATCACCCTGCTCTCCGTCCACCCCCACCCCACCACCGACGAGCTCTACCTCCGCACCGAGCCCTCGGTCACCCCGGCCGTGCTGACGGCGCTGCTGACCACCACCGGCCACACCCTCCAGGACGTACCGACCCGCATCGCCTGAGCCGGCCCCGCCGCCCCGGGCCCGGGCCTCAGGCCGGGCCTCAGGCCGGGCCGGGGTCGTTGGGGTGCGGTTCGAGCGGCGTCACCACGGCGGTCATCCACGGCCACAGCGGGAGGCTGCCCAGCACCTCCGCCCGCAGCTCCGTCTCGTCGGCCGCCCGCCAGACACCGATGCTGCGCCGCTCGCCGACCGGGCGCCACAGCCGCGCCAGCCGGCCGTCGGCGGCCAGCTCGCGGGCCCGGACGGCCTCGGCGGCCCGCCGCCGGTCGACCTCCTCCTCGGCGGTGCCCTCGGGGATGGCGGTGGTGATCTCGACCAGGAACTCCTGCACGGCCCTGCTCCCTTCTCGCCCCGGCCCCCGCCCCCTCATCGTCGGCCCGGCCCCCGCCCGCCGCCACGACGGGTCGGCCCCCGGTGGGCCGGTCGGACGAATCCGGGACCGACTTCGGGCGGCCCTGCGCCCGCTGGGAGGCGGGGCACTCCCCCGCGGCGGCATCCTCCCCGTAGGCAGCCGGACGAGCACCGGGCGCCGTTCCCCCGCCGCACACCCCGGGAGCACCCGCCATGCAGCACACCACCGAGGCCGACGAAACGATCCTGCGCAGCGTCCTCGACGGCTGGAAGGCCGACGTCGACCGGCACCGGCCCGAGCGGGTCGCGGACCTCTTCACCGAGGACGCGATCTTCCAGGGCCTGCACCCGTACAGCGTCGGACGCCCCGGCATCGCCGCCTACTACGACGCGCAGCCCCTCGGCATGACCGCCGACTACCGCGTCCTGGAGACCAGGCGCCCGGCCGACGACCTCGTCCTCGGCTACCTGGGCGTCGACTTCTCCTTCACCGACCGGCCCACCGTCGCCGTCAAGCTCGGCGTCCTGCTGCGCCGCACCGAGCGGGGCTGGGCCATCGCCCACTACCAGGTCTCCCGGCTGGACGGCACGCCCTGACAACCCGGGGCGGGCCCGGCGCCGGGGCTCGGTCCCCGGCCTTCGCCTCGACCGCGGCGCGGATTGCCGGCGTGCGCGCGGCGAGTCCGTCAAGCGTCATGACGCCGGATGCCACGTCAGCGCACGGACGCTCCTTCCGGGGAGGGTCCGTGCGCTGACGGATCGTGCGCCGCTCAGCCCTTGTCGGCCGGCTGCACGACGCACAGGGCGTTGCCGAGCATGGAGCCGAAGCCGCCGAGCAGGGTGCCGGTGACGGCCTTGCAGGCGGCGGCCTCCTGCGGGGTCTTGGGGCCGTTGTGGCTGTTGTCGGCCGCCGCGGCCGACTGGGCGAAGGCGAGCGGTACGGCCAGCAGCAGGGCGGCACAGGCCGTGGCCGGTGCGAAGGTCTTGGAGAACACGGGGAGCCCCTTCGGGTCGAGGTGGGATCGGCGGAAGCCGAGCCATCCCTATCCGAAGGGGCTCCCCCGCTCGCGGATCCTGGGCCATCCGTGAGCGTGTCCGCCTCAGCGGGTGTCGCCCGTCCGCTCCAGCGCCCGGATCGCGGCGACGAGTTCACCGACGCCGTGCTCCTTCAGCACCCCGTAGTGGTCCCCGGCCAGGTCGACCACGGCGGGCGGGGCCGCGGAGTAGCCGCTGCTGCCCTCGATGAAGGAGTAGTCGTCGCCGGCGGCCTTGAAGACGGTCACCGGGGCGTCCAGCCGCCGCTCGGCCAGCTCGCGGAAGCTGTACTCGAACTCGTAGGTCTCGCCGACGATTCCGGTGATCCGGCGGATCAGCTCCTCGTCCAGCTCCGGCAGCACCCGGTGCACGAAGGCGACGAAGCCGTCCTCGTCCGCCGTCTCGGCCAGGCAGCGGGCCAGCTCGGGGCCGCTGATCCGGCCGGTGAACACCCCGAACAGGATGGTCACGTACGCGGGGTTGGCGTACGAGGCCTCGCGGCCCCACCGGTGGCCGTCGTCCTGGCGCACCTCCGGGTTGCCGGGGCAGATCAGCAGCAGGTTCTCCACCCGCTGACCGGCCTGTTCCAGCTGCCAGGCGGCCTCGAAGGCGACCCGGGCGCCGAAGGAGAAGCCCCACAGGGTGTACGGGCCCTCGGGCTGCACCCGGCGCAGTTCGGCGACGTCGGCGGCGGCCATCTCCCGGATGGTCGGGTACGGCGTCTCGCCCTCGTTGATGCCGTGCGCCTGGATGCCGTAGAAGGCGCGGCCCTCGCTCGCCTCCCGGCCGAGCAGGCGCAGGTTCATCGGGTAGCCGCCCAGTCCGGGCCAGCAGAACACCGGCCGGCCGGACTCGCCCGGGTGCAGCGGGATCAGCCGGGAGCTCGCGCCCCCGGCGGACGCCCCGCCGTCCGCCGCGCCGTCCGACCCGCGGGCCCGCTCGATCCGGGCGGCCAGGTCGCCCAGCCGGGGGCACTCGAACAGCACCTGCAGCGGCAGGGCGACGCCGAACTCGCGGTTGATCCGGTTGACCAGGGCCACGGCGATCAGCGAGTTGCCGCCGACGGCGAAGAACTCGTCCGCCACCGAGACGTCCTCGTACTTCAGCGCCTGCCCCCAGGCCTCGGCCAGCCACCGCTCGTGCTCGGTGCCCGGGGCGACGTACTCGCCGCGGACGTCCGCCGTGCGGACGGCGTCGGAGGCGGCGAGCGCCTTGAGGTCGACCTTGCCGTTCGCGGTGAGCGGCAGGGCGTCCACGATCAGCACCCGGTTGGGCAGCATGTAGTCGGGCAGCAGGTTGGCCAGTTCGTCCTTGATGATCTCGGCCGGTCCCTTCATGTGGACGGCGTCCTCCTGCATGCCCTCGCTGCGGATCTGCTCCTCGCTCACCTTGCCGCCGAGGAAGAAGTACGACGCGCCGCCGGCGATGCCGCGGCCGGCCAGGATCTCGTCGATGCGGCGGGCGGCGGGCAGCGGGTGGCCGGACTTGGAGCTGTAGCCGGAGGACATGAAGCCCAGGCCCACGCCGTTGCGCTGCAGGTGGTGCAGCCTGGTGCCGAGCGCGATGTACTCCAGCCACTCCTCCTCGGCGCGGCTCACGGCGGCGATACCGAACGCGGCGCGGGCGTAGACGGACTGGTTGATCGCTATCACGTGCCGGGACTCCACCACCGCGTCCGAGATCCGCGCCAACTCGCCGTCGGCGTACCGGTAGAGGCCGCCCGGCAGGCCGTCCACCCGGCCCTCGTGGGCCTGGAGGTACAGCTCGGTGCGGTCGGCGCGGGCCGTGCCGTCGTTGCGGACGACCGCGAAGCCGCCCAGGTAGTGGTCCTCCTCGGCGACGTCCAGCCGCTCCTTGGCCTGCGGGTCGAGGCCGAGCGGGCGCACGTCCAGCCCGTACTCGGGCAGCACCTCCTCGAAGACGCCGAGCATGTGGCCGGTCTCGAACTCCAGCACCTCGCGGATGTTGTTCTTGTACACCGGCTCGATGGCGCCGTGCTTCCCGGAGAAGTGCAGCGTCAGGTACGCCTCCTCGCGGGCCTCGGCGGGACCGATCCGCACCAGGCCGTGCTCGACCGGGTGGTAGTAGTACAGCCCGGCCGCGAGCCCGTCCAGGCCGCCGGTCTCCAGGTACAGCTGGGTGGCGTAGAGCGCGCCCGGCGAGGCGTACGCGTACTTGGGCAGCAGCCGCTCCTCGCTGTGGAACTGGCCGAACCACCGCAGGACGCGGCCGAGTTCGGGGAAGCTCAGCAGTTCCAGGTCCCGGCCGAAGGCGCCGGCCGGGCGCGGGGCGAGCAGCGCGGTGAGGTCCTCGCGGGTGACCGGGCCGCCGTCGTAGAAGCGGTAGGTCTTGCGGGCGAAGGTCTCCCGGCGCTGGGCCTCGCTCTCCCGCCGCCCGGGCAGCTCGACCCGCTCGCGGCCGGCGAGCCGGGCCGGCTCGCGCACGCCCGGGTCGGAGAGCTGCGCCTTGACCTGCAGCTTGCTGGCCTTGGACTGGTGGTGGCCGCCGTGGTTGCCCTGGTCCATCAGGGCGGCCTCGCGCGGGTTGAGTTCGACGCAGGCGACCAGGTTGCGGTGGCCGGTGCGGTCGTCCCCGGTGACGATCGCGGCCGAGCGGCGCACCCAGGTGTGCTCCTCGATCGCGCGGGCGATCTCGTCCAGCTCGACCCGGTAGCCGCGCAGCTTGACCTGGTTGTCGACCCGGCCGGCGAACTGGAGGGTGCCGTCCGGGTTCCACTGGGCGAGGTCGCCGGTGCGGTACAGCCGCTCGCCCCGGGCGAACGGGGAGGGGACGAACCGCTCCTCGGTCAGCTCCGGCCGGTGCAGGTAGCCGCGGGCCAGCTGCACACCGCCGATGTACAGCTCGCCGACGCCGTCGGCGTCGACCGGCACCAGCTGCTCATCCAGGATGTAGCACTGGGTGTCGGCGACCGGCCGGCCGATCGGCACCGAACCGGCGCCGTCGCCCAGCTCGGCCGGGTCGACCACGTGCGCGGTGGCGTTGATGGTGCACTCGGTCGGACCGTACAGGTTGACCAGCGACACCCCGGGCAGCGCCCGGCCCAGGTTGCGGGCGAGCCGCCGGGACAGCGCCTCGCCGCCGGAGAACAGCCGGGCCAGGCTGGTGCAGTCGGTGAAGCCCTCGGTGTCCAGCAGCGCCTGGAGCAGGGTGGGCACGCACTGCAGCGCGGTGACGCCGTGCCGCCGCACGGTGGCGACCAGCGCCTCCGGGTCGCGGTAGAGGCCGGGCGTGCCGGCCACCACGCGGGCGCCGACGGCCGGGGCGAGGATCTCCCACTGGGCGGCGTCGAAGCTCATCGGGGTCTTCTGCAGCACGGTGACCGCGGGGTCGAGGTGCCCGGCGTCGCGCATCCAGCGCAGCTGGGAGACCACCGCCCGGTGCTCGATCATCACGCCCTTGGGGCGGCCGGTGGAGCCGGAGGTGTAGATGACGTAGGCCAGCGACTCCGGCCGGGCGGCGTCCTCGGCTGTGGCGTCCTCGGCCACGTCGGCGACCTCGGCCCCGGCCTCGACGGCTACGGCTTCCGCGGCCCCCGGACGGCCCTCCGGGGCCCCCTCGACGGTGACGATCGCGGTCCCGGCCGGGGCGAGCGCGGCCAGCCGCCCGCGCAGGTGCTCCTGGGTGAGCACGATCCGGGTGCCGCTGTCCTCGATCATGTAGCGGAGCCGGTCCTCGGGGTACTCCGGCGACAGCGGCAGGTAGCCGGCCCCGGCGTACAGGACGCCCCAGGCCCCGGCGACCAGCTCCACCGACGGCTCGACGTACAGGCCGACGCAGGTGTCGGGGCCGGCGCCCAGGCGGCGCAGCTCGGCGGCCAGCCGGCGGGCCGTCCCGGACAGCTCCGGGAAGGTCAGGCCGCGGCCCTCGCCGATCACGGCCGGGGCGTCGGGCCGGATGCGCGCCTGGCGGTCGAGCAGGGCGGTGAGCGCGGTGCCGACCGGGGCGCGGCGGGCGTGCGGGACGGCGGTGGTGGCGGTGGCGGGCGTGACGGAGGCGGACGGGGTGTTGCGCATGGGAAGTGCCTTCGGTACTCGGGGGGAAGGGATCCCGGCGGCCTGCTCTCCAGGAGCGCCGGGCACGGATCCACCGTCGGCCGCCCGCTGTCCCGCCCGCCTGAGGCACCGGTCTGGACCTGTGCCGGCTCCGTCCCGGCCCCGGACCGGGCGGTCCCGAGCGCGTCCCGAGCGCGTCCCGGGCGCGGTCCGGGGTCGTCCCGGGGGCGCTCCGGGCATTCGGGCGTTCACGATCACGTAACCGAACGGAAGCGAAGCGTAGGTAGCGTCGGCCCCATGACGGCATCGCGCACTCGACCCGAACGGCTCTGGCACCGACCCTTCCGCAGGTCGGACCGCAGGTGCGTGGTGCCCGAGGGTCAGGCCGGCCGCCCGCCCGTGCTCACCGAGGGCCCGTTCCGGGTCGCCCGGCAGCACCCGCACCAGCCGTCGCGCCCGCAGCCGCAGCCGCACCCCCACCACGGTCCGACCGACCGGGCCCCGGAGGCTCCGTCCCGGTTGTCCCTGCCGGACGGGACCGAACTGCTGCTGCGCCCCGCCGACCCGGCCGACAAGGCCGCGGCCCTGGCGATGCACGGCCGCTGCTCCCCCGCCGCGCTGCGCCTGCGCTACCACGGCCCGGTCCGCGACGCCGACCGCTACCTCGACCACCTGCTGGACCCCCGGCACGGCCACAGCCTCGCGGTGACCGCCCCGGACGGCCGGATCGTCGCCCTCGGGCACCTGATGTGGGACGACGACGAGGCGGAGCTGGCCGTCCTGGTCGAGGACGCCTGGCAGCGCCGCGGTCTGGGCGTGGCGCTGCTGCGGCGGCTGTCGGAGACGGCCCGGGCGGCCGGGATCGGGACGGCGTACGCGGTGACCCACGCCGCCAACACCGGCCTGATCGCCGCGATGCGCCGGCTGGAGGCGCCGCTGGACGTCCGGGCCGAGGACGGCACCCTGGTGATCACCGCCGTCCTGGGGGCCGGGGATCCGGCCGCTTGCACCCCCTGACCGGGCCTCCGATCATTTCTTCACCAGATCCTTACCGGAGCGTCCCGGGAACCCGACGGAGCCGGTGGGCGTCCTGAAGCGGAAGAGACTCCGTCCGTACACGGCTCTCCTTGACGGGCCGTCAGCAGCCCCGGTCGGCGCGTCGCAGCAGGCGGCGCGGGGTCCGGATCGTCCGGTCGGGCGACGGAGTCGGTAGGCTGACCCCCGTCCCCGCCGCCCGACGGCCCGTTGTCCGGTCCAGGGCGGTGCCGCAGCAAGGAGGAACCACTGAGCATGGCAGGCACCGAATCGGAGCCCACAGGCGCACGCGACGCCTCGCTGCCGGCCCGCGCCAAGATCGCGGTCACGGCCGGCCGGGTCGCCGCCGCCGTGTCGCGCAAGGCCGGACGCGGGAGCGGCTCGGTGATCGGCGGCAAGGTCGCCCTCAAGCTCGACCCCGACCTGCTGGCCACCCTCGCCGACCACCTCGACGTCGTCCTGGTCAGCGCGACCAACGGCAAGACCACGACCACCCGACTGATCGCCGAGGCGCTGCGCGCCGCCGGCCCGGTGGTCTCCAACGCCCTCGGCGCCAACATGCCGGCCGGCATCACGTCCGCCCTGGCGGGCGGCACGGAGGCCCGCTTCGGCGTGATCGAGGTCGACGAGAAGTACCTGGCGATGGTCGCCCGCGACACCCGCCCCAAGGCGATCGCGCTGCTCAACCTCTCCCGCGACCAGCTCGACCGCGCCGCCGAGACCCGGATGATGGCCGAGAAGTGGCGCGAGGGCCTGCAGGACACCGAGGCCGTGGTCATCGCCAACGCCGACGACCCGCTGGTCACCTGGGCCGCGTCCTCCTGCAAGAAGGTGGTCTGGGTGGCCGCCGGGCAGGCCTGGAAGGAAGACGCCTGGTCCTGCCCCGCCTGCGGCGGTGTGATGCAGCGCCCCGGCGAGGACTGGTTCTGCCAGGAGTGCGGCTTCCGTCGCCCCAACCCGCACTGGGCGCTCCAGGGCACCCACGTGATCGACCCTCAGCGCGGCGCCTGGCCGATCCAGCTGCAGCTGCCCGGCCGGGCCAACCTGGCCAACGCCACCAGCTCGGCCGCCGTCGCCGCCGTGTTCGGCGTCTCCCCGCAGGTCGCCCTGGAGCGGATGCGCTCGGTGACCGCCGTCGCCGGCCGCTACGACGTGGTCCAGTACCAGGGCCGGGACATCCGGCTGCTGCTGGCGAAGAACCCGGCCGGCTGGCTGGAGACCTTCTCGCTGATCGACGGCCCGCCGGCCCCGGTGATCCTCTCCGTCAACGCCCTCGACGCCGACGGCACCGACACCTCCTGGCTGTGGGACGTCGACTACGAGCGCCTCGCCGGGCACCCCGTCTTCGTGATGGGCCAGCGCAAGCTGGACCTGGCCGTCCGCCTGGAGGTCGCCGGGCTGCAGTTCCACGTGGTGGACACCCTGGAGCAGGCCGTCCGGATGGCGCCGCCCGGCCGGATCGAGGCCATCGCCAACTACACCGCCTTCCAGCAGCTGCGGAAGGTCGTGGCCGGCTGATGCCGCGCCCGCACACCAGTCTTTACGTGACGGAAGGCCTTCGAGGATGAGTGAGAGCAGCCTGCGCGTGGTCTGGGTCTACCCGGACCTGCTCAGCACCTACGGCGACCGCGGCAACGCCCTGGTCGTGGAGCGCCGGGCCCGCCAGCGCCACCTCAACGTGACCCGGATCGACGTCCGCTCCGACCAGGCGATCCCCACCAGCGGGGACATCTACCTGATCGGCGGCGGCGAGGACCGCCCGCAGCGCCTGGCCGCCGAGCGGCTGCGTGCCGACAGCGGCCTGGTGCGGGCCGCCGAGAACGGCGCGATCATCTTCGGCGTCTGCGCCGGTTTCCAGATCATGGGCCACGAGTTCATCAACGACCTCGGCGAGCGGGAGCCGGGTCTGGGCCTGCTCGACGTCTGGACCCAGCGCGGCGAGGGCGCCCGCTGCGTCGGCGACGTGCTCGCCGACGTCGACCCCCGCCTCGGCCTGCCGCAGCTGACCGGCTTCGAGAACCACCAGGGCGTCACCCACCTCGGCCAGGGCGTCCAGCCCTTCGCCACCGTCTCCGTCGGCCGGGGCAACGGCACCGGTGACGGCTCCGAGGGCGCCTGGCGGGACACCGTCTTCGGCACCTACCTGCACGGCCCGGTGCTGGCCCGCAACCCCGCCGTGGCCGACATGCTGATCAAGCTGGCGCTGGACGTCAACGCCCTGCCGCCGGCCGACACCACCTGGTACGACGCGTTGCGCGCCGAGCGCATCGCCGCGGCCACGCGCCCCGCGTAGTACGCCGGTACGCCCCGGCCGGGTGCCCGCGATGCGGTCACCCGGCCCGCGGGCGGCCCCGGACGTACGACAATGGGGCTGCCTACTGCACACCCTCCTCGGCAGCAGGCTGCACTTCCGCGCGGGGGCGCCGACGGCGCCGCTCCCGCGTCGGCTCCTGCCCGGCCGGACCAGGGGCCGTATGCTCGACATCACGGTCGGTTCAGGACGTTCTGTCCGGATCGCCCGGTCCTTCACCCCACGGCCACCTCCCCGCCAGCGCGGTGCGGGAGCGCCCCGTCGCGGTGACGGCTCGTCGTCCCAGCCTGTAGTCCGGCCGTACCTCGGTTCTGCTCGGGAGTTGCAAAGCTAATGCGTATCGGAGTGCTGACCAGCGGCGGTGACTGCCCCGGCCTGAACGCGGTGATCCGTTCCGTGGTGCACCGTGGGGTGGTCGACCACGGCGACGAGATCATCGGGTTCGAGGACGGCTGGCGCGGATTCCTGGAGGGCCACCACCGCCCCCTCACGCTGGACTCGGTGAGCGGCATCCTGGCCCAGGGCGGCACCATCCTCGGTTCCTCCCGGGTCCAGCCCAGCCACCTGCGGGACGGCGTCGAGCGCGCCAAGAAGTACTGCTCGGACCTCGGCCTGGACGCGGTCATCCCGATCGGCGGCGAGGGCACCCTCAAGGCCGCCAAGCTGATGAGCGACGCGGGCCTGCCGATCGTCGGCGTGCCGAAGACGATCGACAACGACATCGCCGCCACCGACGTGACCTTCGGCTTCGACACCGCCGTCTCGGTCGCCACCGAGGCGCTGGACCGGCTGAAGACCACCGCCGAGTCCCACCAGCGGGTCATGGTCGTCGAGGTCATGGGTCGGCACACCGGGTGGATCGCCCTCAACGCGGGCATGGCGGCCGGTGCGCACGCCATCGTCGTCCCGGAGCGCGCGTTCCACATCGAGAAGCTCACCGCCGTCGTCCGCGAGCGCTTCGACCGCCAGAAGAAGTTCGCCATCGTGGTCTGCGCCGAGGGCGCCAAGCCCGAGCCCGGCACCATGCACTGGGAAGAGGGCAGCAAGGACATCTACGGCCACGAGCGCTTCACCGGCATCGCCACCCAGCTCTCCCGCGAGCTGGAGCACCGCCTCGGCAAGGAGGCCCGTCCGGTCATCCTCGGCCACACCCAGCGCGGCGGCACCCCGACCGCCTACGACCGGGTGCTCGCCACCCGCTTCGGCTGGCACGCCGTCGAGGCCGTCCACAAGGGCGCGTTCGGGCACATCACCGCGCTGCAGGGCACCAACATCAACCTGGTGCCGCTCGCCGAGGCCGTCGCCGAGCTGAAGACCGTCCCGCAGGAGCGCTACCTGGAGGCCGAGACGGTCATCTGACCCGACCGGCCCCGCGAAGGCCCCCGGATCCGCCGTGGCGGGTTCCGGGGGCCTTCGCGCACCCGGCGGGCGTCCGCGCGCCCCGCCCGCTAGCGTGGCCGCAGACCCCGGCCCGGCCGCAGACCCGGGCGCGGGAGCCGACTGGAGGGACCGCGCATGGACATCCTCGCGTACGGGGTGCAGGCCGACGAACGGCCGCTGCTGGAGGCCGCCTTCGCGGGCCGGCACGGGCTGCGCTGCCTGGACGTGTTCCTGAACCGGGACACCGCGCCGCTGGCCGCCGGCTACCCGGTCGTCAGCAGCAGCGTCAACGCCGTCCTGGACGCCGCAACGCTCGCGGCGCTGGCCGACGGCGGCACCAAGCTGATCGCCCAGCGCTCCACCGGCTTCAACAACATCGACCTGGACGCCGCCGCCGAACTCGGCCTCACCGTCGCCCGGGTGTCCCACTACAGCCCGAACTCCGTCGCCGAGCACGCCTGGGCGCTCGCCCTGGCCGTCAACCGCCGCCTCACCCGCGCCGCCAACCGAACCCGCGAGTTCGACTTCCGCCTCGACGGCCTGCTCGGCCGGGACGTCCACGGGATGACCGTCGGCGTCATCGGCACCGGCAAGATCGGCGAGTGCTTCGCCCGGATCGCCGCCGGCTTCGGCACCGAACTGCTCGGCTGGGACATCGCCGAGAACCCGGCCTGCCGCGAACTCGGCATGCGGTACACCGAACTTCCCGAACTCCTCACCCGCGCCGACCTGGTGAGCCTGCACGTGCCCCTGCTGCCGGCCACCCACCACCTGATCGACGCGGCCGCGCTGGCCCGGATGAAGGACGACGCGATCCTCGTCAACTCCAGCCGCGGCGGCCTGATCGACAGCGCCGCCCTGGTCGAGACGCTGCGCGCCGGACGCCTGTCGGGCGTCGGCCTGGACGTGTACGAGGAGGAGACCGGCGTCTTCTTCACCGACCGCTCCATCCACGGCATCACCGACGACGTCCTCGCCCGGCTGGTCACCTTCCCGCAGGTGCTGGTCACCAGCCACCAGGCCTACTTCACCCGCACCGCCGTCGGCCAGATCATCGACGCCACCGCCCGCAACGTGGACGACTTCGCCGCCGGGCGGCGCAGCGAGAACACGCTGGTCCCGGCCGGGCGGCGGACCGCCTGACGGGCGGTCGGACGTCGGTGCGCGGGCACCGACGTCCGAGCGGGGCGGGCCGGGAGGCGGCTCAGAAGGCCGCGTTGACGCAGGCCAGACGGTTGCCGGCCTTGCCCGCCGAGCCCGCGGCCGTCTCGGTCTTCATCGCGTGCAGGACGACCGACTTGGGCGCGCGGCCGTCGGAGAAGTCCCAGGGCTGCTTCGACCAGACCACGGCGTGGCCCTGCTCGTCGGTCCGGAAGTCCAGCCAGATCTCGTTGGTGGGGTTGGCGAACTGCGGGTCCGTCGAGGCGCCCTTCGGGTCGGGGGTGTGCTCGAAGTGGCCGCCGGCCGCGTCGCCGTCGGCACCACAGGCGTTGACGTGCGCGTGCGAGCCGTAGACCGTGTTCGGCAGCAGGCCGGCGAGCTCCATCTTCACCAGTGTGCTGCCGCCCGCCGCGAGGACCTGCACGGTGGCCTTGGCGCCCGCCGGGACCTTGGTGGCGTCGTAGGTGACCGCGGCCGGGTTCGCCGCGAAGTCGCCGAAGACGCCGTCGGTCTTGTGCGCCGCGCCGAGGTCGGTCCTGGTGTCGCCGTCGGTCATCGCACCGTGCATCGCCGTCCCGGGGCTCAGGTGGCCGTCGGCGGACATGTCCATCGCCATGGTCGACGGGGCCGAGGCGGTGGTCGGCGCCGCCGGGGCGGAGGTGCCGGACGCCGCCGGGGAGGTCGAGGAGGAGCTGCAGGCGGCGAGCAGCGGAGCGGCCACGAGGGCGGCGCCGAGGGTGATGAGGGAGCGCTTCATGATCAGATGACCTCGTATGTCGGTGCAGGAGTCGGCGGCCAGGCGCGGCGTGACCGCCTCTACGGGCAGCCGTCCGGTCCGTCCGGCGGCTGCCCGACAGGCTGCACGGAGCGCCCGTGCGCACGGGTTCATCCTGGGAAACGCCGCCGGGGCGACGGCGTCACCGCATCACCGCGTCACCACTGGGGCGCTTGGGCGCTTGGGCGCTTCAACGCATCGGCGCAGCACGCTTCGCCGCAGCACCGCGTCGCCGCAGCGCCCACGTCATCCGCGTCGAGGCGTCACGGCGCGAGCGCCGAGCGGTACCACGCGGCGGCCTCGGGGAGGCGGGCGAGCGGGCCGGGGCCGGGCGGGCAGGCGGCCAGCTGCCAGATCTCCTCGCTGCGGTACCAGTGGTCGCGGGCGACCAGGGAGAACTGGCGCTCGGAGACCCGGCCGGGCGCGGCGGCCAGCAGCCGGCAGCACTCGTCCCACGGGACGTCCGGCACGTCCGGGCCGTCCAGGGCGGGCAGCAGGCCGAGCGCGGCCAGGCCGGCGAGCAGGTCGCCGGCGCGGACCGGGTCGGGGTGGGAGGCGTGGTGGACGCCGGGCGGGGCGGCGTGGTCGTCCAGGGCGAGCACGATGATCAGCCGGGCCAGGTCGGTGCGGTCCACGACCGAGAGCCGGGCCTCGCCGCCGTCCCAGCGGACCGGCACCCGGCGGACCAGCTCGGCCAGGGCGGGCACCACCCAGCGGTCGCCCGTCCCGGTGACCAGCCCCGGGCGCAGCACGTGCGCGCCGGCGTCCAGGGCGTGGCGCTCGCCGAGCAGCCGGGTGCGGCTGGCCTCGGACAGCGGGGCGGGCGTCACCCCGTCCACCGCGATGCCCGCGTGCGGGCCCTCGCCGTACACCGCCGCCGTGGAGAGGTGGACGATCCGGCGGACCCCGGCGCCGGTGCCGGCCGCCATCACGGCGGCCGTGCCGCGGACGTTCGCCGCCTCGCACTCCTCGGTGCCACCGGAGACCCGGGAGGCCAGGTGCACCAGCACGTCGGCGCCCTCGCAGAGCTTCGCGAGCGCCGCCCCGTCGGCGAGGTCGCCCGGTACCCAGGTGGCGCCCTGGTCGGCGGCCTCCGGCACCCGGCGGGCCAGTGCGCGGACCCGTACGCCGCGCGCCGTGAGGGCCGCCAGGACGCCGGAGCCGATGAAGCCGGTCGCCCCGGTCAGCGCGACCGTGGTCGCCTCGGCGGCGCCCCGTTCCGCCGCCGTACGCGGTTCCGCCGCCGTACGCGGTTCCGTCGCCGTACGCGGTTCCGTCGTTCGTGATTGTGTCGCCATGTCCGGGCCCCTCCCTGCCGACCGGCCGATCAGTCTAGCCAGCCGGCCACCGGGCGGGGGGCCACCACCCGTACGGAGGGGGCGGGGGACGGCCCGAGGTAAGGCCCACCTAGGCTGTGTGTGCCAGCAAAACGGGCGAACCGGACCCGCACCAGGGACCACGAGGACGGAAAGCAGGACCCGCCGATGGGCGACGGAATGTCAGGAATGCACCACCACGGCGGGATGACCCAGCTAGGACCGTTCACCTTCTCGAATGTGTGGACCTGGTCCCCGGACTGGGTGTTCCTGATCGCCGGCCTGGTCGTCCTGGGGCTCTACGCGGCGGGCGTGGTCCGGCTGTACCGGCGCGGCGACCGCTGGCCGATCGGCCGGATGGTCGGCTGGGCGGCCGGCGTCGGCACCCTGCTGCTGGTGACCTGCAGCGGGCTGAACGACTACGGGATGGTGCTGTTCAGCGCGCACATGATCCAGCACATGGTGCTCTCCATGCTGACGCCGATCCTGCTGCTGCTGGGCGCCCCGATCACACTGGCGCTGCGCGCCCTGCGCCCGGCCGGCAAGGGCCGCCCGCGCGGGCCGCGTGAGCTGCTGGTGGCGCTGCTGCACAGCCGGTACGTCCGGATCGTCTCGCACCCGGCGTTCACCATCCCGATGTTCATCGCGAGCCTGTACGGGGTCTACTTCACCCCGGCGTTCGACTTCCTGATGCAGTACCGCCTCGGGCACATCTTCATGATGGTGCACTTCCTGTTCACCGGTCTGGCCTTCTTCTGGCCGATCATGGGCGTGGACCCGGGCCCGCACCGGCCCGGCCACGTGATGCGGATCATCGAGCTGTTCATGGGGATGCCGTTCCACGCTTTCTTCGGCGTGGCGGTGATGATGGCCGCCCACCCGCTGGTCACCACGTTCACCGTGGAGGGCTCCCCGCCCGGGACGAACCTGCTGGAGGACCAGAAGCTGGCGGGCGGCATCACCTGGGCCTTCGGCGAGATCCCGACCGCGATCGTGCTGATCGCCCTGGTGTACCAGTGGATGGGCTCCGAACAGCGGCAGGCCCGCCGCCGCGACCGCGCCGAGGACCGCTCGGGCGACGCCGAGCTGGAGGCGTACAACGCCTACCTGGCCTCACTGCACCGGAACGACCGGCGCCCCGGGGCGGGCGCCGCCCGGCCCGCCCCGGCCGGACCCGCCGCTCCCGCAGCACCTGCCGCACCCGCCGTTCCTGCCGCCGAGGCGGGCTGAGCCCGGCGCCGCCCCCGCTCCGGATCCCCCTGGTTCCGAGAACCCCCGTTCCGCCTCCGGAGCGGGGGTTCCGCCGTTCCGGAGCGGCACCCGGGACGGGTGCCGGGGCCGGTGCCGGGCCAGGACCGGGGGCGGCGCCGGAACGGTGGTTCCGCCGAACGCGTTCGAACGGGTATGCACGTCCTGCTGATCGTCGCCGCCCTGCTCTGCGGGTACGCCCTGCTCTGGCTGCTCGGCTTCCTCGGCTTCGCGCTGCTGTACCGGCGCCGCCGGCCCGCGCCGGTCGGCTCCGACTACCTGGTCGTCCTGGGCGCCGCGCTGGACGGCTGCGAGCCCGGCCGCACGCTGGCGGGCCGGCTGGACGCCGCGCTGGCCCGGCTCGCCGCCGAGGAGGCCGCGGGGTACGCCCCGCTGGTCGTGGTGACCGGGGGCAAGGGTCCGCACGAGCAGTGCACCGAGGCCGCCGCAATGGCCCGCTACCTGATCGACCGGGGCGTCCCGGCCGAGCGGATCCGGCGCGAGGAGCGGGCCGCGAACACCACCGAGAACCTCCGCTTCAGCGCCGCCCTGATGGCCTCGGAGCGGCCCGGCTACCGGTGCACCGTGGTCACCAGCGGCTTCCACACCGTCCGCTCCGCGCTCGCCGCCCGCCGGGCCGGCGCCCCCGCGGAGGTGCTCGGGGCGGACGGCCCGCTGGCGCACGGCCCGTACCTGCTCCTCCGGGAGGCCGTCGGTACCGCACTGGCCGTGTTCGGCCGGATCTGAGCCCCACCCCCCCACGGGCCTCCGGACCGGGCCGAGAGCCGACCGGGGAGCCCGCCCGCGGCCCGGAGAAGCGGGGAGGCCCCCGGGTCCGCTGTCACGGACCCGGGGGCCTCCCGGTGGTTCGGCTCGGCTGGGCCCGGTCCGGGCTCGCGCCCGGTTCGGCCCGGCCTGGTTCAGCCGAGGTTGGCGAGCGCCTCGTTGAAGGTCTTCGAGGGGCGCATCACGGCGGCGGCCTTGGCCGGGTCCGGCTGGTAGTAGCCGCCGAGGTCGACCGCCGAACCCTGCACGGCGATCAGCTCCTCCACGATGGCCTGCTCCTGCTCGGTGAGCGTCTTGGCCAGGCCCGCGAAGGCCTCGGCCAGCTCGGCGTCGGCGGTCTGCTTGGCCAGCTCCTGGGCCCAGTAGGTGGCCAGGTAGAAGTGGCTGCCGCGGTTGTCGATGCCACCGAGGCGGCGGCTCGGCGACTTGTCCTCGTTGAGGAAGGTGCCGGTGGCGCGGTCCAGGGTGTCGGCCAGCACCTGGGCGCGGGCGTTGCCGGTGCTGCTGGCCAGGTGCTCGAAGCTGGCGGCCAGCGCGAAGAACTCGCCCAGGCTGTCCCAGCGCAGGTAGTTCTCCTTGACCAGCTGCTGGACGTGCTTCGGGGCGGAGCCGCCGGCGCCGGTCTCGAACAGGCCGCCGCCCGCCATCAGCGGGACGACCGACAGCATCTTGGCGCTGGTGCCCAGCTCCAGGATCGGGAACAGGTCGGTCAGGTAGTCACGCAGCACGTTGCCGGTCACCGAGATGGTGTTCTCGCCGCGGCGGATGCGCTCCAGCGAGAACTTGGTGGCCTCGACCGGGGACTTGATCTCGATCTGCAGGCCGGCGGTGTCGTGCTCCGGCAGGTAGGTCTTGATCTTCTCGATCAGCACCGCGTCGTGGGCGCGGGTCTCGTCCAGCCAGAACACGGCCGGGTCGCCGGTGGCGCGGGCGCGGGTGACGGCCAGCTTGACCCAGTCCTGGATCGGCAGGTCCTTGGTCTGGCAGGCGCGGAAGATGTCGCCCGGCTGGACGGCCTGCTCCAGCACCACGTTGCCCTCGGCGTCGACCAGGCGGACGGTGCCGGCGGCCTCGATCTCGAAGGTCTTGTCGTGGGAGCCGTACTCCTCGGCCTTCTGCGCCATCAGGCCGACGTTCGGCACCGAGCCGATGGTGGCCGGGTCGAGGGCGCCGTTGGCGCGGCAGTCGTCGATGACGGCCTGGTACACGCCGGAGTAGCTGCTGTCGGGCAGCACGGCGAGGGTGTCGGCCTCCTGGCCGTCCGGGCCCCACATGTGGCCGGAGGTGCGGATCATGGCCGGCATCGAGGCGTCGACGATGACGTCGCTCGGCACGTGCAGGTTGGTGATGCCCTTGTCGGAGTCGACCATGGCCAGGGCCGGGCCCTCGGCCAGCTCGGCCTCGAAGGAGGCCTTGATCTCGGCGCCGTTCGCCAGGGCGTCCAGGCCGGCGAGGATGCCGCCGAGGCCGTTGTTCGGGTTCAGACCGGCGGCGGCCAGCGTGGCGCCGTGGGCGGCGAAGGTCTTCGGGAAGAAGGCGCGCACGACGTGGCCGAAGACGATCGGGTCGGAGACCTTCATCATGGTGGCCTTGAGGTGCACCGAGAACAGCACGCCCTCGGCCTTGGCGCGGGCGACCTGGGCGGCCAGGAAGGTGTTCAGGGCGGCGGCGCGCATCACGGAGGCGTCGACGACCTCGCCGGCCAGCACCGGCACCTTCTCGCGCAGCACGGTGGTGGTGCCGTCCTCGGCGACCAGCTCGATGCGCAGGGCACCGTCGGCCGCGACCACGGCGGACTTCTCGGTGGAGCGGAAGTCGTTCTCGCCCATGGTGGCGACGTTGGTCTTGGACTCGGCGGTCCAGGCACCCATGCGGTGCGGGTGGGTCTTGGCGTAGTTCTTGACCGACTGCGGGGCGCGGCGGTCCGAGTTGCCCTCGCGCAGGACCGGGTTGACGGCGCTGCCCTTGACCTTGTCGTAACGGGCGCGGACGTCCTTGTCCTCGTCGGTCTGCGGGTCGTCCGGGTAGTCCGGCAGGGCATAGCCCTGGGCCTGCAGCTCGGCGACGGCGGCCTTCAGCTGCGGCACGGAGGCCGAGATGTTCGGCAGCTTGATGATGTTGGCACCGGGGGTCTTGGCCAGCTCGCCCAGCTCGGCGAGGGCGTCGCCGATCCGCTGGGCCTCGGTCAGACGCTCCGGGAAGCTCGCGATGATCCGCCCGGCCAGGGAGATGTCGCGGGTCTCCACCCGCACACCCGCGGTCGAGGCGTACGCCTGGACCACCGGCAGGAACGAGTAGGTCGCCAGGGCCGGAGCCTCGTCGGTGTGCGTATAGATGATGGTCGAGTCAGTCATCGGTACTCCGCTTCACGTCTCCAACGTCTTGACGTCAAGATATCTCGTCACGGGCCCCTCGCTCCACCTCCCCCCGCCCCGGAGTGCGCGCCGGTCTCCCCGGGGGCGTCCGACGGCTGTGACGAGCGACACGATCCACGGTGGTCCGAGCCGGGACGCGAGGCAAACGGAGCGGCCCCGACCACCGGTGTGGTCCACCCGGGTGAGTCGAACGTCAGGAGTGCGTCAACGCACCACCCCATTCGGTCAACGCTGCGTCAGGACCGGGGCCGCCCGGGGCCGGCCGCCCTAGCGTCGAGGAAGCAGTTCCGGCAGGCACCACCACCCCCTTCGGGAGCGTTCGCATGGCCCGCGTCGTCTGGCACGTACCGGTCACCACCTCCGGCCCCGGCAGCACCACCGCACTCCGCCTCTTCCGCCTGCGCGACGGCCGCCGCTGCGCGGTCGGATTCTCCAGCCCCGAGGCCCTCGCCGCACTCCTCGGGCCGGACCAGGCCCACACCGAGCTCGGCGAGCCCGCCCTGCGCGCCCTCACGGCCCCGCTCGGCGTGGACGTCCTGGTGCTGGACCCGAGGCTGGTCGCCCCGCCCGTCACCGCCCCCGCCACGCCGGCCGCCCCGGCCCCGACCGCACTGCTCCAGCACCGGTGACGGCCCCGCTCCGGCTCGTCCCGGCCGGGCCGGACGGGCCGGACGACGAGGCCCACCTGCGGCCGAGCCGGCCGCTGCACGCGATCGCCCGGATCAGTCACGGCCCGGTCGCGCTCGACTTCGACCGGATCGCGGCCGAGTTCCCGGCCGTCCGGAGCGGCCTCGCCCTGGCCGGCGAGGCCGACCTGGAGCTCCGGCTCGTCTGCACCGGTCCGGAGGAGTTACGGACGATCTCCGCGGCCCTGTACCGCGCGGGCGCCGCCAGGGTCCACATCGACCTGGTCCTGCGCACCCTCACCCCGGCCCCGGTCACCCTGCGGCCGGTCCCGTGAGGGACGTGAGGTGGCTCACTCCTCGCCGGGGCGGGGGTCCGGGTTGATCGCCTGGCCGTCGACGGGCTGGCCCCAGGCGTCGTCACCGAACGCGTCGACGCAGTAACCACTGCCCTCGACGTGCCCGCCCGAGCCCCGGCACTGCTCGGAGGTGACGTCCCGGAGCCCGGTCGCCACCGCCCGGGAAGTGGCGGCGGCCGCGGCACCGGCGCCGGTGGCGGTGAGCAGGAGGACGGAGGCGGTCGCGGCGGCCACCCGGGCCAGGCGTGAGCTGTTCATGCGGACCACCCCAGCACGGCCGCGCACCCCGGGCGACCACTGGACGCCCGCCCGGGTGGCCGACGGCGGGAGCAAGGGAGAGCCCGTCGAACCGACGGATCGTCAACACCCTTGCGGGGCAACGGATTTGGCGAAGATCAACAACTTCCGGCGCATCACTATGCGGAGATCTTCAATTCCATGAATCGCCCGGGGCGTCAATGTTGCAGGATCGCGGCTCAAACCTCAATCGCGGCTCAGATCCCGGACTTACCCACAGGTAACGTAACAGACAACTGAACAGAATGCCTCCTACCAGCACGGATATCCGGCAAAGAAAGTAAACATTCAGTAATGAAATCTGTGCAGAGGTCTATGAATAGCCCTACTGTGTGGCAACTCTCCGCGCTCCGCCCATGCGGAGCCCCCACACACAGAGAGATCGCCCATGGCTTCCCTCAACCAGATCTCGCCGCCCGGACAGAGCACCGGCGCCGAATCCGGCACCACCACCCGGTCGCTCAAGCGCCACGTGGGCCTCATCGGCCTCATGTGGGCCTCGGTCGGCTCGATCATCGGCTCCGGCTGGCTGTTCGGCGCCAAGAACGCCGTCGTCGCCGCCGGGCCTGCGGCCCTCCTCTCCTGGGGCATCGGCGCAGTCGCGATCGTGCTGCTCGCCTTCGTGCACGCCGAGCTCGGCGGAATGTTCCCGGTCGCCGGTGGCACCGCGCGCTACCCGCACTACGCCTTCGGTGGCCTGGCCGGCATGTCCTTCGGCTGGTTCTCCTGGCTCCAGGCCGCGACCGTCGCCCCGATCGAGGTCGAGGCGATGATCGGCTACGCGGGCCACTGGCAGTTCGCCAAGAGCTTCCTCAACGCCAACGGCACCCTCACCACCAGCGGCTTCATCGTCGCGGTGCTGCTGATGGGCGTCTTCGTCGCGGTCAACTTCCTCGGTGTGCGAGTCCTGGCGGCCACCAACTCGATCGCGACCTGGCTCAAGATCGGCGTCCCGCTGCTCACGATCCTGGCGCTGTCGATCACCAACTTCCACTCCTCGAACTTCACCTCGCACGGCTTCGCGCCGTTCGGTGCCAAGGGCGTGCTCGCCGCGATCAGCTCCAGCGGCATCATCTTCGCGCTGCTCGGCTTCGAGCAGGCCATCCAGATCTCCGGTGAGAGCCGCAACCCCAAGCGCGACATCCCCCGCGCCGTCCTGGGCTCGGTCGCCATCGGCACCCTGATCTACGTCCTGCTGCAGGTCGCCTTCATCGGCTCGCTGCCGGTCAGCTCCTTCGTCAACGGCTGGGACAAGCTCGACTTCCCGGGCATCGAGGGTCCGTTCGCCGGCCTCGCCACCCTGGTCGGCCTCGGCTGGCTCTCCTGGGTGCTGTACTTCGACGCCATCGTCTCCCCCGGCGGCACCGGCCTGATCTACACCACCTCCACCTCCCGCATCTCCTACGGCCTGAGCAAGAACGGCTACGCGCCGCAGAAGTTCGAGAAGCTGGACAAGAACGGCGTGCCGTGGTTCGGCCTGGTCATGTCGTTCATCACCGGTGTGATCTGCTTCCTGCCCTTCCCGAGCTGGCAGGAGCTGGTCGGCTTCATCACCTCCGCCAGCGTGCTGATGTACGCCGGCGCCCCGCTCGCCTTCGGTGCCCTGCGTCGCCGGCTGCCGAACCACGAGCGCTCCTACCGGCTGCCCTTCGGCGCGGTCATCTCCCCGGCCGCGTTCGTGGTCTCCAGCCTGATCATCTACTGGTCCGGCTGGCACACCCTGTCCCGCCTGGGCATGGCCATCGTGCTCGGCTACCTCCTGCTCGGCGGCTACGCGGCCTACGCGATCAAGAAGGGCCTGCCGAACGCGCCGCGCCTGAGCTGGAAGTCCGCCCAGTGGCTGCCGGTCTACCTGCTGGGCCTCGGCCTGATCTCCTGGCAGGGCGGCTTCGGCGACGGCACCGGCCGGATCCCGATGTGGTACGACATGGGCATGGTCGCGGTCTTCGCCCTGGGCATCTACTTCTGGGCGATCCGGGTGGCCCTGCCGGCCGAGGCGATCGAGCGTGAGGTCGCCGACGTCGAGGTGGTGGACGCGGGCGGTCACTGACCCCCACCCACCCCACCCACTGACGCGGAAGGGCCCGCCGGTCGAGCGACCGGCGGGCCCTTCCGCGTGTGCTCAGAGGCCCAGCACCGTCCGCAGCACCGTGCCCAGCTCGGCCTCCGGGTCCAGCGCCGGGCCGGGCGAGCGCCAGGCGACGAAGCCGTCCGGGCGGACCAGCACCGCGCCCTGCGGGCCGATGCCGTGCAGGGCGGCGAAGTCCGAGCCCGGCTCCGGGGCCAGGTCGTCCTCGGCGCCGTCACCGATCCGGTAGGCGTCCAGCGGAACGGCCAGCCGGTCCGCGACCCGCCGGGCGCCCGCCTGCCAGGCGCCGCCCTCGGGGCCGGTGAGCAGCACCATCGCCTGCTCGTACAGGTCCAGCGTGGAGAGTCTGACCCCCGCCCTCAGCAGCCACTGGTGCGGGGCCCGGCTGCCCGGCTCGCCCGCCACCTCGAACTGCTCGGGGACGACGGCGCCCGCCCGGTCCGTGCCGACCACCGCGCCGACCGGGTAGCGGTAGCCGAGCGCCACCGCCAGCACCCCGGCCTGCCGCCCGACGCCCGGCACCACCGCGTAGCCCGGGTGGCTGTGCTCGGCGGAGCGGGCCGAGGCGCGCTCGCCGGTCACCTGGGCGACCGGCCGCCGCTCCTGCCCGTACGTCTCCAGCAGCCGCGGCCCGGCCCAGCCGCACAGCACGGCGGCGAGCTTCCAGGCCAGGTTGTGGGCGTCCTGGATGCCGGTGTTGGAGCCGAAGGCGCCGGTCGGGGACATCTCGTGCGCGGAGTCCCCGGCCAGGAAGACCCGCCCGGAGCCGTACCGCTCGGCCACCCGCTCGGCGGCGTGCCAGGGCGCCCGGCCGGTCACCTCGACGTCCAGCTCCGGCATGCCGACGGCGGTGCGGATGTGCCGCTCGCAGCGCTCGTCGGTGAAGGCCTCCAGCGGCTCGCCGTGCTCGGGGTGCCACGGGGCGTGGAAGACCCACTCCTCCTGGTTGTCCACCGGCAGCAGTGCGCCGTCCGCCTCCGGGTTGGTCAGGTAGCAGGCGATGAAGTGCCGGTCGCCGACCACCTCGGCCAGCCGCTTGGCGCGGAAGGTGATGCTCACGTTGTGGAAGAGCTCGCCCTTGCCGCTCTGGCCGATGCCCAGCCGCTCGCGGACCGGGCTGCGCGGGCCGTCCGCCGCGATCAGGAAGTCCGAGCGCACCACCCGCTCCTCGCCGTTCTCCCTGCTGCGCAGCACCGACGTCACGCCGTCGGCGTCCTGCTCGAAGGAGATCAGCTCGGTGCTGAACCGGACGTCCCCGCCCAGGTCGCGGGCCGCCCGCAGCAGCACCGGCTCCAGGTCGTTCTGGCTGCACAGGCACCACGAGCTGGGGCTGAACCGGGCCAGCCGGCCGCCGGGGTCGATCTCGCGGAACAGCCACTCCTGCTCGGCGCCGGTCAGCGAGGGCGCCTGCAGGATGCCGTGGTTGGGGGCGAGGATCGAGGCCGCCTCGCGGATCGCCGGCTCGATCCCGGCCACCCGGTACAGCTCCATGGTGCGGACGTTGTTGCCTCGGCCGCGCGGGTGATGCGAGGTGTCGGCGTGCTTCTCGACCAGCAGGTGTCTGACCCCGAGTCGGCCCAGGAAGAGCGAGGCCGACAGCCCGACCAGCGAGCCGCCCACGATCAGGACCGGCACCCGGTCGTCGATCTTCGGATTCATCAATTGCTCCGCCCTGTAACGGGATTCCGCGGCCCGGCTACTGGGCTCGGCGCCGCCCTCGACGGGCCCGCTCAGCCGGGGGCCCCGCTCTTCCATCCCCCGCCCGAGGCCGGCTGTGCCGCCCCTTCGCCCGGATGGCCCGCAAATCTCGCGCCGCGCCCGGTGCGCCGCCCACGATCGACCTCAGGCCTGGAGCCGACCGCTCGGGCCCGACCGCCGTCGCACCGCCCTTCCCAGGCCGGGAAGCACCCGCCGGGCGCGGCCGACACGGCCGACACGGCCCGCAGCGTGCGACCCAGAGCAGAAAGTGGATCATGACAACTCTGTCCGAACCCCAGCCGAAGCAGCAGGACGAGTCCGACTCCCGGTTGCGGGTGGTGCTGATGCTGGAGATCCAGGACGGCGCCCAGCAGCGCTTCCTCGACGTCTACGAGCAGCTGCGCCACCAGGTGGCCTCGGTCCCCGGCCACGTCAGCGACCAGCTGTGCCAGTCGATCAACGACCCGCGCCAGTGGCTGATCACCAGCGAGTGGCGGGACCAGGAGACCTTCCTGGAGTGGGTGGACAGCCCGGCCCACCGCGAGATGGTCAAGCCGATGCACGGCTGCGTCAGCGACAACTTCCGCTCGCTGCGCTACGCCGTCCTGCGCGAGACCTCGGCGGCCGGCTCGACCGGCACCCGCGCCCCGATGGAGGTGCCGCCCGGCCTGCCGCGCACCGCACCGGCCGGCCACGTCGGCCCGCCGAAGGCCGAACCGGGCCCGGACGGCGTGGTCCGCCACGCGCTGACCTTCACCGTCAAGCCCGGCAGCGAGCCCGAGGTGGCCAGGATCCTGTCCGGCTACGCCTCCCCCCGGGCCGAGGTGGACGAGCACACCCGGCTGCAGCGGACCTCGCTGTTCATGCACGGCAACCGGGTGGTACGGGCCGTCGAGGTGGTCGGCAACCTGGGCGACGCCCTGCGGCACGTGGCGATGCAGCCCGAGGTGCGGGCCGTCGAGGAGGCGATCAACCCGTACCTGGAGGAGGCCCGCCAGCTGGGCGACCCGCAGGCCGCCCGCGCCTTCTTCGCCAGGGCCGCGCTGCCCGCCAAGCACCAGGCGATCGCCGGCTCCCCCGCCTCCGGCCGAATGCACCGGCACGCCGTGCTCTACCCCGTCCGCCCGGGCAACGGACAGGCCGTGGCCGAGCTGCTGGCCCGGCACGACAACCTGGCCACCGCCGACCCGACCGGGCCGGTCGCGGCGGGCACCGTCTTCCAGCGCGAGGACGTGGTGGTGCGCCTGGTCGACCTGCGGGTGCCGGCCGAAGCCGACCCCGCCGCCGCCCTCGGCGTGGCCGACGACCTGGAGGCGGCCGCGCTGGCCCGGCTGCTCGACCTCGGCCCGCAGGGCGACCTGCGCACCGTCACCGGGCTCGGCGCCTTCCTCGCCGCCCGCGCCATGAACCCCGTCACCGACCGCAGCTCCGCCGACCCCCACGCCAACTGACGCTCCGTCACCCCACGTCAACTCCACGTCGATTCCACGGAGGAAGACCATCATGACCACGCAGTACCCACGGATCGTCAACGTCGACGAGGCTCCGGAGAACCGCCGCCACGGCGCCGAGCTCCGCACCATGCTCACCCCGACCACGTGCGGGGCGACCAGTGGCTTCATGGGCCTGGCGATCGTCCGGCCCGGCGAGCGGATCGGCGAGCACTACCACCCGTACTCCGAGGAGTTCGTGTTCGTCGTCTGCGGCGAGCTGGAGGTCGACCTGGACGGGGAGACCCGGCCGCTCAAGGCCGACCAGGGCCTCATGATCCCGATCAACATGCGCCACCGCTTCCGCAACGTCGGCGACACCGAGGCCCGGATGGTCTTCCACCTCGGCCCGCTCGCCCCGCGCCCCGACCTCGGCCACGTGACCACCGAGGAGTCCGCCGCCTCCGGCCCGCCGGAACACGCCAAGGTGGCCTCGTGACCCGGCGCGTCGCCGTCACGGGGATCGGTGTGGTCGCGCCCGGCGGGGTCGGCGTCCCGGCGTTCTGGGAGCTCCTCACGGCCGGCCGCACCGCGACCCGGGGCATCACGCTCTTCGACCCCACCGGGTTCCGCTCCCGGATCGCCGCCGAGGTCGACTTCGACCCGGCGGCCCACGGGCTGGGCCCGGAGGACGTCCAGCGGGCCGACCGCTACGTCCAGTTCGCGATGGTCGCGGCCGACGAGGCGATCGCCGACGCCGGCCTGGACCTCGCCGCCGAGAACCCCTGGCGGATCGCCGTCTCGCTCGGCACCGCCGTCGGCGGCACCACCCGGCTGGAACACGACTACGCCCTGGTCAGCTCCGCCGGCGCACGCTGGGACGTGGACCACCGACAGGCGGAGCCGCAGCTGCACCGGGCCTTCGCGCCCAGCACGCTCGCCTCCGCGGTGGCCGAGCGGACCGGCGCCCGCGGCCCGGTGCAGACCGTCTCCACGGGCTGCACCTCCGGCCTGGACGCGATCGGCTACGGCTTCCAGGCGGTCGAGGAGGGCCGCGCCGACATCTGCGTCGCCGGCGCCTCCGACTCCCCGATCTCGCCGATCACCGTCGCCTGCTTCGACGCCATCAAGGCCACCAGCGAGCGCAACGACGACCCGCAGCACGCCTCCCGTCCCTTCGACGCCGAGCGCGACGGCTTCGTCCTCGGCGAGGGCGGCGCCGTCCTGGTGCTGGAGGAACTGGAGCACGCCCGGCGCCGCGGCGCCCGGATCTACGGCGAGGTCGGCGGCTTCGCCACCTTCGGCAACGCCTACCACATGACCGGCCTCACCAAGGAGGGGCTGGAGATGTCCCGGGCGATCGACCACGCGCTCGCCCACGCCAGGGTCGACCGCACCGACGTCGACTACGTCAACGCGCACGGCTCGGGCACCAAGCAGAACGACCGGCACGAGACCGCCGCGGTCAAGCGCTCGCTGGGCGGGCACGCCTTCGGGACCCCGATGAGCTCGATCAAGTCGATGGTCGGCCACTCGCTCGGCGCGATCGGCGCGATCGAGGTCGTCGCCTGCACCCTGGCGCTCGCCCACGGCGTCGTGCCGCCGACCGCCAACTACGAGACTCCGGACCCGGAGTGCGACCTCGACTACGTGCCGCGCACCGCGCGCGAGCTGCCGCTGAGCCACATCCTCTCGGTCGGCAGCGGATTCGGCGGATTCCAGTCCGCCGTCGTGCTCAACAGAACGGGGTGAGTTCCATGACGTCACGTCAGCAGGGCCGCCGGGCGGTGGTCACCGGCCTCGGCGTGGTGGCGCCGAACGGCGTCGGGGCCGACGCCTTCTGGAAGGCCACCAGGCAGGGCGTGAGCGTCCTCGACCGGATATCCCGCGAGGGCTGCACCGAGCTGCCGCTCAGGATCGCGGGCCAGGTACGGGACTTCGAGCCGCAGTCGGCGATCGACAACCGCTACCTGGTGCAGACCGACCGCTTCACGCACTACGCGATGGCCGCCGCCGACCTGGCGGTGGCGGACGCCGGCTTCCGGCCCGACCCCGAACAGCCCTTCGCGGTCGGCGTGGTGACCGCGGCCGGCTCCGGCGGCGGCGAGTTCGGCCAGCGTGAACTCCAGCAACTCTGGGGCCAGGGACCGAGGTTCGTCGGACCGTACCAGTCCATCGCCTGGTTCTACGCGGCCAGCACCGGCCAGATCTCGATCCGCGGCGGCTACAAGGGCCCCTGCGGAGTCGTCGCCAGCGACGAGGCCGGCGGCCTGGACGCCCTCGCGCACGCGGCCCGCTCGATCGAGCGCGGCACCGACGCGGTGGTGGTCGGCGCCGCCGAGGCCCCCCTGGCCCCCTACTCGATGGTCTGCCAGCTCGGCTACCCCGAGCTCAGCCTGGCCGAACGGGCCGAGGAGGCCTACCTGCCGTTCACCGCGCGGGCCTGCGGCTTCGCCCCCGCCGAGGGCGGCGCGATGCTGATGCTGGAGGACGAGCGGACGGCCCGGCGCCGCGGCGCCAACGTCCGGGCGCACCTGGCCGGGCACGGCGCCACCTTCACCGGGGCCTCCCGCTGGGAGGAGTCCCGCGAGGGGCTGGCCGCCGCGATCCGGATCGCGCTGGACGACGCCCGGATCGCGCCCGAGGAGATCGACGTGGTCTTCGCGGACGCCCTCGGCATCCCGGCCGCCGACCGGGCGGAGGCGCTGGCGCTGGCCGACGCGCTCGGCCCGGCCGCCGAGCGCGTCCCGGTCACCGCGCCCAAGACCGGCACCGGACGGGCCTACTGCGGCGCCCCGCTGCTGGACGTGGCCGCCGCCGTGCTGGCCATGGAGGACGGCGTGCTGCCGCCCACCCCCAACGTCACCGAGGTCTGCCACGACCTCGCCCTGGTGACCGGCCGCGCCCGCCCGGCCGAGCTGCGCACCGCCCTGGTGCTCAGCCGCGGGCTGATGGGCTCCAACTCCGCGCTGGTGCTCCGGCGCGGCGAGCGGGCCTGAACCTCCCGAACCACTCCGTCACACCTTCGAAGGGACACACCCCCGTGAGCAACACCCTCAGCTATCCGGAGCTCGCCGCCCTGCTGCAGGCCCGGGCCGGCGTCATCGTGGAGCCGGGCGATCTGGAGCAGCCGGGTGCGCAGTTCGACGCGTTCGGCGTCGACTCGCTCGGACTGCTCGGCGTCGTCGGCGAGTTGGAGAACCGGCACGGCCTCAAGGTCACCTCCGGCGCCGAGTCCGCCAAGACCCCGGCCGAGTTCATCGAGCTGGTCAACTCCTCCCTCTCCGCGAAGGCTGGTGCCTGAGATGCCCGGACACACCGACAACGAGATCGTCATCGCCGCGCCGCTCGACCTGGTCTGGGAGATCACCAACGACCTGGAGAACTGGCCGGACCTGTTCAGCGAGTACGCCTCGGTCGAGGTCCTGGAGCGCGACGGCGACCGCGTGCAGTTCCGGCTCACCATGCACCCGGACGAGAACGGCCAGGTGTGGAGCTGGGTCTCCGAGCGCACCACCGACAAGTCCTCGCTCGCGGTGCGCGCCCGCCGGGTCGAGCCCGGCCCGTTCGAGTTCATGGACATCCGCTGGGAGTACGCGGAGGTCCCGGCCGGCACCAGGATGCGCTGGATCCAGGACTTCGCGATGAAGCCCACCGCGCCGGTCGACGACAACGGCATGGTCAACCACATCAACAAGAACTCCCGGATCCAGATGCAGCTGATCCGCGAGAAGGTCGAGAAGCGGGCGGCGGAGCTGTGAGCGGCGCGCACCGGGCGCTGATCGTCGCCCGGATGAAGCCCGAGGCGGCGCCGGACATCGCCGAGGTGTTCGCCGAGTCCGACCAGGGCGAACTGCCGCACCTGATCGGCGTCACCGGCCGCAGCCTCTTCCAGTTCGGCGACGTCTACCTCCACCTGATCGAGGCCGACCGTCCGCCGGGCCCGGCGGTCGCCAAGGTCATCGGGCACCCGGAGTTCCGGTCCGTCAGCGACCGCCTGACCGCCTTCGTCCAGGCCTACGACCCGGCCACCTGGCGCGAGCCGAAGGACGCGATGGCGCGCGAGTTCTACCGCTGGGAGCGCTGAACCCGGCGTTCCCGATGGGCCCGCCCCCGGCCGTGTGCCGGGGGCGGGCCCATTGCGCTTCCCGGCGGTCCGGGAACCCACTCCCACCCCCCGGTCCCTCGGCCCCGGCACCCGGCCCCGACACCCTCCCCCCGACACCCGGCCCCCGGTCCCGGCGCGGATTCACCCGGATCGCCCGGCCAGCCGGGTGAACACACCCGGGACTCCACCCGAAGGGCGCACAGTCCGCACCGGCGCTGCCACGCTCCGGTGGCAGGCGGCCGCACCGTGGTTGACGGTGGATCAGGCGCACCCCCCGCGAGCCCCCTTGCCCGGCACCGTGTCGGCAGTCGCGGTCCGCGCGCCGGAAGGATCATCCTCATGCGTTCTGCACGCACGCTGCTCGCCGCGGCGGCCGTCGCCGCCGTCCTCACCGCCGGTGCTCCCATGGCCTATGCCGACGGCTCCGCCGACCAGGGCAAGAACCTCACCTGGCAGGAGAAGCAGGAGAAGCCCGACAAGGGCTCCGCCGACAGTACGAAGGGCAATGACAGCTCGATGGGCTCGGCCGCCACCCAGGACCACAAGGGCACCGATTCCAAGGGCACCGACTCCAAGGGCACCGAGGAGCACAAGGGCTCCGACTCCAAGGGCTCGGAGTCCAAGGGCTCGGAGTCCAAGGGCGGCGAGTCGAAGGGGAGCGAGGAGCACAAGGGCTCCGAGGCCAAGGACGAGGACCACAAGACCCCGCACGGCGGCGTGCACACCGGTGGCGGCGGTATGTCGCTGTCCGGCGGCGGGCTCGCCTCCGGCGCGGTGCTGCTGCTCGGCGGCCTCGGGGCCGGTGCCTACGCCCTGCGCCGCGGCCGCCGCGCCTCCGGCGCGGTCGCCTGACGCCCGACGCGCTGCTTCCGTCGCCTCCGGGCGCCCCACCCCGGCCGGGGCGGGGCGCACCGGGGGCGGCGGGCCGTTCGGAACCGGTTGAGCGGAGGACAGGAATGACGGGTGGTCCCGCCTCTGGAATGCCCCGGCTGCTGCGCGCCGGGATGGGCGCGGCAGCGGTCGGTCTGCTGCTGATCTACAACTCGGTGGACACCGGGCCGAGCACCGACACGGCGGCCACCCAGGCCGCTCCGCCGGCGGCCACCGCCTCGGCCGTCCCGGGGCCGCCGGCCGCCGCCTCCCCGCCGCCCGCGGCGGCGGCCGCGCCGGGGGTGCCCCCGCTCAAGGCCTCCAAGCCGACCCGGCTGCGGATCCCGCAGATCGCCGTGGACGCGCCGTTCACCGAGCTGACCCTCAACGCGGCCGGCCAGCTCAACGCGCCGCCGCCGGACGACAAGAACCTGGTCGGCTGGTACCGCGGCGGCGTGACCCCCGGCGAACGCGGCAGCGCGGTCGTCGCCGGGCACGTGGACACCACCAAGGGCCCGGCGGTGTTCCTGCTGCTGAGCCTGCTGCTGCCCGGCAACAAGGTCGAGGTGAGCCGCGCCGACGGCACGGTCGCCGTCTTCACCGTGGACTCGGTGGAGACCTTCGCCAAGGACGCCTTCCCCGACCAGAAGGTGTACGGCAAGACGCCCGACGCCCAGCTCCGGCTGATCACCTGCGGCGGCACGTACGACAAGAAGAAGCGGGACTACCTGGACAACGTGGTGGTCTTCGCGCACCTGGAGTCCTCGCACAAGGCCTGACGCGGCGCGGGGCCCGATGCCGCGCGAGGCCTGATGCCGCGCGCACCGGACGAGGGGCGGGGCGCCCCCGGCGGCGCGGCCCGGGGGGGGGGGGGGGGGGGGGGGGGGGGGGGGGGGGGGGGGGGGGCGCGGGGGGGGGGGGGGGGGGGGGGGGGGGGGGGGGGGGGGGGGGGGGGGGGGGGGGGGGGGGGGGGGGGGGGGGGGGGGGGGGGCGGGGGGGGGGC
>NZ_JBIWNL010000056.1:0-29379 GCF_044767225.1 Kitasatospora sp. NPDC101447
CTCCGCACGGATCGTGGTCACATCGCCGAGGGGTTACCCCAGCCCGGAAGGGCGGTTCGGGTCGAGCGCTGGGACAGGCCCCAAGTCGAACTCGCAGATCTCCATCCCGGCGAACGACGTGTGGTCCCGGTCGAACTGAAGCCAGACGCGAGGCGCATCGTCGTCGTCGAGATGAAGCCATGAGCTGTCGGCACGGGAAGCCGGAGCCGTTCGGAGGTAGGTGCAGGTCGGACGACAGCCGCACCACCCGTGAAAGCGCAACCGCCCGACGGCCCCGGCCAGGGCGGGTTCCCCTTCAGCGATCAGCGCCGCCTCCACGAACGACACCAGCCGGGGATAGACGTCCCCAAGCAGCGGTGGTCCACTCTCATGCATCCCGTCAGGCTAGTGAGGAGGCCGACAGCGTGCGGGCCGAACCGTGCCGTGCAGATCGTGCCGCAGCCACCGTCGGCAAAACCACGACGCCCGCCGACGGCGGCTACTCGGGAACCGGCCTGCTCATCCCGCGCCGCAGGCCCAAGGGCGGTGAGCCCACGGAATGGCAGGCCGCGCACAACCGAGAGCACAAGCAGGTCCGAGCTCGCGCTGAGCACGTCCTCGCCCAGATGAAGCCCTGGAAGTCCTGCGCGACTGTCGTTCCGCCGCGGGCGCCTCAAGGGCCACGGCGTCCACCACGCCGTGCTCGGCATCGCCCGCCTGCACGACCTCCAGGCCGTCCAACCCAGGCAAGGGCAGCGGCCCAGGCCGCTGCCGACGGAGGAAAAACGCGTGCCGGACGGAAGTCTCCCGATGCCAGACTGCGCGGCATGACCACACCTGAGCTCAGCGAACTGGACTACCTTCGGGAGATCGAGCGTCTCGCCTACCGTGTCACCGTCGAGGCGTCCAACGAGGACTGGCTCTCGTTCGCGCCTGATCCGGACGATGCGACGTCTCTCCAACGCAGCGTCAACGCGCTCGCCCGCGTCCTGCGTAGCTACCACTTCGAAGGCGACGGCTGTACGGAGCAGGATCGTCCCCTGGTCAGGCTCGTCGGCGCCACGGTGCTGAAGCCCGGAGTCATGCCGGCCGGGATGGACGAGGACTACGAGGAGGAGTGCGCGCGAATCGGTGTCGACGCACGGCCGGAGGGTTGGGCGCTGTGGAACACCTGGGACGACGGGGGCCTTCAGGTGACCATGGTGGTGTCCGCCGTCGACACCACCCAGGGCCTCTTCGAGAACTGGTCCCGGGGGAGGGCGCTCGACCCGGTGACCCCGCTGCCCTCCCAGATTGCTCTCGTCCGCCGAGGCTGGATCGGCCCGATGACGTTCTCACCGCGCGGCGTCAGTAAGACCGGCCGCGGCGGGCAACCGTTGTCCTGACCTCCGCGGTGTGCCCGGGGAGAGGACAGGAACAACCGGGGCGACCAACGCCCTGTCATCGACCCGTGGGACCCGGCGACCCGGCTCGGAAATTTTCTGCGGAAAATCCTGAGCCCATCGACATCGCCCAACGCACCAGCCCCGCTGGATCAGCGACGCTGTGCGTCCCGTGCCTGCGAGCCGATCCGGTGGCGGCTACAGCGGCTCCTTCCCGATCACGGACAGGACGCCGCCCCCGGCTGTCAGTCCCGCGGGCCTCCACCTGTCCCGTCCCTCGGTTGGATCCGAGGGAGCGCGGGATCCGAATTTTCCGCGGAAAATCGTCCGGCCGATCCGCGGTACTCAGCGGGGGAGAGGTCCGGCGGATCACGGCCCCGCGCAACCGCAGCCCGGAGTGCACGCGGCGCGGGGCCGGCCAGTGCCCCGGCCGGCAGTCGGCGCGGCCGGGAAATCGCTGGGCCCTCCGCCGCTCGACCGCTACCGTACGGGGACGATCATCCGGGGGTGGCTGATGCGGCCGATGCTGCTGATAGACGTTGACGGTCCACTGAATCCGACCGCGGCGAAGCCGTACCGGAGGCCCCAGGGCTACGAGACGCACCGGCTGATGACCCCGCAGTGGGAGGCGGCCGAGCGGCGCAGGCTCCGGGAGTGGGGCCTTCCGAACAAGCCGCCGAAGCCACTGCGGGTCTGGCTCAACCCGGATCACGGGCCGGCGCTCACCGCCCTGCCGTACGACCTGGTGTGGGCGACGACGTGGGAGGAGGAGGCCAACACCTTCCTCTCACCCCTCCTGGGGCTTCCCACCCTGCCGGTCATCACCTGGCCCGATCCGCGTCCCCAGCCCGGAGGGGGCGTGTTCTGGAAGACACCGGAGATCGTGGCCTGGGCACAGGGCCGCCCGTTCGCCTGGGTCGACGACCAGATCACGGACGCGGACCACGGCTGGGTCCGGGCCCACCACCACGGCCCGGCGCTCCTCCACCGCATCGACCCGAAGACCGGACTGACGGCGGACGACTTCTCACTCCTCGCGGACTGGGCACGCGTGACGCCCTGACAGAACGCGCTGAAAGATCGCGCTGACAGCTCACCCTGACAGCCCACCCCCACAGGTCACTCCTCCCGCGGGAGCGTCCCCGCCATGGCTGGTCACCGTCATCCGGGCCGAAGGCCATCACCACCCGGCCGTAGGGTGAGGCGCATGACAGGCACCGGCGGGACGGGGATCACGGCAACGGAACGTGCGGCGCTGGAGCGTGCGCTGAGCGAGTTGGAGGCGCGGCTTGCCGCGGATGCCGAACGCGGGCCCGACACCCGCCTTCGGTGCGAGCAACTGGTGGAGCAGCTGCGCACACCGGCTGCCGCGTTCCTTCGACCGGAACTGGAGCGACGCCTCGCCCGTCACGTCGATGCCGGCGACTCCTTCGCCCGGGACCGGATCGCCCACGCCCTGGCGGGTGCCTGCGGCCAGGACGCCCTGCCCGCCCTGCTGCGTGCGATGGTGACCGATCGCAACGACGACGAGGCCACACTGCAGCTCGACGTCCTCAACCTGTTCAGGGCTTGGCCCCAGACCTCGCTCAGGCTGTCACTGGAGTGCGCCGCCTCCGACGACCCCGGGACACGGATGGTGGGTCTCTGGAGTCTGGCCGTCATCGACTTCGGCGGAGACACGTACTTCGGGCTGATCGCCGACGCGGCCCGCGACCCGAACCCCGCGATACGCGCCCACGCGATGACGACCCTCGGCACCATCTTCGGCACCGGCGATCCCTCGACAGCCCGGGCCATCCTGATCACCGGCACCTCCGATGCCGCGCCCGAGGTCCGGAGAGCAGCGGTCAGCGCGCTCTGGGGGGCTCACGAGGCGACAGTCACCGACGCCCTCGTCGCCCGCGCCGGCGACTCCGATCCCGCCGTCCGGTACTGGCTGGCGTGGACCCTGTCCGGACGCCCGGCCCCCGAGGCCCGAGCCGCACTCGAACGGCTCACGGCCGATGAGGACGAGAACGTACGCGACGCCGCGCACCAAGCCCTGGCCCAGCCGACGGGGTGACCCTGGTCCTTGCGGCGCTGATCCCCATGCCCCGGACGCTGACCCCTGCCCCGGAGTGAACACCGCAGCCGCTCCCCGCGCTCAGTCCGAGTTGAGCCACACCAGGACCCCGGGGCCGTCCGGCGTGATCACCGGTACCCAGGCCTCGTCGGCCTCGCGGATCCGGCTCTCGTCCAGCTGCAGCCTGTGCGGCTTCACGGTGGTCCCGTCGCAGGCCCAGTAGCGGACGGCTCCGACCAAGGCCGCGAAGCCTGTCCCGCTCGCGGCTCGGTCAGCCGTGATGGAAGCGCGGGCACGGGTCTCCTCGGTGATCACAGGGCGTCAGCAACTCCCTGATCAACGGGGCCTGTGCCCGCTCGGCCACCTACCTTCCCAACCGCGCCTATGGCGAGAGCTCGGGCACTCAGATGCTGTTGGCGATGCGCTCGTGGTCCCGTTCGCCCTCGCGGGTCTGGATACCAGCGGCGAGCAGCTTGTGGGCGAGCTCGGTGACCTCATCGCCGAACGCCGCGAACAGGCCCTCGTTCTCAACGGCGTACGCCGCATGCGGAATCGGCGGCGCGACCGCGTCGACCGCAGCCTTCGTGATGGCGATCACCTCCGGCCGGAGGCCGGCGATCCGTCGGGCGAGGGTGTCGACGAAGGAATCGAGTTCTGCGGCGGGCAGGGCACGGTTGATCAGGCCGTACCGTTCCGCGAGCTCCGCACCCACGAGTTCGGCGCCGAGGATGAGCTCCAGCGCGCGGGCCCTTCCTGCCAGGCGCGTCATGTTCACCGTGCCGCCGCCTCCGGGGAGGATCCCCATCAAGGACTCCGGCTGCCCCTGCCCCGACTTGCCGATCGCCGCGAATCGCATGTCCAGGTACATGAAGAACTCGTTGCCCGCGCCGCGCGCGAAGCCCGCCAGCTTGCCGATGGTGACCTGCGGCAGCGAGCGGACCTCCTCGCTCATCGCCTGGAGGATGTTCAGGCCTTCCGGGACGGTCGAGCCCGGTGCGGCCGCGATCGCAGCGCGAGTCGCTGCAGGCAGCGCGTCAGGGTCAGTGAGGTACGCCATGTCGCCGTGTGCAACGAAGAACTCCGGGTCAGCGCTCTCGAAGACGATGACGCGGACGTCGGCGTCGTCCCGCACACGTGCGACGAATGCCCGGAGTGACGGCAGGAGGACCGCGTCCATCAGATTGAGCGGCGGGTGATCGATTGTCACCGTCGCGACCCCGTCCGAGACGTCGATCGTCAGGGCGGGAAGGTCTGCGTAGCTCATGAGGTGGCTCCATATCGCGGTAAGGGACGGTCCGTGACCGGGCGACCGGCTCGGGACAGCGTCGCGAATCTCAGCCTCGCGACTGACACTGAGTGTCAGATTAGAAACCTGTATCCGAATAAGCAAACGAGTGTGTCGGAGTACACTCGTCCCCATGAGTGCAGCGCCAGTCGGTACCCGTGAGATCAGCCGCCACGCGGTGCGAGCAGAGCTGGCCCGCGTCGCGTTCAACCGGTTCTGCCTCACGGGCTTCGACCAGGTCACCTTCGCCGACCTCTCCGAAGCCGCCGGAGTGTCGCGGAGCACCTTCCTGCGCTACTTCGGCACCAAGGAAGACGTGGTCCTGTTCGTCTTCGACCCTGTCGGTGGCGTCATCACTGACGCGCTCGATGCCGAGCGGGCCAACCAGGACGACTGGAGCAGGCTGCGCAACGCCCTGGAGTCGGCCGTGAGGTTCCTCGTGGGCGACGTTCAGCAACTCGTGACGATCCTCGGCCTCATCGAGCAGACCCCGGCCCTGTGCGCACGCCTCCGCGAGAAGCAGGCCGAATGGCGACCGGAGATCGTCGCCCGACTGCAGAGGACAACCTCCTCGACCGACGGGCCATCGGTCATCGCCACCGTTCGTGTAGCGGCGGCACTCGAAATCCTGTGGATCGTCCTCGGGCAATGGGCTGCGAGCGACGGCCAAGAGGACCTCGGCGAACTGCTGGACGCTGCGTTCGCCGCCTTCTCGACCCCGGCATAGCGGCAGACGGACGCTCCGTTGTAGAGGGCCGAAGCGGCGGCTTCCTCGGCAGTGCCGAAGCGGCCGAAGGGAGTGATCGAGCCGACGGCGGTGATCCCGTCGTCGGAGTCCAGCCCCGGCCGCGAGTGCGGGAGTGGGGTGTCGATCCGGCCGAAGCGGACGGTGTCCACACGCAGCCGTGCGGCGCCCCCACAGCTCCCATCTGCGCGACCTCTAGGCTGAAGCCGCACGTCAATGGCCGTGGACGGCGGCCGGGGAGGGTTCTGGGCAGTGGAGAAGATGGGCGAGCAGGGCGAGCTGGACGAACTGCGGGCACGGCTGGCCGCGCTGGAGGCCGAGGTGGGCCGGCTGCGCGAGGAGTCCGCGGCAGCGCACACGGCCGCGGTGCGCACCGGAGAGGCCCGCACCGCAGGGGAACGCACCGCAGGGGAACGCACGGCAGGGGGACGCACGGCGGAGGCCCGCACCGCGACGAGGCGTGGGGCGGCGAAGCGTGAGGCACCGGCCGCGGTCACGGTCACGGGCGCGGCCACGGATAGCAGGACGGCCGGGGTCACAACGGTGACGGCGAAAGCCGGCCGGGACAGTACGGAGGCCGGCTCCTCCGCGCACGCGCACACCCCGGCGCCGGACGCCGCGCGCCCCGACCGGGCCGAGCTTCACCAGTCGATGACCGGCCTCGCCGACGCCCTCGGCGTCATGAGGTCCGAGCAGGCCGAACGGGCCGACCGGGCGCTGCAGGCCGAGCGGGCCGAGCAGCCGACCCAGGTGCTCCGCACCCGGCCCCTGGAGGCCCGGAGCAGCGCGCCCGCCCGGCACAGCCAGTTCCTGGAGAGCCTTCTGGCGGGCCAGGCGGTCCTCCCGGAGGAGCCGCAGCGCGAGAGCCGCTAGCCACCCGGGCCGAACGCACCGGGTGCAGCGGTCGGCCCCGGGCTCAGGCCTGCGAGCCTCAGGCCCCGGGCGTCACGCCCGTGGGCCTCAGGCCTTCGGAAGCGTTATCCCCAGCTCCAGCATGGCCGGCGAGGCCGGGCCGCCCTCGGAGCGCTCGGTCTTGTAGCCCTTGACCCCGGGGGCGACGGTGCGCGGGTCGACGGCCTCCGACGGGGCGCCGGTGGAGTACAGGCCGTCCGGGTCCTGGTCGCGGTCGTGGGGCAGCAGCCAGAAGACGCGCCGGCGGAAGGTGCCGGAGGCCCGCGAGGACTTGGCGTCGGGGCCGAGGATCGCGTATCCGACCATGCGACCGTCGCGGTGGTAGGCGGGGCGGCCGCGGCGCGTGGTGAGGCGGTCCAGCGACTGGCGGACGTAGTCGAGGTCGGAGGTGTCCTCCAGCCAGACGAGGTCGGTTTCGTGGGCGAGCTCGGCCGGGTCGATCAGCGCGCTCACGCGTTCTGCTCCTCTGTGTCGTCGGTGATCAGGCCGATGCCCGGGTAGTACTTGCGGCTGTTGGACAGGACCATCTCCTTGGGAGAGGTCATACCCAGTGTCTCGCGGACTCGTGCGGCGAAGGCACGCCCGGATACGGGATTGGCGCCTTCGAAGCCGCACCAACGGGTGTAGGCGCCGAAGAGCTGGGATTGTTCGGCGCGCATGCCTTCGCCTGTGATGCATGCCTCCTTGAGGAAGCGGCCGACGTGGTCCTCGGTCTCCGCGTACGCGGTGGTGGCGACCTGGACGCGCTGGGGGCCCGCGAGGTCCTTCTCGCCGGCGAAGTAGCGTCGGGCGCCGTCGATGAGCCAGGCGAGGATGCCGGGGCCCTCCTCGGCGACGAGGACGTGCGCCAGGTTGTCGATCTTGCGTTCCTCGGGGACGACCCGTTCGAACGGGATCAGACGCATGCGGCGCCAGAAGGCGAAGCCGCCGGTGCCCACCTCGGGGCGGTGGTTGCCGAGCAGCCAGAGCTTGTGGGTGGGCTCGAAGGAGAAGAAGTCCTGGCGCATCCGGCGGGCCTTGATCTTGTCGCCGCCGGTGAGCAGCTTGACCCGGGCCTCGTCGAAGCGGTCACCGGGCTTGAGCTCGGAGCACACGATGATGCGGCGGCCGTGGAGCTCGGCGAGGTCGGTGGGGTGGCCGTCGAAGGTCTTGGCCATGAGGAAGCCGGGCGGGGCCGCGTCCGCGTAGTCGCCGAGCAGCTGGATCATGACGTCGAGCAGGACGGACTTGCCGTTCTTGCCCTGTCCGTAGAGGAAGGGCATGACCTGGGCGCCGACGTCGCCGCTGATCGAGTAGCCGAGCAGCAGGTGCAGGAAGTCGCGGGTCTGGCGGCCTTCCTTGTCGTCGCCGAAGGTGTCGGTGAGGAAGCGGTTCCAGCGCGGGGTGGGCATCCGGGCCGGGGCGAGGGTGGTGGACCGGGAGTGGTGGTGCACCTTGGGGTCGGGCGGGACGATGGCGCCGGTGCGCAGGTCGACGACGCCGCCGGGGGTGCACAGGGCGTAGGCGTCGGCGTCCAGGAGGGCCGCGTTGAGGACCATGCCGGGGGCGGACTTCGCCTGGGCGAGCATGGCGTTCATGCCGGAGGTCGACAGGGCACGGCGGCGGTGCCGGCGCAGGTCGGCGTTGGTGTAGAGGCCGCGCGGGTCGTGGGTGGCGACGCTCTCGGCCATCTCCCCGGCGGCCCACAGGACGGTGTCGTCCTCGTCGAGCTGCCAGCGGTGGGTGGACCAGCGGTACCAGCCGATGCCGGGGACGTGGCGGTAGTCGCGTCCGTAGAGGTGGACGAAGAGCTTGGCGTTGCCGCGGTCGGAGAGGGAGTCGGGCAGCAGGCCGTGCGGGCTCGCCTGCGGGCCCGCAGCGGCCTTGGCCGTTCGGGCTGCCTGGGCGGCCTGCGGCGCCGCTGCGGTCCGCGCAGGAGCCCCGTGGAAGGGCTGCTCGGACTGCTCGGACTGCCCCGGCGGCACCGGTGGCACCGGTGGCTGGGCGGTCTCGGCGGGGTCGTCGAGCAGGCTGTCCTGGACGGCGGCGCCGTGCCAGGGGGCCTGCGCGGGACCGGGGACCGGCGGGTACGCCAGGATCTGCTGGGCTGCGGCCACGGGGTCGAAGACCGTCCTCTTGCGGGTGCTGTCGGTCATCCGCGGGCCTTCCCGATGTGCAGGGGCTGCCGGGCGCCGGCGGCGAGGCCGGAACGGATGACGGCGGAGCTTTGCCTGTCCTGGGTGGGACGGGCGGTGCGAGCGGCATCGAGGAGCAGCTGCTCGGCGGCGGTGTGGGTCAGGTGTCCGGCGGAGACGAGGCCTCCGACGGTGTAGGCCGCGCGGTTGAGCTTGCCGGTGAAACCGGCGCCCTCGGGCGTGGTGGCACAGTCGGTCACCTCCTGCAGGACGGTGTCGAGGACGCGTTCGGCTCCGCGCTTCCCGCCGCCCGCGGCCACGACGGCCTGACGGGCACGGTCGGGCACGGGGGTCGGCGCGGCCGGACGGGTCTCCGGCCTCTCCTTGAGATGCCCGGTGCGGACGAGCTCCTCGGCGAGCCACCGGGGGAGGGGTGCGGGGGTCATGGCGCCGGGCAGGGGGGTGTAGGTGCCGGCGCTCGTGGTGGTGCCGGGGGCGACGATGTAGCCGCCGTGAGCTCTGATGTCGACCTGCCAGGCCAGGGCCCGTCCGGTGGAGGAGCCGGTGGAGCAGGTGAAGCCCCGGTGCTCGTCGTCCAGGTACCAGATGTGCAGGCCGCCGGAGGGCGTACGGACGCGCAGTGTGGAGGTGTCCTCTGCGGGATCGGGGGAGCTGCGGAGAGCGGCGAGCAGGGCGAGCGTGTGGTAGCCGTTCTCCAGGCCGTCGAGGTCGACGTGCTCGTGGATGGGGATGCCAGGAAGGATCCGGTCCCGGGCAGGGACGGTGCCGGGGTGGCTGTCGACGTCGACGACGACCAGGCCCGAGGGGCCGCAGGCGACACCGGTACCGAAGTCCGGGTTGGTCCGCCACCAGGCGGTGATGACGTCCTGGTCGACGGTGGCGGCGTGGAAGCCGTGACACCAGCGACCGAAGCGGGGGCAGGCACAGTCGCCGGGGGAGTGCGGGGACTCCTGGCAGCTCTGACAGTTGGCGGGCGGGGTCTTGCGCCCGGGCGCCAGCGGATGGACCGGCCAGCCCTGAGCTGCGCACCAGCGGGCAACAGCCAGCGCATCAGGCTGGCGGCCCGTTCGGTCGCTCCCCACGGCCTGCGGCGCCGTCACGCTGGTCCCTCCCCCTTGGTTCAGTAGCTGCTTCAGCAGCTCCAGTCGCTCGGTAGCTGCCCGGATTTGAGTCGCTCGGTCAGTCGCTGAGGGCAAAAAGCCAGGTCAGGGCACTGGTGAGCGCCGGATCAGCGACTGAAGCGACTGAAGTCCAGAAGATAGCTCACACAGACTATCCGAGCGAGCACGTACGCACCCGGAGTGGCGGCCCTTACGGGGAAACTCAGCTACCCAACCTCGGGGGAGCGACCGAGTCACTTCGGTCGCTGTTTTCGGTCCGCTGACATTTCCGCAGGTCAAAGCCGTTTTCCAAGCCCAACAGCGACTGAAGCGACTGTAGCCCGGGTCTATAACGCGCACACGCACACGGGAATGTCTTCATATACCCAAGCTTGAGTCGCTTCGGTCGCTGCTGGGGTGAGTGTAGCGCCCCTGACCTGGGGTTTTATCCAGCGACTGAAGCTCAGCGACCAAAGCTACCGAGTCTCTCCCGCCCGGTCGCTCGGCGTGTCGCGCGTGCCAGGACCGTGCCTGAAGCGCAGGAAGGTCTGAAGTTCGGTCGCTTGAGTCGCTTCGGTCGCTCGCCCCCGCTGGGAAACCGGCTCGGCCGCCCCGTGGGCCTCCCTGGTGGGTGCCCCCTGCTTCAGAACGAGTTCCTTCGTTGAGTCGCTTCGGTCGCTTCGATCGCTTCCGTAGCTTCGGTCGCTCCGCCGCCGCCCGGTGGTGGAAGTGCCGGGAGCGCCCCTCCCACCAGGCCTCTTGCCGCCGCGGCACCGCACATCTGACGCCGACAGCGACCGAAGCGACTCTGGCTGCGGATTGAAAAGCGCAGCGACGGACCAGCGACCGCCCCGGCTGGGACCTGCTCGTCGCGGTTCGGTCGCTGCCGCCCGGTGCAGCGACCGAAGAAATCCTCCGGGACACGCGTGACCTTCCCTGCCCCCGGTCGTTGTCCCGGCGGATGCCGCTGGGCGACGGTCACCGACCCGACGACGTGAGGACCTCTGCAGATGGGCGTCAGGCTGGGCGTGGTGGTGCTGACTGTGGGCGCTCGGAACCGGGAGCCGTCCGTGCTCGCGGACTCGGTCGCTGTCCGGGAGGGGCCGGTGTTGCCGGCCGTGGCCGGTGGGCAGGGCGCGAAAGCTGCCGAGTCGTCGAGTCGTCCTGCAACCGGGAGGGTGGCTGCAGCGTCGATGAACGGTACGGGGTGACGACGGGTGGGGCCCCGGCTCGGGTGCGGGACCGGACTGTCAGTGGTCGCATCTAGCCTCTCGGTACGACGGGTGCCGACGGGCACACCGGTGCGGAACGGGGCGGAGTGCAGGGGGATGAGCGTGGACTTCTTCTGGCGGCGGGTGGCCGAGCGGTCCCTGGACGAGCTGTCGCCGAAGGGGCTCGTCGCGTTGGTGCCGCACTGGTTCGACAGCGAGTTCGGGCCTCTGCGCGAGGCCGGTGCGGTGCTGGGCGTGGAGCGCAACGGTTACCTGCTGCACGTCGCCCTGACCGGGGCGCCCGGCGGCACGGGTACGGATCCGGCGGTGGCGCAGCTCCCGGTGTTCGGTGGTGAGGAACGGGTCGAGACCGGGGGAGACCCTGGCAGCGACGGGTTCCGCGAGTGGAAGGTGCTGGTGCTCCGGCCGGACGAGGTGCGGACGGCATCGGCCTTCCTGGACGGCGTGGACGTCGACGACCTGCTGGCGGCTTCCGATGCCGCCCTGGCGGCGGAGGCCGTTTCGCTCGGCTCCGCCACCCCGTGGAGCGAGAAGCGGTCCGCGGCCTTGGCGGCCGACCTGCGCGCGTTGAAGGGCTTCTTCGTCGGGGCCGCCGCCGTCGGCGACGCCGTGATCAAGTTCGAGTCCGCGTGACCCGGCCCCCACGGCCGTGCGGCAGCAACATCGGCAGCGGAACCCTGAGCGGTGGGCATCGATTTTCCGCGGAAAATCGATGAGCGCCGGATGTGGGCCCGGGCCCTTTCCGGAGGATCGGCTCCTCCCCATGGTCACTTCGTGAACTGGGCGGGGATGTACGACTGCCACGGCGAGGTCGACCGGGTTCCCGGGCTGCTGGAGCGGGTGGAGCGTGAGGACGACGCCGAGGCGTGGCAGGAGTTGGGCTTCCGCCTGTGCCTCGAAGACGACCTCCTCTTCCCCGCGAGCTTCGCCGCCTTCCCGCGCCTGGTGCGCCTCGCCTCCGGGAGCGCACGGGCGCGTGCCCTGGCCGGGACCATCCTGCGCCGCGCAGCAGGACACCACGGCTGCGACGACCTGTTGGCGGAGTGCGCCGATGCGATCGCCGAGTTCCGCGAACTGCTGGACCGGCATCTGCGGTCACGGCCGGCCGGCTACCTCGCGAGCTACCGAGCCCTGCTCGCGGCCGAGCAGCAGTACCACTGGAGCGCCGACCTGGCCGACTTCACCGATGACTTCTACGACGTGGCCTGCCCGCACTGCGCCGTGACGGTGACCGTCGCGATCGGGGACCACGGCCGCTACTCGTCGATCCGGGACTGGAACCTGGGGGACGTGGACCGGCGCGACCTGCGGCCGGCGCTCCGCGAGGAGCTCTCGGGCGTGGGGCGGTGGATGTACGAGACCGCCCTCCGCGACGGGGAGTCGCAGCTCGCCGACGGGATCGCCCACCTCTTCGGCAGGGCCGAATGCCCGCGCTGCGCCAGCGTGTTCACCGTCGCGGACGAGTACGCCTCCGCCAACGGCCCTGGTGCGGTCGGCCCGGTGTCGTTGGCCCTGTCCCGTCGGCCGGTGGGTCCGGCCAGATATCACCTGATCCAGTCTAGTTAGGCGAGCCTAACCTTATTATTCTGTCGGGAGGACGTCACCGGCCACGATCGAGGAGCGGACATGGGAGACCTCAGCGGGAAGACCGCACTGGTCACCGGCAGCAGCCGGGGCATCGGACGCGGCATCGCCCAACGTCTGGCCCGGGACGGCGCCCTGGTCGCCGTGCACTACGGCAGCAACGCATCGGCGGCCGAGGAGACCGTCGCGAGCATCGCTGCCGCCGGAGGCCGGGCGTTCGTCGTGGGCGCCGAACTGGGCGTCCCCGGCGACGTGGACACGCTCGTGACCGGGCTGGAGGCCGGACTGCGCGCGCACGGGGAATCGACGATCGACGTCCTCGTGCACAACGCGGCACTCAACCTGATGGGGCGACCGATCGAGGTCCTCACCCCGGAGGAGTTCGACCGGATGGTCGCGGTCAACATCAAGGCGCCGTTCTTCCTCACCCAGCGGCTGCTGCCGCGGCTGCGCGACGGCGGCCGGATCATCACGATCTCGTCGGTCACCACCCGCCTCGCCTCCGCCCACGGGATCGCGTACCCGCTCACCAAGGGCGCGCTCGACGTGTTCAGTCGAACCCTGGCCAAGCACCTCGGCCCGCGCGGGATCACGGTGAACTCCGTCGCCGTCGGATTCACCAGCACCGACATGACCGCCGAGGTGCTGGCCGACCCGGCGAACGTGGAGCGCAACATCGGCCTGACCGCGCTCGGCCGGATCGGCCGGGTGCCGGACATCGCCGACGCCGTCGCCTTCCTCGCCTCCGACGACGCCCGTTGGATCACCGGCGCCAGGATCGACGTCACCGGGGGCGTCGGCCTGTGACGACCTCCGGCGTCCGCGTCGCGCGGGCGGTGTCCGCGTCGCCGGGGGGCACCCCCGCGAGCGGCGGCGGCCGCCGAGCCCGGCCCGGTCCGGCCTCGGTGAGTGACAGCGCCTCAGGTCGCGGTTCGCGGCCGGGGCGTCACCTCCGGTACCGCTGCGCCACTGCTGCGAAGGCGGCCTTGGGTTCCCATGCCATGTCGGGATAGGTCTGCCCCCGGCGTCCTTCGAGGAGTTTGACGATGCCGAGGCCGGCCCGGTCCAGATCGTCCCTGGGATCGCCGTCCGGGCGGTGCGGGTAACCGGGCAGGGCGAAGAGGAAGACGAACGCGCTGTCCACGCCCTCGGTCTCGAAGATCTCCAGCAGTTCGCTCAGGTAAGTCGCCTGGCCGGCCTCGTCGCGCTCGTAGACGCCGTTCAGTCGGGTGGGCGCCTTGGTCTCCGGGTCGTGCTCGACCACCTCCAGTACCCGCCCGCCGCGGTCCCCCGCGCCGCGGTAGGCCGCGGTGCCGAACCCGGTGATGGCGAGCGGCTTCGGCCCCTGCGCCAGGGTGCGCACCGCCTCCCGGAACCGGTCGGCGACCTCGGCGGAGCGGAGCAGCTCGAACGTCGCGATGTCGAAGGGGGCCCAGTCGACCTGCTCGAACTGGATGGAGGCGTAGGTGAGCCTGCCCCCGAAGCGCTCGCGGACCGTGGCCGCGGCCTCGCGGAGGAACGCGTTGAGGCGCACGCCGAGCTCGCGCATCGCGTCCGCCCTCCGCTCGGGTCGGCCCATCAGCTGCTCGACCCGCTCCTCGGGGCTCCCGCCGGGCAGGAACCCGCGGTTCATCACGCTCAGCTCGACCCCTGCGACGAACACGACCGTGGCCCCCCGCTGTCGGAGCCGTTCCGCGCGCTCCGCGCAGTCGCGGAAGAGCGCGAGGATCTGCTCCGAGTCCAGTTCCAGCGGATAGGGCGAGAACCAGACCTCCAGGCCGAGCTCCGCGGCGGCGCGGGCGGCCGACTCCAGTCGGTCCGGGTCGCCGCCGATGATCTGGACCGCGTTGCAGTGCAGGTCGTCGCGGATGATCGCGAGTTCGCGCCGAACCACGGCTGGGTCGACGTGCTCGCGGGATGTCCGGCCGTGAACGACGAATCCGGTGTCGTAGGTCATTCCTCGTGCTCGCACGGTGTCGTCCTCTCCGTCGGGGCCCCGGCTGGGGCGTCGGCTGGGGCGTCGGTCGGGTCGAGGCTGGCAGAAAAAATGCGCACGCGCAAGATTTCGTGTGCGTAAGAGTGCGTGTGCGTAAGAGTGCGTGCGCGCAATCAGTGTGGGATGCTGGCACCCGTGACGACACCACCACCAGCACCACCACCGGCAGGGCTGCGGGAACGGAAGAAGCAGGCCACGCGCGCGGCGCTACGCGAAGCAGCCCTGCGCCTGGCCGTGGAGCGCGGACCGGACCAGGTGCGGGTCGAGGACATCGCCGAGGCCGCCGGGGTCTCACCGCGCACCTACAACAACTACTTCGCCAGTCGCGAGCAGGCGATCGTCTCCGCCGTCACCGCGGACCGCGAGGTGAGGATCGCGTCGGCGGTCGCGGCCCGGCCCGCAGGCCTGCGCCTGGCCGACGCCGTCACCGAAGCCGTGGTCGAGCAGTACACGACCACCGGCGAGCACGAACCCCGGGCGCTGCTGCTGATCACCGCCCGGACCGCGCTGCGCGAAGCGTTCCTCGACACCACCGCCGGCATCGAGGCCCCGCTCGCGGCGGTGATCGCCGAACGCCTCGGTGACACGGGAGTGCACACGGCCCGCGTCCTCGCGGCGAGCGTGGCCGCGGCGGTACGCATCGCGCTGGAAGGCTGGCTCCGGCCGGCCGGGACCGCAGAGGCAGCGGAGGTGGCGGAGGCCGCCGGGAGTCTCGGCACCGGAGGGTTGGTCGTCCCCACCGGCTCACTGCCCGACCAGCTCCGGGCCGCACTGGCCCCGCTCGCCCCCGCGTTCGACGCCGCCGAGCGAGGCGCCCGGCCCTGACGGCGACGCCTGCCCCGACCCGTCCGGGCGGTGACGAGCGCGCTCACGTCCCCGCCACCGGGGTCACCGTGGCCCCGATCCGACTGCGGCTCAGGAGTCGGTGGCTCAACAAGTGAGGATCGGCGGCCCCGTCATTCGGGGCCCAGCACGCCCAGCTCGACCTCCTCGAACACCCGGGACCACCAACCGTCCTCGTCGCTGAACGCGGCCGGATCCTGTTGCCGGGCCCGGACCAGGAGGTCGGCGACGTAGTCCTCGTAGTCCGCGACGTCCTCACTCCGGCCGGAGCGGAACTCAGGCCGGTCGCGCGGTGGTGAGGAAGTCCAGGACGAGCGGGCTCGCGAGGGCGCGGAACTCCTCGAAGTAGGCGTGCCGTGCGCCGGGGATCAGGTGCAGTCGGGCGCCGGGGATCCGGTCGGCGAGCAGGGGCGCGTTGGCCGTGGGGTTGAGCCGGTCGTCGGTTCCGTGCACGACGAGGGTGGGTGCGCCGATGCCCGGCAGGAGGTCCCACGCGTCGTGCCGGTTGCTGGCCGCCAGGTGGTGGCGCCGGGCGTGGGCGGGCATGCCCGGGTCACCGAGCGTCCGGTGGGGGCCCGGATGGTCCGCGAGCCAGTCCGGGGTGTACATGAGTTCCAGGAGGGCCTGCCGGGCGGCCGCCGGTTCGGGTTGTGCCAGTGACCTGCGCACATCGTTGTCGCGCGCGACACCGTGCGGGCCTCCGGGGGAGCTGCAGCCGAGCACCAGGGCGCCCACCCGTTCGGGGTGGCGGGCGGCGAGCTGCTGGGCCACGCGCCCGCCCATGGACGTGCCGTAGACGTCGGCCCGGTCGACGCCGAGTTCGTCGAGGACGGCGATCACGTCCCGCGCGAAGCCCTCGGTGCTGTAGGGCCGGTCGGGCTTGTCGCTCGCGCCCGTACCGCGGTAGTCGAGGGTGACGGTGCTGCGGACGGCGTGGAAGTCGTCGCGCACCCCGTCCCACCAGTGGTGGTTGTTCGCCTGGCCGGCCAGCAGGACGAGCGGCGCCCCCGCGCCTCGGACCTGGTAGGCGATCCGGATCCCGTCGGGCGTCGTCGCGTGCTCTGTCCTGTGCTCGGCCCCGTATTCGGTCCCGTGCTCGGCCGCGTGCTCCATCGGCGCCCCTCGCCCCCCGTGACTTCTCGACGGGAAGGGTACAGCGCCCGGGGTCGCACAGGGGGCTTCGCCCGGGTGGCGTACGGTGGGGAGCATGTCTTTCGCAGCAGTTCTCTCGCCGCCCGCCCTCTGAGGCGGGTCGCCGTCGACACCGGCGCGTAGGTCGGCCGTGGGCCGGTACGCGCTGATCGGTCGTGCCCCGCAGACGCGAGACCACGACCATCTGCTCCGTCTGGAGATTCCTCCGTGTCGAAAACTGCTGTGGCACCGACCCCTGCCACCACGACGGCGTCACGCTCCGTGCGCCGCGGCCTCGCCTGCCTGGCGTTCGCCGGCCTCACCTGGGGCACCACCGGAGCCGCCGTGGACATCGTCTACCGGTCCAGTGACTTCGGACCCGTGGCCGTCTCGTTCTGGCGGCTCCTGACCGGCGTGGCGCTGCTGCTGGCGGCCCGCGCCGTGCGGCCCGCCCGGGCCCTCCGGCCGGCCGGTGTCGTACGGCCCGCCCGCGGAGCGCGCCGGACGCCGTGGCTCAAGGGCCGCCGCGTGCTGCTGTTCACGGGCACCGGCGTCGGCCTGGCGGTCTTTCAGACCGCCTACTTCGCCGCCGTGCAGGACACCGGGCTCGCGGTCGGCACCATCGTCACGCTCGGGGCGGCCCCGGTGTTCACGGCGGCTGCCGGGCGCCTGTTCCTGGGCGAGCGTACCGGGCCCGCCGGGCTGCTCGCGGTCGCCGGCGCGCTGACCGGCCTCGCCGTCCTGGTGCTGGGCAACGGGGCCGCCGTCGTCCACCCCGTCGGCGTGGGGATGGCCCTGCTGTCCGCCGCCGGGTTCACCGTGTCCAACGTCCTCGGTCGGTGGACCGGACGGCACGGCGACGGCGAGGACCCGTACACCCTCACGGTGGGGTCCTTCGCCGTCGGCGCGGCGGTCCTGCTGCCCTTCGCGTGGGCCGAGGGCCTGGTGCCGCACACCGCCCACCCTGGCCAGGTCGTGCTGCTGATGCTCTACGTCGCCACCGTGACGACGGCGGTCGCCTACCCGCTGTACTTCGCGGGGGCGGGTGCCGTCCGGGCCGCCACGGCGTCGGTGGTGATGCTCATCGAGCCGGTCGGCGCGGCAGTGCTCGCCGTCCTGCTCCTCGGCGAGCGGCTCACCGCGGCCACGGTCGTCGGCACGGTGCTGATGCTCACGGCCATCGCCGGCCTCGCAGTCGCCGAATCGCGGCGGGAGGCGAACTTCTGACCGGGCATCGACCGGGCGTCGGGCAGCTGTCCAGCGCTCGCTGACCGGTTGCCGACCGCTGACCGCTGACCGCTCGCCCGGCGGGATGAGGGCGATGCGGTGCGCCGGGGCCGACCGGTTCCGGCGCACCGCACGCACGCGCCCCGAGGCGACCCGGCGGCCGCGCACCGGTCCGGCGGTCCGGTGGTGAGCGTTCAGCCGTCCTTCACCGGGGCCATGACGCGGCGTCGGCAGGGCTTTGCGTGGCCATGCCACCTTGCGGCAGACCACAGCTACCGACAGGTAGCCCGCCCCGACCCGAAGGGCCGCCGTGAAGCGCACCGCCCCCCTGTCCGCCACCATGGCCGTCTGTCTCGCCGCCGGCGTGCTGTTCACCGCCGGCACCGCCTCCGCGCGGGATCGGTCCGGTCCGTCGCACGCCGGTCCGTCGCACGCCGGGCGCGACGTCTACGGGACCAAGACCCCGTACGCCCCGCAGGGCAGGCCCGGCCACTATCAGAAGGCACCGAAGGGCTTCGTGTCGGTCTTCACCGAGAACGTCGCCCGCCACGGCTCCCGCGCCATGACGGACGGCGGCGACGGCGACGCCGTGCTCGCCGTCCTGCGCAAGGCGCAGGACCAGGGCGCCCTCACCGGCCTCGGTGCGCGGCTGGGCCCGCAGGTGCAGTCACTGCTGACCGCGGCCGCCGCGCTCGGCTACGGCAACCTCTCCGCCCGCGGAGCCGAGGAACACCGGCAGACCGCGCTGCGCCTGGAGCAGCGGCTGCCGAGCCTGTTCACGGACATCGCCGCCCGGCACGAGCCCATCGTGGTGGAGACGTCGGGGGTGCCGCGGACGGTGGCGAGCGCCGATGCGTTCACCGGCGCGCTGGCCTCCGGCGATCCGGCGCTGGCGGGCCTGATCAAGGCGCCGGTCACCGACAAGAACCTGCTGTACTTCCACAAGCAGCCGCAGAACGCCGACTACCAGGCGTACGTGAAGAGTGATCCGCAGCTGGCCGAGGTCCTCGCCGGGATCGACGGTGACCCGCGCACCACCGAAACGGCGCACCGGGTCGTGGCGCGCCTGTTCCGGGAGGACTTCGCCGCGGCGCTGTCCGGCGAGGAGCAGGTCGCCTTCGCCCGTTCGCTGTACCAGCTCTACAGCGCGGCGCCCGACCTGAACGTCGAGGCGCCGGACGTGGACCTCACCCCGTTCCTGGCACGCCGCGACGCCCAATGGCTCGCCTACCTCGACGACGCCGAGGAGTTCTACCAGAAGGGCCCCGCGTTCAGCGGACGCACGATCACCTACCGGATGGCCGGGGTCCTCCTCGACGACCTCCTCGCCCAGGCCCAGGCCAAGGCCGACGGCACCAACGGCAACGGCGCGGTGCTGCGCTTCACCCACGCCGAGGAGATCGAGCCGCTCGCGGCCCTGATGGGACTGCCCGGCAGCACCGAGCCCGCCGAACCCGGGCAGCCGTACGCGTACGGGAACAACCCGTGGCGCGGAGCGGAGGTCTCGCCGATGGCTGCGAACATCCAGTGGGACCTGTTCGCGAACACGCCCTCCGAGGGGCGGCCGGCCACCTACCTGGTGCGCATGCTCTACAACGAGAAGGAGACGGCTTTCGCGTCGTCCTGCGAGCCGGTCGCCAAGGGCAGTTACTTCTACGAGCTCGACGAGCTGAAGCACTGCCTCGTGCACGGCTGAAGCACTGCCTCGTGCACGGCTGACGCCCTTGGGGCCTCAGGCCGGGTCCGTGCCCTGCACGGGCCCGGCCGGAGGTGCGTTCGGCGGGTGTGCGGATCGGTCCTCAGGGGACCTGCCTTCTGACAGGTGCGCAGGTCGCCCCGGGGCTTTGGACGCCGAGGTCACGGGGGCGGCGGTGCGTGCGGTGCGGCGGAGCCGGCGGCTCGGCAGTGCGTGCGGGGTGGCCGCGCGACACGCCCCCACCCCGCACGCGGCCGGGGTGCCGCGCTACCCGTCCTTCAGGTGGGCGAGGCCGGAGACGAGCCGGTCGGCGATGTCCGCCGGCCAGGGGAAGGCGCGGGTGACCGCGCGCTGGTGGGCGAGGCCGTGCAGGCCCAGCCACAGCGCGACCGCGTCGCTGGACAGGTCGGTACTGGTGGCCTGACCTGCGGCGACGCAGTCGCCGATGGCCGTGGCGAAGACGCCCAGGGCTTCTGCGCCGAGCGCGGTCAGGTCCGCCTCGGTGATGGAGCTCTCGCCGAGGGTCGGTGTCCAGAGGCCACCGAACATGGTCCGGTACCGCCCGGGGTTCGTCCGGGCGTAGTCCAGGTAGGCGTCGCAGAGGGCGCGCAGCCGCTGCCGGGGGTCGCCTTCGGTGTCCTGGGCGGCCGCGCGCAGATGGCTTTCCAGTTCGGCGAACTCGCGTTGCACCACGGCCAGGAGGATGGCCGGCTGGTCGGGGAAGTGCGGGTAGATGGACGGGGCGGCGATCCCGACCCGCCGGGCGACCGACCGCAGGGTGATGGCGCGCTCGTCGCCGCTCTCGTCGAGGAGCGCGACCGCGGCCGTGATGATCTCTTCGCGCAGGCGCCCGCCCTCGCCGCGGCGGTTGCGCGCACGGGCCGGTTTGGGTGCGGCCGTTTCCGTTGTGCTGGTTTCATTCACACCCGTCACCTTACGCCGTGAAGCTTACGGGCGTGAAGCCTTGCAGTCGTAGTCTTACATGTGTAACTTTACGGCTGTAGGCACAACGGCCGACAGCCCGTCCAGCCCCGAGGAGCCCGCCATGACCGGCACCACTTCCACCTCCACCTCCACCACCGTCGCGACCGAGGTCGTCCTGCCCGGTGTGGTCGAGCCGAACGGCCTGCAGGTCCGCACCCGCCCGCTGCCCGCTCCCGCCACCGGCCAGGTCGTCCTGCGGATGGACGCGACCGGCGTCTCGTTCGCCGAACAGCAGATGCGCCGCGGCAAGTACTACGACCAGCCGCCCTTCCCCTTCGTGCCCGGCTACGACGTCGTCGGTACGGTCACCGCCACCGGCCCCGGAGTGGACCCGGCGCTGACCGGCCGCCGGTTCGCCGCGGTCACCAAGACCGGCTCCTGGGCCAGCCACCTGCTGATCGAGGCCGCGGACCTGGTGCCCGTCCCGGACGGCGTGGCCGCGGACGCGGCGGAGACCGTGGTCGTCAACGGCATCACGGCCTGGCAGATGCTGCACCGCCTCGCCGCCGTCCGCCCCGGCGGCACCGTCGTCGTCCTGGGCGCCAACGGCGGCGTCGGCTCCACCCTCGTCCAGCTGGCCCGGCACGCCGGCATCACCGTGATCGGCACCGCCTCCGCGCGCCACCACGACGCCGTCCGCGCCCTCGGCGCCACCCCGGTCGACTACCGCGACCCGGACATGTACACCCGGATCCGCCGGCTCGCGCCGCAGGGCGTCGACGCGGTGTTCGACCACGTCGGCGGCCCCGGCCTGGTGCAGTCCTGGCAGCTGCTGCGCCGCGGCGGAACGCTCGTGTCCTACGGCAGCGCCGCGACCAAGGACGAGACGGGCAACTCGCGACTGCCCGTCCTGAAGGTCTTCGCGCGGCTCCTCCTCTGGAACTACCTGCCCAACGGCAGGAACGCGCACTTCTTCAACATCTGGGCCGGCCGGCGCCGCCCCGCGACCTTCCGCCGCCGCCTCAGCGAGGACCTCACCCAGGTGCTCGGCCTGCTCGCGGACGGCGTCCTCACCCCGCAGATCGCCGCCCGCATTCCCCTCGCCGACGCGGCCGCCGCCCTGGAACTCGCCGAGTCCCGCACGGTCACCGGCAAGGTCGTCATCGTCCCCGGCGAGTGACCCGGGTGACGGGCCGCCACCGGCCGTCAGCCCGCACCGATCTCCCGCCCCGGGCGCGGGCGGCGTTCGCCCGCCGACGGGGGAGCCCGCCGTTCCCGGGCGAGGCGGTCCGGTGGCAGCCTGCAATGATCGCTGCGGCTGCGGCTGCGGCTGCGGCTGCCGTTGCCGCTACGGCCGCCGGTGCCGTTGCCGAGGCCCTCGGTTACGGTGGCCGGGTGAACGGATCCACGCCCGCAGGCGGCGGTACCGGCGGCGGCTCGGCCCGCTCCGGGGCACTGCTGCCTCTTCTGGCCACCGATGAGGAGGTCATCGCGTTCTTCGCCGGGGTTGCGGACCTTGACGCGGCGAACCCGGCAGACCACGAGCTGGAGGACGGAGTCCGTCTCGCCTCCGGGGACCGGCTGGAGCAGTTCGCGCAGGCGGGTACGGGGGACGCCTTCTGCTTCGTCGGCGAGGGTGGTGAGGAACGCCCGGTGGTGTTCGTGAGCCTCGATGGCGTGGCCGGACCGCTTGCCGTCGGGCTGCGGGAGTTGGTGGAGCTGTGCCTCGTGGCACCGTGGTGGCGGGACGCACCCGGGCGGACGGCCGAAGAGCTCCGCGCCGTCGCCGACGACTACCGGGAGGACGTGCCCGACCTCGACCGGCGGCGCGAGCGCGCGGCCCGGGCGCTCGGTCTCGATCCCGCCGCGCTGCCGTCCGAGGCGGCGGCCCTCGCCCGGCTCGCCGAGCTGTCCCGGGGGCCGGACGCGGCGACCTGCCTTGTCGTCGGGTACGACGGCGAGCCGCTCGACCCGCTGTTCGAGCCCGACCGATCCTGACGCCGCGCCGACCGCTTCTTGTCTGCAGCGCGTTTGCGAGGTTATTTGTGCTCAACGCTTCGGGCTGTCACTGTGTCCGCCATGAGGATCACGATCACCGTGGAGAATCCGACCCCCGAGGCGCTGGAGAAGCTGCTCGCCCTGGCCGCCATGCCGGCCGCCGTCGTGACCGCCGTGGCCGACGAGCGCTGGACTCCGGAACGGGCCCGTTCGTACTACGAGCGCCTGCCGCCCCGTGCGCAGCAGATCCTGCTCCAGGTCGTCGAAGGCGACGGCGATTGTGCCGCGGACGAGTTGAAGGCGAACGGTCGGAGCCTCCGGGGATCCACCGGGGCGTTCCGCCGGGTGCTCTCCGAAGGGAAGCGGACCGGCCTCTGGCCGGAGGCGCTGCCCGCGCCCCTGGTGTCCCACGTCGTCGGCGGGCAGCTGAAGAAGCTCGAAGTGCCGGGCCGCGGCACGGAGCAGTACGCGCTCCCGGACTTCGAGGAGGGACTGCGCGACCTGCTGGGCGGCAACTGACGAAGTCGAACCGCCAGAGCGGCCTACCTGCCGACGCCGGCGGCAGGTCAGGAGATGTGAACGGCCAGCCCGCACAGGCCGAGACCGCTCGCGGCGGCGCTGCGCCACAGCCGCAGCGGGCCGTCCAGGACGCACTCCTTGCCGGGGTAGTAGTGCAGCCAGTCCTGGGCCTCCGCAGCGGCGCGTTCGGCGTCGGTGAAGGTGAGGGCGCGCTCCACGTCGGGCAGGGTCCGGCGGACCTCGGCCGAGGTGAGGAGGAAGTTGCCGCACCAGCCCGGCAGGAGCGTGGCGCGGGCCGGGCCGATGGCATGGAAGAACGACTGGACCGCGTAGTCCTTGGAATTGACCGAGACGAAGATGTTCTCGTCCGCACGGTCCGTCCACACGTTCTCGATGGCGGAGAAGTCCGGATCGACGGTGCCGGAGCACAGGTCGTCGATGTGACGCCCCGGGACGGTGAGGTCCAGGAACGACAGGACGGCAGCGTCATCCGCCGCCGGGTGCCCCGAACTGCCGTACCACGTACGGTGGTCGGGCAGCGGAGCCTGCTGCCACCGCTCCCATCGCCGTTGGACGTGGGGCTCGGAGCGGTCCGCCTCCATCGCGGGCAGCAGCAGGGGTGCGAGGTCGGCGATGAAGGCGTCCGGGTGGCTGCTGATCGCCCAGATACTGGTGAAGCCCATGCCCGGGACGGTAGTACTTGTGACTGACATCCGGCCCGCCCCGCCTCGGCCTGGCGCGGGCTCGCGGCCGGGGTACGGCACGCGAGCCCGGCGCACGACCGCAGGCCGCAGGCGTAGGCCGTAGGCGTTCAGGCCTGGACGAGGGCGGGCGGGATCAGAATCCGCTCTCCTCTCTGTACGCGCTCACGCGTCGCCGGTGACGGGGGTGAGGCAGAACGGGTGGCCCTCGGGGTCCGTGAGGACGATCCACTCGTCCTCACCCGGCTGGAACTCCGGCCGGGACGCACCGAAGCCGAGCAGGTCCTCGGCCGCGCGGTGCACGTCGGCGACGGTGAAGTCGAGATGCACGTGCGCGGCGCCGCCGGGCCAGCCCGGCGCCCGGTAGCCGTCGACCCGGACGAAGGCGAGTCGGACCGGGGTGCCGTCGCCCAGCGAGGCGAAGTCCTGGTCGCTGTGGGTGATCTCCCACCCGGTGGCCTTGTGGTAGAACGCGGCGAGCGCGGCCGGATCGGCGCAGTCGATGACGATCGTGCTGAGCTGCTTGAGAACGGGCATGCCGATGACTCCTCGGTATCCGAACTGGATGGGGCGCGAGCGGTCCCGGCCTTCCGGCCCGGCCCCTCGCACTCCGTCAGCGTGCCCGTGACGGCCGGTCCCGGTCTTGAACATCCTTGCGGGGGCGGGGGTTTGTCAGACCCGCCGGGTAGCGTCGGCGACGTGCTCACAGCCGTTCCCCTCGCCACCCGGCCCGACTTCGGGATCAGCGCGGTGGCCTGCCGCGCCGACCACACCCGGTGGTCGGCGCCGGAAGTCCGCAGCGACTACCGCGTGGTGCTGGTGCGCCGCGGCCGGTTCCGCCGGAGAGCCGCCGGCGTCGCCGCGGACCTCGACGCGACGGTGGCCTACGTGGGTGTGCCGGGCCAGGAGGAGAGCTTCGCCCACCCCGACGGCGGCGACCACTGCACCGCGATCAGCGTCACGCCGGAGCTGTGGCGCTCCCTGGCGGGTGACAGTCACCGTGCCGGTGCCGGTACGGGCGTGGGTGCCGGAGCCGGACGAGCCGGGCAGGCGCTCTACGTCGACCCGCGGCTCGACCTGGCCCACCGGCGCCTCATCGCCACCGCCCGCTCGGGCGACGTCGACTACGCGCTCACCGAGGAACTGCTGACCCTGCTCTCGACGGCCATCGGCCGTACCGTGGCCGGACCGACCCCGCTCGGCCGCGCATCGCCCGAACACGATCGGCGCCTGGTGGCGGCCGCCCGCGAGGCGATCGTCGAGGGACACCCGGCCTCGAACGCGCTGCTCCCGCTGGCCGAGTTGCTCGGTGTCTCGCCGTACCGCCTGAGCCGGGCGTTCCCCCGCGAGCTCGGCGTCTCGGTGACCCGCTACCGCCACCGAGTCCGTATCGGCCGGGCGCTCGACCGCCTGGAGGCCGGCGAGAACGGCCTCGGCACCCTCGCCGCCGAACTCGGCTACGCCGACCAGGCCCATCTGACCCGGACCATGCGCCAGTACCTGGGCCACACCCCGGCGAGGCTTCGCCGGCTCCTGGCTGCCGCGCGCGTCTGACCGCGTGCGACCGACCGCGCGCACCTGACCGCGTGCGACGCGCGCACAGCGGAGGTGCCGTCAGGCGCCCGCGGCCAGCGACAGGCCGGTGAACAGCATCGTCGTCGCGACGAGGGCGTCCAGGACGCGCCACGACGAGGCACGGCGGAAGAAGCCGGTGAGCAGACGGGCGCCGAAGCCCAGCGCGGTGAACCAGCACACGCTGGCCAGTGCGGCGCCGAGCGCGAACTCCCAGCGGAGTGTGCCGTGGGTGGCGGCGATGGCACCGAGCAGGAGCACCGTGTCGAGGTAGACGTGCGGGTTGAGCCAGGTCATCGCGAGACAGGTGAGCACCGCGCGGCGCCCGGAGTGGACGGTCGGTCCGCCGGCCTCCAGGCTGGAGGCCCGGAAGGCGCGGCGCGCGGCGATCACCGCGTAGCAGAGCAGGAAGACCGCGCCGACCGCGCGCACCGCCGTCAGTGCCGCCGGCCACGCCGTGATCAGCGCGCCGAGCCCGCCGACGCCGCAGGCGATCAGTACGGCGTCGGAGGCCGCGCAGATCGCGACCACCGGCAGGACCGCCTCCCGGCGGACGCCCTGGCGCAGGACGAAGGCGTTCTGCCCCCCGATGGCGACGATGAGTGAAAGACCGGCCCCGAAACCTGCGGCCGTGGCGGTGAACGTGCTTCCCATGGCCGACACCGTAGGCAATCAGCACATCACAAGGCCAGCTAAACATTTTTACGTATCCTTAGCTGTCATGAAGGCTGAGCTGCCCCACGACCTGGTCCGGACCCTGCTCGCGGTCGTCGACGAGGGCACCTTCGACGCCGCCGCGGCGGCCCTGCACGTGACGCCCTCGGCGGTGAGCCAGCGGATCAAGGCACTGGAGCAGCGCACCGGGCGGGTCCTGCTGACCCGCTCGCGGCCGGTCAAGGCGACCGAGTCGGGACAGGTCGTGGTGCGCTACGCCCGTCAGCTCGACCGGTTGGAAGGCGACGCGCTCGACGAGCTCGGGATGCCCGGGGGCACCGAGGACGCCGGGCCCTCGGGTGCCTCCTGGCTGCCGATCGCGGTCAACGCGGACTCACTGGCGACCTGGTTCGTGCCCGCACTGGCCTCCCTCGCGCAGGACGCGCGCATCCACGTCGACCTGCGCCGCGAGGACGAGGCGCACACCACCGCCATGCTGCGCGCCGGCGAGGTGATGGCCGCGGTCACCTCCACGCCCCAGCCGGTGGCGGGCTGCTCGGTGCAGCGGCTCGGTGCGATGGTCTTCCTGCCGGTGGCCGCGCCGCAGTTCGTCGCGCGCTGGCTCGACGGCGACGCGGCCCTGCTGCTCCCTGACGCCCCGGTGGTCTGCTTCGACCGCCGTGACGAGCTGCAGGACACCTTCGCCCGCGATCTGACGGGCGGTCGGGGAGCGAGCTTCCGGCGGCACTACGTCCCGTCCAGTGAGGGCTTCGCCGATGCCGTCGCGGCCGGCCTCGGCTGGGGCCTCGTCCCGCGCAGCCAGGCCGAGCCCCGACTGCGCAGCGGCGCGCTGGTCCGCTTCCTCCCACGCCGTACGGTCGAGGTCCCGCTCTACTGGCAGCAGTGGCGCCTCGACTCGCCCGCACTGGCAGCCGTCGCCGCGGCCGTCGCGGCGGAAGCGGCGCGTGCCCTGCGGTAGCGGCGCGAGCCCCGCGGTACCGGCGCGTGCCCTGAGTGAAGCGCCGCGAGCCGTGCGCGACAGTGCACCCGCCCTCCGGGCACCCGCCCTCCGGAAGCCCCGACCGACCCCCGCCCCACCCGATCAACGAGGAAGCAGAGAAGTCCATGGTCACGTTCCGCCTCGATCCCGCCGTCGTCGGCGCCTTCCCCGAGACCCTCATCGCCGTGGTCACCGCCACCGGCCTGCGCGGTCGTGAGGAGTGGACCGGCACCGCCGCCGCCGTGGCAGAGCTGGAGCGGGAGCTCGCCGAAGGGGCCTGGCGGCCCGCCGACGAGACCGACCCCCGCATCGAGGCCTGGCACACCGCCTACCGCTCCTTCGGTACCAACCCGCGCCGCGTCCGCCCCAGCGTCGACGCGCTGGGCCGGCGCCTCGCCAAGAAGGGCGCCCTGCCGCGGGTCAACCCGGCCGTCGACTCCTACAACGTCGTCTCCGTCCGCCACGGGCTGCCGGCCGGCGCCTTCGACCTGGACCACGTCACCGGCGAGGTCGCCATCCGCCCCGCGGACGGCAGCGAGTCCTTCACGCCGCTCGGCGAGCCCGACACCGTCGAGCACCCCAGGCCCGGTGAGATCGTCTACGCGGACACCACCGGCATCCTGACCCGGCACTGGAACCACCGCGACGCCCACCGCACCCGTGTCACCGAGGACTCCACCCACGTCGCCTTCGTCCTCGAAACCCTCCACGCCACCCGCGACGGCCGGCTCCTCACGGCCGCGGCCGAGGAGTTGCGGAAGCTGCTCGCCCGGCACGCCGACCGGACCGCGGTGGACCACCTGAGCGCGGAACGACCCCGGGTCACCGTCTGAGACGGCGTCCCGGGGGCCGGGCCGGACGCCCCCCGGACCGGCACCGCGCCGGAGCGCCCCCGCGAGCGCTCAGGACGCTCCTCCGGGAGCCTGCCGCCGCTGCGCGTGCTCCTCGAACCTGCGCCGCAGGTCCTCCTTCCAGCGGGCCGCGTTGCTGCCGTCCAGCTGACCGGCGAAGGCCCGGTAGGCGGCCGGTGCCAGCGCCTCGCGGTCGGCGGGCTCCGCCGAGGCGATCGCCCAGAGCGCCTTGTCCGTGTCGTTGTCCAGCCCGGAGCAGGAGCGCAGGCCCCCGCCCGCGAGCACGCGCTCCAGTTCCGCGTGGAAGATCTGCCGCAGCTCCCGGTCGGTCGGCCGCCTGTCCCGCATCCCCGCCCCCTTTCGATGTCGAACCCGAACTGCCGTCCTCCGTGAGGGACTCGGTGGCCCGGGCCCTGGTTCCCCGAGTCCTGGTTCCCTGCGCCGACCCGACCCGACCGGCGCGGTCGTCTTACGGATCGCTGACGCCATGCCGTCGCGGCGGTCCGCGGTGCGGCCCGGCGGGTAGCGTCCCGGGGCATGAGGATTCTGGTCACCGGCGGCGCCGGGTTCATCGGTTCGGCCGTCGTGCGTGCCCTGGTCACGGCGGGCCACGAGGTCCGCGTGCTGGACGCGCTCCTGCCCGCGGTCCACCCGTCGGGGGCGGTGCCCGAGCTGCCGGGCGGCGTCGAGTTCCGGCACGGCGACGTCCGGGACGCGTCGGCGGTGCGAGGGGCGCTGGCAGGGGTGGACGCGGTATGCCACCAGGCGGCCATGGTCGGCCTCGGGCTCGACCTCGACGACGCGCCCGAGTACGTCGGCTGCAACGACCTCGGTACGGCCGTGCTGCTGTCCGCGATGGCCCGCACGGGGGTGCGGAGCCTGGTCCTGGCCGGATCGATGGTGGTCTACGGCGAGGGCCGGTACACGTGTCCGGAGCACGGGTGCGTGGCGCCCGGACCACGGCGTCCGGACGACCTCGATGCCGGCCGGTTCGAACCGCCCTGCCCGGTGTGCGGGGCCCCGCTCCGGCCGGGACTGGTGGACGAGGCCGCCCCGGGCGACCCCCGCAACGTGTACGCCGCGACCAAGCTCGCCCAGGAGCACCTGGCCGCCGCCTGGGCCCGCGCCTGCGACGGGTCGGTCCTGACGCTGCGTTACCACAACGTCTACGGCCCGGGCATGCCGCGCGACACCCCGTACGCCGGAGTGGCCTCGCTGTTCCGCTCGCGGCTCGCCCGTGGCGAGGCTCCCCGGGTGTTCGAGGACGGCGGCCAGCGCCGGGACTTCGTGCACGTCGACGACGTCGCAGCGGCGAACCTGGCCGCCCTGGAGGACGTCCGTGACCGCCTCCCGGGCCGGGCCCGGGCGTACAACGTCGGCAGCGGCGAGGTGCGCACGGTCGGCGAGATGGCCCGGGCGCTGGCCGACGCCTACGGTGGGCCGGCCCCGGTGGTGACCGGGCAGTACCGGCTCGGGGACGTCCGACACATCACCGCCGATTCCTCCCGGCTGCGTGAGGAGCTGGGCTGGAGGGCCCGGGTGCCGTTCGGGGCGGGGATGGCCGAGTTCGCCGCCGCACCGCTGCGCGCCTGAGGGGCCGGGGGCCGGGGGGCGGGGGCCGGGGCCCCGCCCCGCACCCCCGGCGCGGGCGGGGGGCCCGGCGCCCCCCCCCCCCCCGCCCCCCCCCCCCCCCCCCCCCCCGCCCCCCCCCCCCCCCCCCCCGCCCGCCCCCCCCCCCCCCCCCCCCCGCCCCCCCCCCCCCCCCCCCCCCCGACTCTGGCTGCGGATTGAAAAGCGCAGCGACGGACCAGCGACCGCCCCGGCTGGGACCTGCTCGTCGCGGTTCGGTCG
>NZ_JBIWNL010000056.1:29389-48018 GCF_044767225.1 Kitasatospora sp. NPDC101447
GGGGGGGGCCGGGGCCCGGGCCCCCCCCCCGCCCCGCGGGGGGGCCCCCGCCCCCCGGGGCCCCCCCCCCCCGCGTGCCCCCGCTACCCGCTACCCGCTACCCGCTACCCGCGAGCCGCCGGGAGCGCGATCTCGAAGCAGCAGCCCCCGGCGACGTTGCGCACCCCGGCGCGGCCGGCGTGAGCCTCGACGATGCCGCGGACGATGGCCAGCCCGAGGCCGGCTCCGCTGTCCCCGCCCTCACCGGGATCGCGCCGCGGCGTCCGGGCGGTGCTGCCGCGCCAGCCGGTCTCGAACACGCGGTGGAGGTCCTGCTCCGGGATGCCCCCGCAGCCGTCGGTGACCGAGAGGACCACCTCGTCGACCTCCCGGCGGGCCGAGACGGCGACGACGCCGTCCGCGGGCGTCGACCGGATCGCGTTGACGAGGAGGTTGCCCAGGACCCGGGTGATCTCGCGGCTGTCCACCTCGACCGGTTCGGCGGCGACCTGACCGCCTTCCAGACGGACGCCGCGCTGGCGGGCCAGCGGATGGGCGCCGGCCAGCGCGTCGTCGACCAGGTCGTAGACGGACACCCGGGACACCGAGAGGGACAGCGCACCGGCCTGGATGCGGGAGAGCTCGAAGAGGTCGTCGACCATCCCGGTGAGCCGCTCCACCTCGGTACGGATCCGCCCGAGGTAGTGCTCCGGTTCGTCGACCACCCCGTCCTCCAGGGCCTCGGCCATCGCGCGCAGCCCGGCGAGCGGCGTACGCAGGTCGTGGGAGATCCAGGCGATCAGCTCGCGCCGTGAGGCGTCCAGCGCCTGCTCCCGGGCACGCGACTCGGCGAGCCGGGCACTGGTGGCGGCGAGCTCCTCGCTCAGCTGGGCCAGTTCGAGTCCGAGGGGATGCGCGGGGGCGGTGAATCCGGCGTCGCTCCCGACGGTGCGGGCGGCCTCGGTCAGGGCGCGGCTGCCGGCCACGACCTGGCGTCCGAGCAGGGCGGCCGTGAGCAGCGAGACCACGGACGCCATGCCGAGGACCGTGATCACCACGCCGAGGTCGTGTCCGGAGAGGAACATTGCCTGGGCGACGGCGAACGTGCCGGAGGTGACGGCGAGCACGGTGACGGCGGCGACGCAGAAGAGCGAGAGGGCCATCGAGCGGCGGCGCAGCAGCCGTACGGCGACCCAGCCGAGCAGGCCGGCGCCGGTGGCGCCGAGCCCCGCGAACAGGGCGATCAGCAGCAGGTCCTTCACGCGGGGCCGTCCTTGTCGTCCGTCACGGGGTCGTAGCGGTAGCCGACGCCCCAGACCGTGGTGATCAGCGTGGGTGCGGCGGGGTCGTCCTCGATCTTCTCGCGCAGCCGGCGCACGTGGACGGTGACGGTGGACAGGTCGCCGAAGTCCCAGCCCCAGACCCGCTGCATCAGCTCCTGGCGGGAGAAGACCGCCCGGGGGTGCCGGAGGAAGAACGCGAGCAGGTCGAACTCCCGTAGGGTGAGGAGGAGTTCGTTCCCTCCCCGGTGCGCCCGGCGGGCCTGCGGGTCCAGGGTGACGTCCCCGGACGCCAGCGGCGCGAGGGCCGACGCCGTCGGCGCGGCGGCGCGCGAGCGGCGCAGGACGGACTGGACGCGCAGGACGAGTTCGCGCGGGGAGAAGGGCTTGGTGACGTAGTCGTCCGCGCCCAGTTCCAGGCCGAGGATGCGGTCGGCCTCGTCGCCCTTGGCGGTGAGCAGGACGACCGGGAGGTCGGCGCCGTCCTCGGAGGCGCGCAGTCTGCGCAGGATCTCCAGTCCGTCGATCCCGGGGAGCATGAGGTCCAGGACCAGGAGGTCGGGGCGGTGGGCGCGGGCCAGGTCCAGGCCCTGGCGGCCGTCGCAGGCCCGGTCGACCAGGTGGCCGGCCCGGGTGAGGTAGCCGGCGACGACCTCGCCGACGGTGAGGTCGTCGTCGATCACCAGGATGCGGGCCGGGTCCGGTGACGCGGCGGAGGCGGGGCTGTCGTTCACCTCGCCGAGGATACGAGCCGTGGCCGGGGCAGAGTGCCCCGCCGGGGTCGACGTTCGTGTTCCGTAAGATCGCGGCGCCTGCGGAACGCCGCCCCTGCGGACGTCAGGACGACGGGACGGGGGACGACGGGACGGGGGACGACGGGACGACGGGAGGACGGGACGGCGGGAGGACGTAGGACTTTCGTAAGGGCGCGGTTCGGCCGCCACGGGCCCGCCCGCGCTTAGCGTGGCCGACGTGATCTCTCCGACTCCCTCCCCTCCTTCTTCCTCGTCGCCGCCCGTCGACGTGGTCCTGCCGTGCCTCGACGAGGCCGGGGCCCTGCCCTGGGTGCTGGGCCGGCTGCCCGTCGGCTGGCGCGCGATCGTCGTCGACAACGGCTCCCGTGACGGCTCGGCCGACCTGGCGCGCTCGCTGGGCGCGACGGTCGTCGAGGAGCCGCGGCGCGGCTTCGGCGCCGCCTGCCACGCCGGGCTGCTGGCCGCGACCGCCGAGCTGGTCTGCTTCATGGACTGCGACGGCTCGCTGGATCCCGCCCAGCTGCCGCGCGTCGCCGCGCCCGTCCTCGCGGGCTCGGCGGACCTGGTGCTCGGCCGGCGTCGCCCCGCGGCCCGCGGGGCGTGGCCGCTGCACGCCCGCCTGGCCAATGCCGCGCTGGCCCGCCGGCTGCGGGCGAGGACGGGAGCACCGCTGCACGACCTCGGCCCGATGCGGGCCGCCCGCCGTGACCGGCTGCTGGCGCTGGGCCTGGGCGACCGCCGCTCCGGCTACCCCCTGGAGATGGTGCTCGCCGCGTCGGCGGCCGGGATGCGGATCACCGAGACGCCCGTCGACTACCTGCCGCGCACGGGTCGTTCCAAGGTCACCGGTACCGTGCGCGGCACCCGGCAGGCCGTCCGCGACATGCGCGCCGTCCTGGCCGCGCCGCCGCCGACCCTCCTGGTGATCGCCAAGTCGCCGGTCCCGGGGCGCGTCAAGACCCGGCTCACCCCGCCGTGCACGCCCGAGCAGGCGGCGGCGCTGGCCGAGGCCGCACTCACCGACACCCTCACCGCCCTCTCCCGGATGCCGGCCGGACGGCGGCTGCTCGTCCTGGACGGTGACGTCGGCCCCTGGCTGCCGCCCGGCTGGGACGTCGTGCCGCAGTCGGACGGCGGGCTGGACGTCCGGCTCGCGGCCGCCTTCGCGCACGCCGCGCGGACCGCCCCGGACGCGCCCGCCCTGCTGGTGGGCATGGACACCCCGCAGCTGGACGCCGCACTCCTCGCCGAGGCCCTGTCACCCGCCCGGCGTACGGGCGTCGACGCCTGGTACGGGCCGGCCGACGACGGCGGGTTCTGGGCGCTCGGGCTGGCGAAGCCGACCGAGCGGCTGGCCGGGCGGCTGCTGCCGGGCGTGCCGATGTCCACGCCGGACACCGGACGGGCCCTGCTCGACCGGCTGGCGGCGGAGGGCCTGACGGTCGGCCGACTCCCGCTGGTCACCGACGTGGACACCATCGGGGACGCGCGGCACGTCGCCGCCGAGGCCCCGGAGAGCAGGTTCGCGGCCTGCCTCCGGTCGATCGCGACCGCGCAGGAGGTGACCGGGTGACCGTCGCCACCGAGGCGTGGGTGGACGACCCGTTCGCCGAGGCCGTCCGCGTCGGCCGGGGCCCGCTGTGGCTCCGGCGCGAGGACGGCCGCCGGATCCCGCTGGACGTCGCACGCTGGTGCGCACCCGCCGCCGGGGCGGACCACGGGCTGCTTGTGCGCTGCACCCGGCTGACCGCGCCGGTGGTGGACCTCGGCTGCGGCCCCGGACGCCTCGTCGCGGCCCTGCTCGGCCTGGGCGTACCGGCACTGGGCGTCGACGTCACCGGAGCGGCGGTGGCCCGGACCCGCAGCCTCGGCGGGCCCGCCCTGCGCCGGTCGGTCTTCGACCGGCTGCCCGCCGAGGGCCGGTGGGGTGGTGCGCTGCTCGCCGACGGCAACCTCGGCATCGGCGGCGACCCCGGGCGGTTGCTCGCCCGGAGCGCCGAACTGCTCGCCCCGGACGGCGTGTTGCTGGTCGAGGTGGAGCCGGGGGAGGTCGACGAACGGGCCACCGTCCGGGTCGAAGGCGCGGACGGACGGGTCGGACCGCCCTTCGACTGGGCCCGCTGCGGTGCGACGGCCACGGCCTGGCGCGCCGGCCGGGCGGGGCTCGTCGAGACCGAGCGCTGGACCTCCCACGGCCGCCACTTCCTCGCCTTCCGGAAGGCGGTCCGCCCCCGCTGACGGGGCGCGCCGCCGGTGCTACTCCCGCACCGCCTGCTTCACCTGCGCAGGCTGCCTCTCCCGCACCGCCTGCTCCTCCCGCACCGCCTGCTCCTCCCGTACCGCCGCGGGCTCCTCGTGCGGCCACTGGGGGTGCTCCCGCTCGGCCCAGCGCCGGTCGACCAGCCCGGTCCGCATCCCGCGCCGGGACTCCGGGTCCCGCAGGGCCATCCGGACGTGTCCGAGGGTGACCACGGCGACGGCCGCGGCGAGCCAGTCGTGGACGAAGGTCGCGCCCGTCCGCCACGTCGCCGGTGCCAGGTGGGTGAGCCACATCGCCAGGCCCGTACCGAGGAGCACCAGCATCGCACCGAGCGTCCACTGCGCGTAGAGCTTCTGCCCGGCGTTGAACTTCCCCGCCGGACGGTGCTCTGCACGCCGACGCACGGCGCGCAGCCAGGCCCGGTCCACCGGATGGAAACGGCTCAGCCTCGACACGTCCGCCCGGACCGCCCGGAAGGCCAGCCCGAGCAGCAGGGGTACCGGCAGTGCCAGGCCGCACCACACGTGCACGGTGACGACGAGCCGCCGGCGCCCGACCAGCTCGGCCAGCGGCGCGAGGTAGAGGCAGGCGGCGGTGGCCAGGCAGGTCAGCATCAGGGCGGCGGTGGCGCGGTGCACCCAGCGCTCGGCGCGGCTGAAGCGGAGCACGCGGTCAGGCGGTCGGTGCATCGTCACGTCCGTTCGAGCGGCCGACCCAGGCATCGATGTCGTAGCCGTTCTGCTCCCAGTAGCCCGGCTCCACGGTGCGGGTCACGGTGATCCCGGACAGCCACTTGGCCGACTTGTAGAAGTACATCGGCGCCACGTACAGCCGCACCGGGCCGCCGTGGGCGTGCGTGATCGGGGCGTCCTGGAGCTTGAGCGCGACCACCACGTCGTCGCGGCGGGCCTGTTCCAGGGTGAGGCTCTCGGTGTACTCGCCGTCGAAGCAGCTGAACCGCACCGCGCCGGCGCCGGCCCTGACCCCGGCGGCATCGAGCAGGTGGGCCAGCGGCACGCCCTCGAACGGGGTGTCCGGCACCCGCCACCCGGTCACGCACTGGACGTCCCGCACGATCCGGCGCTGCGGCATGGCCTGGAGGTCGGCCAGGCGGTAGCTGCCGGGGCGGTCCACCAGGCCGTCCACCGTCAGGGTGTACGTGTCCGGGCCCCGGGTCGGAACCGAGGCGACCACGGAGTAGTACCGGAAGCCACTGCCGCCGGGCAGCAGGCCGGTGAGGCCCGTCGGGTCCTTGCCGGCCACGGCCTCCTGCGCCCGCTGGAGGTACGGACCGGCCGCGACTCCGGCCGCGCCGAGCCCGAGCAGCCCCAGCACCACCCTGCGGCCGACGGGTGTCCCCCGGCCCTCTTCGATCTGTTCGTTCACGCCACCGATTCGACCAGCCGGGCGGCGGGACGGACAGGGCCGGCGCCGGTTCGTCAGACTTCCGTCACTTCTCGGCGCCCACCGCCACGGACGCCCGTCCGGCGTGGCGCTGCCGCAGCAGCGGGACCAGGAGGACGACGCACAGGGCCGCCCCGTAGGAGAGCTGCTGCGCCGTCTGGCCTCCCGTCAGGTAGAGCGCCTGCCCGGCGGCCGGGACGGCCAGCCACTCCCAGCGGCCGTCGAGTGCGACCAGTGCGACCACCAGCAGCCCGTACCAGGGGTAGGAGGGGGCGACGAGCAGCAGCGCCGTGCCCGTCACCAGGAGCGCGCCGGCCCACGGCCGGTGCGGGTCTCCCCGGCGCAGGACCAGGACCACCACCGCCGTGAGGACCAGGGCCGCCGCCCACGGCAGGAGGGGGTCGGGCAGCAGCAGCCGGAGCAGTCCGAACCGGTCGATGTGTCCCTGTTCGTAGCCCTCCTCCCGCAGGTAGCCCGGCAGGTAGCCCAGGACGGAGGTGCCCGAGGCCACCACGTACGGGAGGTAGGACAGGGCGAAGGCTCCGAGCGCGGATCCGACGAGCAGGACGTCGTCGCGGGTCGGACGCCGGGCCAGCAGACCCGACAGCGCCCCCGGCAGGGCCAGGGCCGGCAGCAGCTTGGCCGCGACGGCGCCGCCCAGCAGCAGCCCCGCGCGGAGCGCCTGCCTGTCCCCGCGGAGCCCCCGCCCGTCCCCGCCGAGCGCCCGCCCGCGCGCCGCGCAGCCGAGCCCGGCGACGGTGAGCAGCACGCCGAGCGTGTCCACGTGCGCGTCGTTGACCGCCCACACCGTCACGCCGGGGAACCACCCCCACAGCGCGGCCCGCCACTTCTGCCGCCCCACCCGCAGCAGGAGCCCGGTGGTCGCCACCGCGAGCACCGCCCCGCCGACCTGCACCCCACGCACCCCGCCGCCGAACGGGTGCACCGCGGCGAACCACGCCTGCGCCACGGGTGGGTAGACGGTGTGCACGGCCGGCCGGTTGATCCGGGTGCAGTCCCCGGCCGCGGTGCGCCGCTCGTCCCAGCCCGTGCACCCGTCCCCCTCCGGGAAGAGCCCCGGATCGCGCAGCCGCGCCAGCGCCGGATCGTCCGGGGTGTGGGCGTAGGGCGAGATCCCGGCGGCCTGGACCCGGCCGTCCCAGACGTAGCGGTAGGCGTCGTCGCTGGTCCGCGGCGGCGCCAGCAGTCCGACGGCGGCCACGGCGACGCCACCGGCCAGGACCAGCGGCACGACCCGGTCGCCGGGCACTTCGCGCAGCAGCAGTACGGCGGCGACGAACAGGGCGACGTCGAGGAGGTACCAGCCGGGGAGCGGGAGGACGCCGCTGCGGGCGACGGTCAGCGCCAGGGCGGTGACCAGGGCGGCAAGGGCGAGGAGACAGCGGAGGACGGTACGGGAGATCACGTCGCCCACCCTCCCACCGGCCCGCCTCCCAACCCCCGGTGGCGCCCGCGACGTTCGGATTCCGTAAGCACGTCGGAGCACCTGTCGGTGGTCCCGGGGCGCTTCGATGGACGGGTGGAAACCGAACCCGCCGACTCCGGCACTCCGGCCCCCCGCCGCCGCTACGACCCCCCGCTGCCCGCGCCCCCCGCGTTCCTGCGGCGCGGGCCGCTGCGCGAGGGGGCGTTCACCTCACCGCTGCACGAACCGCGGACCGTGGTCGTCGTCGGCCGCTGGCTGGGGGTGGCCCTCCTGGTGTGCTTCCTGACCGGTCTGACCAGCCATCTGCTCCAGGACCCGCCCGGCTGGCTCGCGCCGCACCTGCCCGCACGGCCGGTGAACGGCTACCGGGTCACCCAGGGCCTGCACGTGATCAGCGGCCTGGCCGCGATCCCGTTGGCCGGCGCGAAGCTGTGGGCGGTCTACCCGCGGCTGTTCGAGTGGCCGCCGGCGCGCAGCGTGCTGCACGCCCTGGAACGGCTCGGCATCGCCCTGCTGGTGGCGGCCGTCCTGCTGGAACTGTTCACCGGCCTGCTGAACACCCTGCAGTGGTACCCGTGGCCGTTCCCGTTCCGGCAGACCCACTTCTGGCTCGGCTGGCTGGCCACCGGCGGACTGCTGGTCCACCTGGCCGTCAAGGCACCGCTCATCGCCGCGCACTGGTGGCGCCGGGCCGCTCCGGCCCTGGCGCAGCGCCGCGCGTTCCTCGCGGCGACCACCGCCGCCGTCGGCGCCGTCACCCTGGTGACCGCCGGGCAGAGCGTGCCCTGGCTGCGGTCCCTGGACCTGCTGGCCCCGCGCCGCCCCGACATCGGCCCCCAGGGCCTGCCGGTGAACCGCACCGCCGCCCAGGCCGGCACGGTGACGGTGCCCGCCGACTGGCGGCTGCGGGTGGACGGGCCGCAGCCGTACGAGCTCACCCTTGCGGAGCTCGGCGAACTCCCGCAGCACTCGGTGGAGTTGCCGATCGCCTGTGTGGAGGGCTGGAGCGCGTCGGCCCGGTGGACCGGGGTCCGGCTGACCGACCTGGTGCGGCGTGCCGGAGCCCCGCCCGGCTCGGCGGTGCGGGTCACGTCGTTGGAGGCCTCGGGGCCGTACCGGGTGATGGAGATGCCCGCGACGTACGTGGACGATCCGCTCAGTCTGCTCGCCCTGCGCGTCAACGGCGAAGTCCTGGCGGCGGACCACGGGTTCCCCGCGCGCGTGATCGCGCCGAACCGGCCCGGTGTCCTGCAGACCAAGTGGGTCGCACGCGTCGAGGTGATCGCATGACCACCGGCGTCCGTGCCGCCCGTGCTGCCCGTGCTGTCCGGGCTCTGCGCATCGTCCGTGCGCTGCTGCTGGCGGCCGGCCTCGCCGTGATCGGTTACGGCCTGTCCGGGCTGCTCGGTGACCCGTACATCACCGACCCGTCGGATGTCCTGGTCTGGGCGGTCGGCGGGCTGGTGATCCACGACGGGCTGTGGGTGCCGCTGCTGTGCGTGCTGGGCGCGTTCGTGGTCCGCGGTCCCGTGCTGCGCGGCTGGCTCTTCGTCGCGGCGGCCGTCACCGCCGTTGGCCTGCCGGCCGTCCTGCGGGCCGACGAGGACCACGGCAACCCGTCGGTGCTGCCACTGCCCTACCTGCGCAACTGGCTGCTGGTGCTGGCCGCCACCGCCGGCGTCGCGCTGCTGGTCGCGTTCGCCGGGCGGTGGCGGCGCCGGGACCGGGCCCCCGGACGCCGGGGCCCGGCCCTCGGGCGCCGGGATCGGGCCGTCAGGCGCCGGGAACCCCGGGGAGGCCGGTCGTGAGACCGTCCAGCGCGTGCGGGCAGGCGCACTCGCGCAGGAGCGGCAGCCGCTCCAGCGCCTTGAACAGGACGGTGCGCAGCCGGTCGACGTTGCGGGCGAACGCCTCCAGCACCTCGCCGTGGGTGACGCCCTCGCCGCTCTCCACCCCGGCGTCGAGGTCGGTGACCAGGGCCACCGAGCTGTAGCAGAGACCGAGTTCACGGGCGAGCACGGCCTCCGGGTGGCCCGTCATGCCGACCGCCGACCAGCCGTTGGCGGTGAACCAGCGGGACTCGGCGCGGGTGGAGAAGCGTGGGCCCTCGATCACCACCAGGGTCCCGCCGTCCACCGGCTCCCAGGCGGCCTCCCGGGCGGCGTCCATCGCCGCCCGCCGCCCGGCCGGGCAGTACGGGTCGGCCATCGACACGTGCACCACCTCGGGCACCGTGCCGTCCGGGAGCGGCAGGCCGTCGTAGAAGGTCTGCACCCGCCCCGAGGTCCGGTCGACGAACTGGTCGGGCACCAGCAGGGTGCCCGGCCCGTACTCCGGGCGCAGCCCGCCCACCGCGCACGGCGCCACCACCTGCCGCACCCCCAGCGCGTGCAGCGCCCACAGGTTGGCCCGGTAATTGATCCGGTGCGGGGGCAGTCGGTGGCCGCGCCCGTGCCGGGGCAGGAAGGCGACCCGGCGGCCGGCCACCTCGCCCAGGAACAGCGCGTCGCTCGGTTCGCCGTACGGCGTCTCCACCCGCACCTCGGTCACGTCGTCCAGCAGCGCGTAGAGCCCGGAGCCACCGATCACACCCAGCTCGGCGCTCGGCGGGACGTCCTGGTCGACCGTCATCCCGGTCCACCTCTCTTCTCGGGAACAACCTCCCCGTCACTGTAGGAACGGACCGTGCCGGAAGCCGGGACCCCGGACCTTACGGATCGCGAACGTCCGTGGACCGCGTCCGCGCCAGCGGGACCCGGCCCGGGGGCCCGGTGGGCCGTAGTACCGGGGTGCCGGTGCGACCGTGAGGTTCCGCCCGGGGTGCCGCGGTCTGCCGCGGCCCTGCCGCTAACGTGAAGATCAGGACGGCCGGTCGGCCACCGGGTCGACCGTCCCACCGAGGCCTCGGCCGGACGTTCCGGCGCCCCGCGGCCGTCCCTGCTTGCGACCGGCACCACCGTCGACGGCACACGGAGGGTGGCATGGACACCACATTGTTCCCCGCTGCAAACGCCGCGCACTCTGCACACGCCGCGAACACGGCGACCGCTGCGAACGGCCGCGGGCTCGTCCGGGCCGTCCGGGCGCCCGGCCCCACGGTCACGCCCGCCCCGTGGGTGACGCACCACACGTCGCCGACTCCGACGACGACCGCGCCGCCCGCGGGCCGGCCCGCGCCGGGCTCGACGACGGTGGCCGACTGGACCCGCAGGGCGTCGTCGTCACCGTGGTGCGCCTGCCCGTGCGCCTCGCCGGTCGGGGCCTCCACGGCCGGTGCCTCCGCAGCATTCGAACGGCCTCGTCGAACTCGCCGGGGCCGACCTGCGTGATCAAGCCAGCCTTCCCGGCGGGGAAGGCCGGCCGTGCTCCGCGATCGTCACCGTAGCGCGTCGACCGGAGCGCGGTCCCACCAGTGGATCTTGCTGCGCTCCACGCTCCGCCCCGCACGCCCTGCCGGGACGCCCGCCGCTCCGGCGAGCATGAACGGGCCGACGTCGCTCGGTCCGAGGCGGAATCCACGGCGCAGTGGCACCGGTGCTGCGGCCGGGGGCCGCCCGCTCGGGACGGACCTCGCCGAGGTCGGCGCCGGACGACACATTCCGGCCACCCTGCACGGAGGGCTTCTTGACGGTGTGTCAGTGTCCGGTCAATCGTGTGCTCACCGTACCCCGGCACCCCGCCGACCCGACCCGGGCCGGGCCGGGTGGTGCCCGGATCGTCCACGGCCGTTCCGCGATCCGACCCTCCGCACCCGAGATCTCTTGAGGAGACTCCTTGTCCGCCGAGCACCACCTGCTCAAGGTCTACAGCGACCGCACCTACGTCCACACCACCACGGTCCGGCACCAGGGCACCACGGTGGCCCTGGCCATGGACGACCAGCGGCGGATCGTCTACGGCGTGCTGGACCTGTCCCGGCACGACGACGCCAAGGGCGAGCTGGACGCCGCCTACTGGTCGGAGAACCCGCTCCCGCTGCGCTTCCCCTCCGAGATCACGGAGACCGGCTACGCGGTCGCCGGGGCCACCGCGCTGCCGGTCGTCAAGAACGGCGGACGGGTCGAGGCGGCCGCCGGCGAGCGGCTGACCGAGGACGAACTGGACCCCTTCCTGTCCACCACGGCCAGGCTCACGGCCCCCGTCCCGTTCCACGCCCTGTCGGACGGCACCCACATCGTCGTGCTGCGGCAGTCGATCGGCGCCGACCACCCGGACGCCGTCCACCGGCTGGCCCCGGGCGGGTCCTCCGCCGATCGGGAGCGGGGCGACTACGCCACGGACGACACGGGCGCCAAGGTGCCGCTGGTGGCGGACACCCTCCTGTGCGACCGCTTCCTCCTCGTGGGCGGGGAGCTCAAGCCCGTCCTGGAGGCACGCTTCCGCCGCAGCCGGCACAAGACCCGGCCGGACTCGGCGAAGGACAGCCTGGGCACGACCGACATGGAAGGCCGTCCCTTCCACGAGCCGACGCAGCACCTGTCCTTCGTCCGGCGCCTGTCCGGTGGCCGCTTCACCGCCCTGCTCGTCCCCACCGCCGTGCACGGACAGCAGCGCTGGCAGATCTTCGCGCACAACGACGCCACCGGCCGCATCGACTCGTTCAGTGTCGAACAGGGCCGCGACGGTCTGTTCGACCTCCAGGGCACCCAGGCCTGGACCAGCCCCGACCCGGCCCACCGCGACGCCGTCTACGAGACCACCCCCGGCACCTGCCCGTTCACCGGGCAGCCGCTGGTCCCCGTGGTGAGCACCGAGGGCCACGCCGAGACCGCGCTGGCCTTCGGCCCGGGCCCGGCGCACGTCCGGGTCGCCGACGCCCCGGAGTTCGCCGGCCGCGACTTCACGGTCGAGTTCTGGGCCCGGCGTACGGCGACCGGCCAGGAGGAGTACTTCGTGGGCCACGGCGACGCCGCCGGCAGCGTCCACCACTCCCTGCACATCGGCTTCCGGAACGACGACCGCTTCACCTTCGCCTTCTTCGGCGACGACTTCAACACGGACGTCCGCGTCGCGGACACCGACTGGCACCACTGGGCCTGCGTGTTCGAGCACGCGACGCGCCGCCAGACCGTCTACCGCGACGGCGAGGCGGCCGCTGTCCGTACCGCCGACCGCCCCTACGCCGGGACCGGCCCGCTGTTCCTGGGCAAGGCCCTGTGGTTCGACGGCGTCCGGGCCGAGATGGACGAGGTGCGGATCTGGGACCGCGCCCGCACCGCCGAGGAGCTCAAGCGGGACAAGGGCGTCCGCCTGATCGGCAACGACCCGGGACTCGTCGCCTACTACCGCTTCGACGAGGGGTCCGGCACCCGTCTGCACGACCAGACCGACCACGCCCGGCACGGCGAACTCCTCGGCGGCCCACGGTGGGTGACGTCCGAGGCCCCCGTCGGCGACCACCCGGGCGTGCGCCGGGACAGCTTCGCCGTCGTCGGCCGGAAGGCCGTCTCGGGGCTGTCCGCCGTGCTCTACCACCAGCAGGAGGCCACCAGCTCGGGCTACGACAAGGATCCCAAGCCCGTGAAGCGCCAGGCCCGGGTGCTGCTCTCGTACGCGACCTCCGGGCCGGACCCGAAGTCCGGCGGGGCGACGGACGAGGCGTACCTGGCGACGGTCGACTTCGGAGTGGGGCGCGACGGGCGGCTCGCCGAGGTCCCGGACGAGCTGGAGCTGCCGGTGCTCGCCGCACCCGACGGCACCGCCGACGTCGAGACGATCAGCGAACTGGACGCCCGGATCCGCGAGCTGGTCCAGGACGTCACGGCCAAGGAGTCCGAGGCCGCCGACCTGGCCCGGCAGACCGCCGACGTGCCGGAGCTGGAGCGCCAGCGCGAGCTCTTCCACACGCGCTCCCAGGACATCACCGGCTGGGCCGTCCGGCTGCGCTTCAGGAACACCCGGGACGGCAAGCCGCAGTACCTCGCCGTGCAGGGCGACGGCACCGGCAACGAGACGCCGTTGGTGCGCACCTCCGATCCGCAGGCGAAGTCCGCGCTGTGGGCCTTCGTGATGCCCCCGGGGTCGTCCTGGAACGGCTCCATGCTCTACCACCTGCAGAACCTGAACGCGGGCAAGGACATGAACGTCGCCGGTGAGCGGCGGGACGACGACGCCCCGCTGATCCTCTGGCCGCGCCAGGCCGGGCACTGGAACACGCTCTTCGGCCTCTACGAGACCGGCGACGGGCTCGGCACCCTGGTCAACCGGTACAGCGAGCGGACGGTCTGCGCCCCCGACCGGCTCGGAGACCGTGTGGTCCAGTACGAGTCCGCCCCGGTCACCGAGTCCGGCGAGGGCCTGATCACCGTCGAGCGGGTCTCCCTCCACGACCTCGGACACCCCGACATCCGCGACGCGGTCCAGCGCGTGGCGGCACTCGACCGGCAGCTCGCCGAACTCCGGCCGCAGCGGGAGCTCCTGGAGCGGCGGCAGCGCGAGATCGCCGCCCACCAGGCCGAACTGACCGCGAAGCGGGAGGAGCTGGCCCGGCTCACCGGCGGTCTCAAGGGAGCGAACGACGTCGCCCTGCCCGTCCCGCGGCTCTCCCTGGACCGCACCGGCCTGAGCTGCTCCGGCGCCCTGCTGGCCTTCGCCCGGTCGGCGGACCGCCCGTACCTGCTCGACAGCGCCACCGGCAACGTCGTGCTGTACTTCCGCGGCTCCAACGGGCAGTTCTTCGCCGCCTACTACGACACCGCGGTCGCCCGCTCCTCCCGCCGCCTGACGGCGGGCAGCGGCACGGCGATCACCTTCACCGCCCGCGACGCCGGCACCCGGCTGGACCCGGTGCGCATCCGCATCACCCCGGGTGCCCGGCCCGAGCTGTGCGACCTCACCGTGGAGCACGGCGAGGAGGTCGAGACCTGGGAGCGGCTGCCCCGCCGTGCGGCGGACTTCGCCGCGATCGTCAACGGCGCGCCGGAGGAACCCGTCCGGATCGGCACGGTGCAGTCCTTCGACGCGACCCTCCGGCTGCTGTCCGGCGGCCGGGCCGGCGACGTCGCCGGCGGCGTGCTCCAGCTGGCCGAGCCCCTCCCCGCCGCCCTGCCGGCCGGGACGCCCGTCACCATCGGCGGCCACCTCTACCTGACGGAGGCCGACCACGCGCCGGGAACCGTCAAGGTGCGCCTGGACAGCGGCGAGGGCGGGCCCGAGCCCCGGCCGGGCGACGTCGTCCGGCGCCTGCGCTACGACCACCGGCGGGCCTCCGCCAACCGCCCCGGCAGCCCGCTCTCGGCCGGCTCCCGGCTGGTGCTCGCGGACCCCGAGGGGGCGCGCGAGATCCCCCTCGGCGAGGTGACGGACCTGGTCACCGGGCAGGGCTGCCGGTGGCGCGCGGACACCCCGGGCCGGGCCTACTCCTTCGACGGGCGGGCCGCCGTGCTCACCCTGCCGCAGGCGCAGCTGGACCAGGTGACGGCGCCCCGCGACCTGACCCTGGAGGCGTGGGTCAACCCCGAGCAGGTGTCCGGCGCCGCCAGGGTCATCCACGCCGGCACCGGCGACGCGCCGTACACCCTGGGCCTCCTCGCCCCGGCCGCCCCCGTCGTGCCCGCCCTCGCCTACGACGGCCGGAGCGGCGTCGCCGTGACCGAGCGCGGGTTCAGCCTCGCGAACCAGGACTTCACGGTGGAGTTCTGGGCGCGTCGCACGACCGCGTGGGACGGCCGGGCGCAGTACCTCGTCGGCCACGGCGCCTCGAACGGGACGGACAGGGGCAGCCTGCACATCGGCTTCCGCAAGACCAGCGACTTCACCTTCGCCTTCTACGGCGACGACCTCACCACCCCGTACGGGTACGACGACACCGACTGGCACCACTGGGCCTGCGTGTTCACGGCGGCCACCCGCGAGCAGGTGATCTACCGGGACGGCGTCGAGGAGGCCCGGCGCACCGCGAAGGGCACCTACAACGGCGACGGGCCGTTCAGCTTCGGCAGCCACTTTGCCGGCTGGGTGCCCGAGTACGCCGCCGTCGAGATGGACGAGGTCCGGCTCTGGGGCACCGCCCGGACCGCGGCACAGGTCCGGGAGCTGAAGAACCGGCGGCTGACCGGCACGGAGGCGGGGCTGACGGGCTACTGGCCGGCCGCCGACCCGCTCGACCGGGTGAACGGCAAGCCCGGTGTCCAGGACCGCTCCGGCCAGGAGCGGCACGTCGTCCTGCGCGGCGGGGTGGCCACGGCGGCGGCCCCCACCGCGCTCGACGCGGCGGCGGCGACGGACTACCGCGTCGTCGCCGGCGTCGGCGACCGGCTGGTGGCCACCCGCGCCACCTTCCCGCCGCACGAGTGGGTCCACCTCGCCGTCGCCTACGAGCAGTCCTGGGCGGTCGAACTGACCGACGGCGCGTACCTCGACGTGCCCGACGACGACGCCCTCGACATCACCGACGACCTCACCCTGGAGGTCTTCTGCCGCGTCGACGCCCTCGGCGCGCCCCAGGGCCTGGTGTCCAAGGGCCGCGCGGCCGACGGCGCCGGCGGCAGCGTCCCCTACCGGCTGCTCGTCCTGCCCGACGGCAGGCTGGAGTTCGGCTTCGAGGAGGCCGACGGCGCTCTGGTGCGGTTCACCTCCACCGAGGCCGTGCGCGCCGGCGCGTTCCACCGCCTCGCCGTCGTCCGCAAGAGCGGCCGGTCGATGCAGGAGCGCAAGGGCAGCAAGGAGATCACGGCCACCGGCGCCGACGGCAAGCCCGTCAGGCAGAACGTCGACCTGGTGGAGTCCGTCGACGTCCGGGACTGGCAGGACATCCGCTTCTTCATCGACGGCCGCGAGGCCGGCACCGCCCGCTACGAGGGGCCCGGCGCCCGGGGCAACTCCGGCACCCTGGACATCGGCTCGGCCCGCGAGGGCCTGCACACCCACGCCCTGACCGGTGTCGTCGCCGAGGTCCGGCTGTGGGGCACCGCGCGGGACGCGGCCCGGCTGGGCACCTCCGTCTCCGCGCGCGACCGCGGCCTGACCGCGCACTGGCGCTTCGAGGAGAACACGGGCAACACCGCCGCCGACAGCGCCGGCTCGCACACCGCGCGGCTGCGCGGCGCCCGCTGGACCCGCAACCCCGACCCGCGCGGCAGCCTCTTCCGCCTGTACCGCAACGGGGTCGCGGTGGCCTGCGACCCGCTGGAGGACGCGGCCTTCGCCGGCTACGGCGACCGGGCGTTCGCCCTCGGCGCGCGGCTCGACGGCGGCCGGGCCACCCAGGCGTTCCACGGCGTCCTGGAGGAGGTCCGGGTCTGGCGCACCGCCCGCACCCAGGAGCAGGTCCTCGACAACCTCTTCACCCGTCTCAAGGGCGAGAAGGAGGACCTGATCGGCTACTGGTCCTTCGACGACGCCTCCACCGACGGGAACGCCCGGCTCGTCCTGGACGAGGGCCTGCGCGGGAACCACCTGTCCCTGCCCGACGCCCCGGGCCGTCCCACCGCGGTGCTGTCCACCGCACCCGTCTCCAGCGACACCGCGCAGGTCCGGTCGGCGCTGGCGGCCATGCGCACGCCCTTCCACGAGCGGATCACCGGCGCCCCGGCCGTCGCCGAGTACGCCGACATGCAGTACTCGGCCAAGGGCGAGGCCTTCGGCGTGCTCAAGCGGGCCTACGCCTACCTCCGCGAAGGGCGCTGGCACCTGGTCACCGGCTACAAGGTCGGCAACCTGGTCAGCGAGTGGGTCGGCCAGGTGCAGTTCGACCCCCAGCTGGTCGGCTACGTCGAGGGCGCGCCGCCCGTACCGTCGGAGAACCTCACCCCCAACACCGTCGACCCCGACCGCTCCACCTACGACAGCGTCGCGTCGGTGGAGTTCACCGAGGCGCAGGAGGTCGTCCACTCCCTGTCGTCGGCCAAGGAGCGCAGCGTCGACGCGGCCTTCGGCTTCGCCCTGTCGAACGAGGTCGACATCGACATGTGGATGATCACCGCGCCCCTGGGCTTCGGCATCGCCAAGTCCATGGCCAAGGCCAAGGTGTCGGCGGGGGTGCGCGGCACCCTGGAGTTCTCCAACAGCTGGGCCGAGGAGACCGCCGTCTCCCAGGGCGAGAACACCACCCGCGCCCTGAAGGTGGAGCTCGCCGGCAGCTGGGAGGACCCGCTCAAGCCGCTCAACGCGGCGCTCGGCCGCCGCTACGTGCCCGCCAACACCGGCTTCGCCCTGGTCCAGTCGCAGACCGCGGACGTCTTCGCGCTGCGCCTGGCGCACAGCGGCGCGCTGGTCGCCTACCGGATCCAGCCCAACCCGGACATCCCCAAGGACTGGAACGTCATCCCCTTCCCCCTCAACCCCCGCTACACCAAGCAGGGCACGCTCGACGGCGCCGTCGGCTACGACGAGCACGGCAAGGTCCTCGACCCGGACTACCCCGGTGCCCGGGACAACGGCGAGTACAGCTACTACAAGCCGCGCGAGGCGTACGCGATCAAGCGCCGCATCCAGCGCGACCAGCAGCGGCTGCGCAGCTACTACGAGGCCGTCTCCACCGAGACGCACGCGCCCGACCCCACGGCCGAACGCGCGGGCCGGGTGCTCGGCGGCGCGATCGGGGGCGACGCCTCGCCCGCCCGCGGCCGGGACACCGCCGACAGCGCCACCGGAGCCGGCTTCTCCCGCCGCGACCTCGTCAACACCTACGTGTGGACGGCGGACGGCGGCTTCTTCGCCGAGACCACCGAGACCACCGACGCGGTGAGCGAGACGACCTCCGGCTCGTACTCGTTCTCCGGGTCCGTCGGCACCTCCGTCGGCACGTCCTTCGACGTCATGGGCGTCGGCGTCAACGCCCAGCTCGACGCCTCCATCGGCGGCGGCATGACCGCGACGAGGGCCCGGGGCAGGCAGGCCACCCGCTCCTTCGGGCTGAACGTGGCCTGCGCGCCCTCCGGGAACCTCCAGAAGTACGACACCGGCCGCAAGCCCGTCTACGACGCCGACGGCAACCCCGTCAACGCCCCGGGCAAGGTCGACGCGTACCGGTTCCTCAGCTTCTACCTCGGCGAGGACACCGAGCACTTCGACGCCTTCTTCCACAAGGTCGTCGACCCGCGCTGGCTGGACAACGGCACCGACCCGAACGCGAGCGCACTGCGCGAGGTCCGCCGGACCGACCGCAAGCCCCCGTGCTGGCGGGTCATGCACCGGGTCACCTTCGTCAGCCGACTGCTTCCGCCCGTACCGCCGGTCGGTGCCCCGCCGCTCCAGCGCACCATGCGGGAGCTCGACCTGGGCAGCAACTACGAGCTCGTCCGGCGCCTCGACCCGTACGTCAGGGCCGCGGCCACCGGCCGCACCGAACTCGGCGACGCCGTGCGCACCGCCCTGTCCACCCACCTGCCGCAGCTGACCCCGCACGCCGGGGAGGTGGTCGAGTTCCTCGCGCAGTACTACGGCGTGGAGGACTGACGGTCGCGGGACGGGGGGGGGGGGGGGGGGGGGGGGGGGGGGGGGGGGGGGGGGGGGGCGCCGGCGCCCCGGGGGGGGGGGGGGCGCGGGGGGGGGGGCGGCCGCGC
>NZ_JBIWNL010000057.1:0-45111 GCF_044767225.1 Kitasatospora sp. NPDC101447
GAGCGGATGATGCGGGACGCGAAGATCACGCAGATCTACGAGGGCACCAACCAGGTCCAGCGCATCGTCATGGCCCGCAACCTCCCGTAAGGCGGCCACGGGCCCCGTCCGGCCCGGGCACCCACGGCCCCCGACCGCCCGTCCGCGGTCGGGGGCAGCCGCGGCCGGAGGAAATCCGGGCGACGGCGGGAAGCTCCGCTCCCTAGGCTGCCCGCCATGTCCTCAGCACCTTCCGTGTCCGCCCTGCCCGCCTCCGCCACGGCCTCCGCCTCCGCCACGGCCTCCGGTTCCGCCACGGCCCCCGCGCCGTCCACCCTCAGCCTGGCCGCCGTCACCCCCGCGAACATCGACGCCGCCCTCGCCCTGCGGGTGCGCCCCGACCAGGAGGGCCTGGTCGCGCCGGTGGTGAAGTCGCTGGCCGAGGCGTACGCGTACGGGGAGACCGCGTGGCCGCGGCTGATCCTGGACGACGGGAAGCCGGTCGGCTTCGTGATGGCCTTCTTCGACATCCGCTTCCACCCGGAGCAGCCCGACGACCACCCGCGCTCCGGCCTGTGGCGCCTGCTGGTCGACGCCGATGAGCAGCGCGGGGGCTACGGCCGCTTCGCCGTCGAGCAGGTCTGCGCCGAGATCCGCCGCCGCGGCGGCACCCGGGCCACCGTCACCTACGTGCCCGGCCCCCACGGCCCGGCGGAGTTCTACGCCCGCCTCGGCTTCCGCCCGACCGGCGAGCTGAGCGGCGACCAGACGGTGGCCGAGCTGGAGCTCTGAGGCCTCCCGGGGCCCGTCCCCGGGAGCCGGTTAGTCGAGCAGTGCCGCCGCCTGCGCCCGCGCCCGCCGCAGCCATTCGGCGCGGTCGGCGGCGGTCGAGTCGGTGACGGTGCGGAACACCGTCCGCCGGATGTCGGTGACGCCGACGTACGGCAGCACGCAGGCCGCCCAGATCCGCTCCAGCGGGTCGCCGAACTCGCTGCGCTCGCGGTCCTCGGGCGTGTCCGAGGTGTTGAGCACCAGGGCCCGCCCGGCCCGCAGCAGCCCGGCCGGTTCGCCGTCCGCCGTGCCCAGCTTGTAGGCGACGCCGGGGGCCAGCACCCGCTGCACCCAGCCGGCCAGGACGGCGGGCGGCATGCCCCACCAGTTGGGGTGGACCAGCACGAGCGCGTCCAGGGTGGCCACCTCGGCGCGGTGCAGGGCGAGGCCGGCATCGGCGGACGGGTCCGCCGCGTCCACCGTGCCGGTCTCCTCGGCGGTCAGCAGCGGCGCGAAGCCCTCCGCGTAGAGGTCGTGCGCCCGTACCTCGCTGCCGCGCCCCCGCAGTTCGTCGACCACGGCCTCGTACAGGGCGTGGTTGAAACTGCCGGGGCGCGGGTGCGCCAGGTAGACCCCGATCGTGCTCATCGTCCGTTCCCCTCCCGCTGGTTGACGAAAGGTGATGCTACGTTCCGAGGGCGGCGGGTAGGGTGCCGGGCCATGACCGAGCCGGACTTCCTCACCACGACCAGGGCGTTCTACGACACCATCGCCGCCGACTACGCCGACCGCTTCAGCCGCGCGATGGACACCAGGCCGACGGACCGCGCCGTGCTGGCGCTCTTCGCCGACCTGGTCCGCGCCGAGCGTCCGGACCCCAGGACGGCCGAACTCGGCTGCGGCCCGGGCTACGTGACGAGCCACCTGCACGGTCTGGGACTGGACGTGCGCGGGATCGACCTCTCGCCCCGGATGGTCGAGCTGGCCCGGGCCGCCTACCCGGAGGTTCCGTTCGAGGTCGGCTCGCTGTTCGAACTGCCGTTCCGGGACGGCGAGTTGACCGGCGCGGTGGCCTGGTACTCGATCATCCACACCCCGGGGGAGCGCCTCCCCGAGGTGTTCGCCGAGTTCGCCCGGGTGCTCGCCCCCGGCGGCCGACTGCTGCTCGCCTTCCAGGTCGGCGAGGAGCCCCTGCGCCTGGAGCGGCCCTTCGGCCACCCGGTGTCACTGGACTTCCGCCGCCTGCGGCCGGAGCGCGTCGAGGAGCTGGTCCGCGGGGCCGGCCTGGTGATGACCTCCCGTACGGTCCGCGAGCCGGACGGCGAGGAGAGCACCCCGCAGGCCTACCTGCTGGCCCGCAAGCCCGCAGCCACCCGCCAGCCGTCCGTCGGCGGCCCGGCCGGGCCGTCCTAGGCGGCCTCGGGCGCGGACGGCTGCGCGGGCCGGGCCGGCTGTGACGGCGCCCCGGAGGCGGTCACGATCACCTCGTCCAGCACCTCGCGCGAGCGCAGCAGGTCGTTGATCGTCCGGTCGATCCGCTCCCGCTCCGCGGTGAGCTCCTCGACCAGCAGCGGGGTGGCGATCTCGCTCGGGCTGCCGTCGGAGTCCCGCATGCAGGGGAGGATCTTGTAGATGGTGCGGCTGTGCAGCCCGGCCGCGAACAGCTCCTGGATGTGCACCACGCGGTCGACGGCGGCCTCCGGGTACTCCCGGTGGCCGCCGCCGGTGCGGCGGGCCACCAGCAGGCCCTGCTGCTCGTAGTAGCGCAGCGAGCGCTCGCTGACGCCCGTCCGCCGGGCCAGTTCGCCGATCCGCATGCCGTCCACCCCGTCGTCCGATCCGAGCCCCGAAAGGGCTTCGCCCCGTAGGGACTTGAACCTGACACCGATGTTAGCTTCTACGGTCTCCGGCATGACGACGAACACTGGAACCGCCGGTCTCTTCGAGCCCGCAGACCTGGGCCCGCTCCGCCTCCCCAACCGCCTGGTGATGGCACCGATGACGCGCACCCGGGCCGGCGCCGACGGTGTTCCGCAGCCGATCATGGCCGAGTACTACGCGCAGCGCGCCGGCGCCGGGCTGATCATCGCCGAGGCCGCCACCCCGAACCGGGTCGGCCGGACGTACGCCGGCACCCCCGCCGTCCACGCCCCCGAGCACGTGGCCGGCTGGCGCACCGTGACCGGGGCCGTCGCCGCGGCCGGCGGCCGGATGTTCCTGCAGCTCCAGCACGGCGGGCGGATCGGCCACCCGGAGAACAGCGGGCTGCACCCGGTGGCGCCCTCGCCGGTGGCCTTCCCCGAGACCGTCCACACGCCGAGCGGGCACCGGGAGGCCGTCGTCCCCAGGGAGCTCACCGGGGCGGAGATCCGGCAGACCGTGGCCGACTTCGCGGCCGCCGCCCGCAACGCCGTCGAGGCGGGCTTCGCCGGGGTCGAGGTGCACGGCGCCAACGGCTACCTGCTGCACCAGTTCCTCGCCCGGAACACCAACCGGCGTACCGACGCGTACGGCGGCCCGGTGGCGAACCGGATCCGCTTCGTGGTCGAGGTGGTCCGGGCGGTCGCGGCGGAGATCGGCCCCGAGCGGGTCGGCCTGCGGGTCTCGCCCGGCTTCACCGGCCAGGGCATGGACGAGGGGGACACCGCCGAGATCTACCGCGCGCTGGTCGGCGAGCTCGCCGACGACGGCCTCGCCTACCTGCACGTGGTCTTCGCGGACCCGGAGGACGCCGTCTTCCAGGAGCTCCGCAAGACCTGGCCGGGCACCCTGATCGCCAACCCGGTGCTCGGCTGGGGCGGGCCGCTGCCCGAGGACGGCGGCAGGGCCGCCGCCGAGCGGCTGCTGGCGGCGGGGGCGGACCTGATCTCCTTCGGCCGCGGCTTCCTCGCCAACCCCGACCTGGTCGAGCGCCTGCGCACCGGCGCCCCGCTCAATCCGCTCCGCGACGGGCTGATGTACGGCGGGGGAGTCGAGGGGTACACCGACTACCCCGCGCTGAGCGGCCGGCAGACCGGATAACACGGCGCCTCCGGCCTGCGCGCTCCCGGGGGTACCGAGCGGGAGCGGACCGCTCGTGCCATGATCCCTGCATGAGTTCCAACGTTTTCTTCGACATCACCATCAACGACGAGCCGGCCGGCCGCATCGTCTTCAAGCTGTTCGACGAGGTCGTCCCGAAGACGGCCCAGAACTTCCGCGAGCTGGCCACCGGCCAGAACGGCTTCGGCTACGAGGGCTCCGGCTTCCACCGCGTGATCCCGGCCTTCATGCTGCAGGGCGGTGACTTCACCAACCACAACGGCACCGGCGGCAAGAGCATCTACGGCGAGAAGTTCGCGGACGAGAACTTCCAGCTCAAGCACGACCGCCCGGGCCTGCTGTCGATGGCCAACGCCGGCCGCAACACCAACGGCTCGCAGTTCTTCATCACCACCATCGTGACCGACTGGCTGGACGGCAAGCACGTCGTCTTCGGCGAGGTCGTCGAGGGCATGGACCTGGTGAAGAAGATCGAGTCGCTCGGCTCGCAGAGCGGCCGCACCTCGGCCGTTATCAAGATCGCCAAGTCCGGCGTGGTCGAGTAATCACCGCCGTCTGAGGCACGCGTACCGCCCCGGAGTGGGAAGTCGGATCCGCCGACTTCCCACTCCGGGGCGGTGGCGTTTCCCGCCGACCGCCCACGAACCAGGGTCCTAGGCCCAAGGACCGATGGTCCGGCGCCCCCGGCCCGGCTGGAATGGGCGGATGGACGACGACAAGGCGTACGAGGGCCTGACACCCGCCGCACGGGCGGCCTACCTGGCGCGGATCGGAGTGCCGGACCCCGGGGAGCCGTCGGCGCAGGCGCTGGCGCGGCTGCAGGAGGCCCACCTGCGGGCCGTCCCGTTCGAGAACCTGAGCCTCCACCTCGGCGAGACCGTGGTGCTCGACCCGGCGGCCCTGGTGGCGAAGGTGGTGGAGCGGCGGCGCGGCGGGTTCTGCTACGAACTGAACGGCGCCTTCGCCGAGTTGCTGCGCTCCCTGGGCTACCGGGTGAGCCTGCTGTCGGGCCGGGTCTTCGACGGGGAGCGCCTCGGCCCGCCGTTCGACCACCTCGCGCTGCGGGTCGACCTGGACGAGCCCTGGCTGGTCGACGTCGGCTTCGGCCGGTTCAGCCGCCTCCCGCTGCGCCTGGACGGGCGTGCCCCGCAGCCCGACCCGCACGGCACGTTCACCGTGGTCCCGTACGGCGCCCACGGCGAGCTGGACGTCCGGTTGGACGGCGCCCCGCAGTACCGCCTCGACCCGCGCCCGTACCCGCTCGCCGACTTCGGTCCGACCTGCTGGTGGCAGAGCACCTCGCCGGACTCGCACTTCACCCGCTCGACCACCTGCTCCGTGCTCACCGAGGACGGCGGCCGGACGACGCTCAGCGGCACCCGGCTCATCCGCTCCGCCGCCGACGGAACCCGCACCGAGCGGCAGCTCACCGGGGCCGAGGCGCTGAGTGCCTACCGCGAGCACTTCGGCATCACGCTCGACCGACTGCCCGGCTGAGGTCGGGTCGCCGCCGGGTCGGGGCCGGCCGGGTCGCGGGAGGGGCAGGATAGCCCGGGCGGGCGGCCGCCGGGCCGGAACCGCCCAATCGTCCCGACCCGCGCCGACGCCGCCCTACGCTCTCCTCGGACGTGGGCCGAGCCGCGGCCGAACCCGACTTCCCGGCAAGGTGGTTCAGCGATGATCGAGCAGGGCGCCGACGACGGCGAGGTGACCTACGAGCAGGTGACGGTGGTCTCCCTGGCCTCCTGCGAGCCGGCTTCCCGCGAGCCGGCCGCGGGGGAGCCGACCGGCCCGGCGCGGTTCGCGGTCCGGGTGGTCCGCGAGGGCATGACCGTCAAGCGGGTGGCGGGCTACTGGGTGCGCTGGGACGAGCGCCGGGGCGACGAGCTCCGCCACCACGCCCGCTGGGTCGCCGACGAGGAGTACGTCCGGCCGGGCACCGGCAGCCTGGACGGCACGCTGGCCGTGACGGTCGCCGCCTACTGGACGGACGGGGCGCGGGTCTTCACCCGGCGTCCCAGCACCGAGACCGCGGTGATCTTCCGGCCCGGCGAGACCGAGCACGAACTGGTGCTGGAGCAGGCCGCGCCGCACCGCCCGGCCGCCCTGTCGGTGCAGCTCGCGCACGCCCGCTGGCTGGGCGGCGTCGGGCAGCCGATCCACTACGGCTACTCGGGTGCCACCGAGGACGCGGGCGGCGAGGGGGAGTGGCTGGTCCGTTTCCCGGAGTGCGGCACCGGCCTGCTGCCGTACGCCGGTCAGGCCGAGGCGGGCTGACCCGGCGGGGACCGGGGAGGTCGGCCGGACGCCGCCCCCGGAGGGCCCCCTGGGCGGCCCCGTCCCGTGGAAACGCCGCCGTCCCGTGGAAACGCCGCCGCCTCCCGGACCGGGCGGTCGGGGAGGCGGCGGCGTCGACGGTGGAGCGGGGCGAGCGCCTACTTGACGTCCGGCACCGCGGTGTCGTTCTTGAAGGCGTCGAAGACCTGCTTGGACTTGTTGGCGTCCCACAGCACCGCGGACTCGCCGGTCTTGGTCCGGAAGTCCGCGTTGCCGATCGGCACGGTGATCGTCTTGCCGCTGCCGCCGTTGACGTCCTTCATGGCGAGGAAGAGCGAGCCGAGGTCGGTCAGCCCGCAGTCGTCGTCCACGATCAGGGTGCCGAGCGCCGAGTCGACCAGCGGGTAGAAGGTGAACGGGTCGAGCAGGTTGCCCGGGGAGGCGGCCTGGTGGGCGAGGGCGCCGAGGAACTTCTGCTGGTTGCGCATCCGGCCGAGGTCCTGGTCGGCCATCTGGTGGCGCTGGCGGACGAAGGCCAGGGCCTGCTTGCCGGTGAGGGTCTGGTCGCCGGCCTGGAGGTCGAGCCCGGAGTCCTTGTCCTTGACGGGCTGGTCGATCTTCATCTCGACGCCGCCGATCGAGTCGACGATCCCGACGAAACCGGCGAAGCCGATCTCGGCGTAGTGGTCGATGCGGATGCCGGTGTTCTGCTCGACGGTCTGGACGAGCAGGCGTCCGCCGCCGGCGCCGAAGGCCGAGTTGATCTTCGCGGTGGTGCCCTTGACCGGCTTGCCGTTGCTGCCCGCGTGCTCGGGGATCGGCACCCAGGAGTCACGCGGGATGCTCATCAGGGTGTTCCCGTTGTCCCCGACGTGCAGGATCATCATCGAGTCGCTGCGCTTGCCCTCGTCGTGGCCGGTGTGCAGGTCGTCCTGCTCGCCCTCGGTGAGGCCCTGGCGGCTGTCCGAACCGACGATCAGCCAGTTGGTGCCCTTGCCCGCGGCCGGGCGGCCCGGGTAGTCGGCGAGCACGTTCTCGTGGTTGAGCTTGGAGTCCGCCCAGAACCAGGTGGAGACGGCGGTCACCATGACGGCGATCAGCAGGCCGAAGACCGTCCACTTGACGATCCGGCGCCGCGGCCAGCGCGTGGCCTGCGCACCGGCCGGCCGGGCGCCGGTGGGGCCGGCCGGACCGCCGGGGCCACCAGGGCCGCCGGGGCCGCCCGGACCACCCGGCCGCCCGGGGCCGGTCGGAGCACCGGGGTGGCTGCCCGGAGCGCCGGGGTGGCCGGCCGGAGCGCCGGGGTGGACGCCCGGGGCGCCGGACCCCTGCTGCGGAACACCACCGAGCCGGGACGGCCCCGGTTGCCCCGCGGGCCGCGGCGCGGACGCCCCCGGCCCGCGCGGGTTCAGCGAAGCCGGAAGCGGCGGCTCGGCCGCCGCGCCGCCTCCGCCGTTGCCGCCGTACGGGTTCCCGCCGCCCCCCGGGCGGCCTTCCTGCCACGTGTTCATGCCGTTGAGGATGCCCGACCCCGGTCGGGCTGACTCCCCCCGGGGGGCCCACCGGGCCTCTTGTAGCAGTTTTGATGCACGTACCGGATCGTTCCGCCGTAACGTCCGGACACCCCCCGCGGTCCAGCGGCTGAAACGATTCTTGACCGGCTCGAACAGGCCGTGCTTGCATGCCAGGCATGGATCAGCCTGCACTCACGCGTCGGCGGCACGTCGACCTTCGGCGTGGTGTGGCCTGTTCGCTCTGTCGCGGCTGACGCGCGCCCGTCGAGACCCGCACGTCCCCCGACGTGCCGCCCCGGCGCCGGGCCCCACCCCGGTGACCCCGCCGCAGCGCCTCCCCCCGCTGCGCAGCGCCGCCCCGCTTCCAGCCAGAGGTGAACCCATGGCCGTCGTCCTGTCCGTTTCCGGCTCCCCGTCTGCCACCTCCCGCACCACCCGCCTGCTGCGCCACGTCGACGCGCGGCTGGCGGACCGCGGCCACCACGTCGTCCCCTTCGAGGCCCGCAGCCTGCCCGCGCACGCGCTGCTGTCGGGCGACTTCGACCACCCCGAGATCGTCGCGGTCACCGAGCTGTTCGCCCGTGCCGACGGCGTGGTGATCGGCACCCCCGTCTACAAGGCCGCCTACTCCGGGCTGCTGAAGGCCCTGCTGGACGTGCTCCCGCAGTACGCGCTCGCGGACAAGGCCGTCCTGCCGCTGGCCACCGGCGGCTCGCCCGCGCACGTCCTCGCGGTGGACTACGCGCTGCGTCCGGTGCTCAGCTCGATGGGCGCCGGCCACATCACCCAGGGCTGGTTCGTGCTCGACCGCCACATCACCGCCGGGGAGGACGGCTCGACCCTGCTGGAGCGCGAGAGCCGGATCCTGCTGGAGCCGGTCGTCGAGGGCTTCGCCACGGCCCTGGAGCGACTGGCCGCACCGGTGCTGACCGGCTGCTGACCGGCCGGGCGACCGTCGCCACGGCCCGTACGGGGCGTCCCCGAGACGGGCCGCGGTGACCCCTAGGGGGAGGCGCGCCGTGCCCCGTAGAACCTTGGTTGAGGCGCTTCATTCCGTCGGATGACGAGCCGTCCGCCGTCCACTCCTAACGTGGTTCACACATCCCCACCCGCCGGGAAGCGGCCCGGAAACGTCGGGTCCGGCAGCCAGGTCCACCGGGAAGGTGGGGCTTACTCCCGGTCGAGGACTACGGCCTGCCCCATGTCGTGAGGCGGGCGGGCCCGTGAGGCTGGGGCCAACGGGTGAGCGCACCTTCCACGAGGAGACTCCAGTGACGACGGCAGCAGCAGCCGTGTACGACCCCCAGCTTCCCGGCGGAGCCTCCGCCGTCGCCGCATCGGCACGTCAGGTCACCAAGGCGTACGGCTCGGGCGAGACCAAGGTCACCGCGCTCGACGCGGTCGACGTCGACATCCAGCGCGGCCGGTTCACCGCGATCATGGGCCCCTCGGGCTCCGGCAAGTCCACCCTGATGCACTGCCTGGCCGGGCTCGACACGGTCAGCGGCGGACGGATCTGGATCGGCGACACCGAGATCACCGGCCTCAAGGACAAGCAGCTGACCAGACTGCGCCGCGACAAGATCGGCTTCATCTTCCAGGCGTTCAACCTCCTGCCGACCCTGAACGCGCTGGAGAACATCACGCTCCCGATGGACATCGCCGGCCGCCGGCCCGACCAGGCCTGGCTGGACCAGGTGGTGGAGACCGTCGGCCTGGCCGGCCGGCTCAAGCACCGCCCGACCCAGCTCTCCGGCGGCCAGCAGCAGCGCGTCGCGGTGGCCCGCGCGCTGGCCGCCCGCCCCGAGATCATCTTCGGTGACGAGCCCACCGGGAACCTGGACTCCCGGGCCGGCGCCGAGGTGCTGACCTTCCTGCGCCGCTCGGTGGACGAGCTGGGCCAGACCATGGTGATGGTCACCCACGACCCGGTCGCCGCCGGCTACGCGGACCGCGTGCTCTTCCTCGCCGACGGCGTGATCGTCGACGAGATGCACGCGCCCACCGCCGACTCCGTCCTCGAACGCATGCGCCGTTTCGACGGCAAGCGCACCAGCTGAGCGGCGGGCCACACCACCATGCTGCTCAAGACCTCCCTGCGGAGCTTCTTCGCCCACAAGGGCCGGATGGCTCTCTCGCTCATCGCCGTCGTGCTGTCGGTGGCCTTCGTCTCCGGCACCCTCGTCTTCTCCGACACCGCCACCAGCACCTTCGACAGGCTCTTCGCCGCGACCGCCTCCGACGTGTCCGTCCAGCCGCCCAAGCCGGCCGAGGACGAGGAGCAGCAGGCCGCCGTCAAGCCGCCGACCGTTCCGGCCGCGCTCGCCGACCGGATCGCCGCGGTGCCGGGCGTGAAGAAGGCCGTCGGCCGGGTCATGGTCCAGAACGCGATCCTGGTCGACCCGGCCACCAACAAGCTGGTCGGCCCGACCAGCGGCGCGCCCACCATGCTCGGCAACTGGACCGAGACGCCGCGCAACCCCGTCACCATCACCTCCGGCCACGCGCCGCAGGGCCCCGGCGAACTGGTGCTGGACGCGGACACCGCGAAGAAGGCCAAGCTCGGCCTCGGCGACAAGGTCCGGGTCGAGAACTCCGGCGGCAAGCACGACTTCACCATCGCCGGCATCGCCACCTTCACCACCACCAACCCGGGCGCGGCGCTGGGCTTCCTGGACACCCCGACCGCCCAGCAGCTGCTGATCGGCGAGCCCGCCTACACCTCGATCGACGCCTTCGGCGACGGCAGCCGCAGCAACGACCAGCTCAAGGCGGACGCGGCGGCCAGGATCGGCGGCGGCTACCAGGTCAAGACCGCGGCCGAGCAGAAGGACGAGAACACCAAGCAGGTCGGCAGCGGCCTCGACTTCATGAAGTACGCGATGCTCGGCTTCGCCTTCGTCTCGGCGATCGTCGGCGGCTTCCTCATCATCAACACCTTCTCGATGCTGGTCGCCCAGCGGACCCGGGAGATCGGCCTGCTGCGCGCCATCGGCGGCAGCCGCTCGCAGGTCAACCGCTCGGTGCTGGTCGAGGCGCTGATCCTGGGCGTGCTCGGCTCGACCCTCGGGGTCGCGGCGGGCCTGGGCGTCGCGGTGGGCCTGATCAAGCTGATGAACGCGATCGGCATGGACCTCAAGGCGGCCGACCTGCAGATCGGGCCGGACGTCTTCGTCGCCGGCTACGCGCTCGGCATCGTGGTCACCCTGGTCGCCGCCTGGTTCCCGGCGCGCCGGGCGAGCCGGATCTCGCCGATGGCCGCCCTGCGCGACCACGGCACCCCGGCCGAGGGCCGCGCCAACCTGGTCCGTACGGTCGTCGGCCTGCTGCTGACGGCGGGCGGCGGCGCCCTGCTGGTGCTCGGCGCGCAGTCGGAGAAGGCGGCCACCGGCGGCCGGTACCTTGGCCTGGGCGTGCTGCTGACCCTGGTCGGCTCCGTGGTGCTCGGCCCGCTGCTCGCCTCGGCGATCGTCCGGGTGCTGGGTGCGGTGCTGCCGGCCGTGTTCGGCCCGTCCGGGAAGCTGGCCCAGCGCAACGCGATGCGCAACCCGCGCCGCACCGGCGCCACGGCCGCCGCACTGATGATCGGCCTGGCGCTGGTGATCGCCTCCTCGGTGTTCAGCTCCTCGGCGGTCACCTCGGCCAATGCGCAGATCGACAAGTCGGTGGGCGTGGACTACATCATCCAGGGCGGCCGCACCGAGGTCACCCCCGAGATGCTGGACATCGTGCGCCGGACCCCGGGCATCGACCACGTCACCACCCAGAAGTCCTTCCTGTCGAAGGTCCGGCTGCCGGACGGCGGGCAGGCGAAGAGCGACCTGACCGCAGTGCCGTCCGCCTTCTTCGGCACCGACTTCCGGCCGACCGTCAGGACCGGTGCGGTGGACTCGATCGCCCGCGGCTCACTCGGGATCGGCGAGGCCTTCGCCAAGGACCACAACCTGAAGGTCGGCGACCGGGTGACCGTCGACTACGGCAAGGGCCGCACCCAGGAGCTGCCGGTCGGCGCGGTCTTCGCCAAGGGCGAGCTGTTCGGCGACGGCTCCTTCGTGGCCATGGACACCATGGCCCGGGTGGTCCCGGCCGCCGAGCAGCCGCCGGTGTGGACCTTCTTCGCCAAGGCCGCCCCCGGCGCCGACGTCGCCAGGACGCTGGCCGCCCTGCAGGACGGGCTCAAGGAGTACCCGCAGCTGGTCGTCAAGGACCAGGCCGGCTACAAGGAGCTGGTGCAGTCCCAGGTGAACACCCTGCTGTACCTGATCTACGGGCTGGTCGCCCTCTCGATCACGGTCGCCGTGCTCGGCGTGGTCAACACCCTGGCGCTGTCGGTGGTCGAGCGGACCCGGGAGATCGGCCTGCTGCGGGCGATCGGGCTCTCCCGCCGCCAGCTGCGCCGGATGATCAGGCTGGAGTCCGTGGTGATCGCGGTGTTCGGCGCCGTCCTCGGCACCGGGCTGGGCCTCGCCTGGGGCGTCACCGTCCAGGGGGTCCTGCGGGACCAGGGCCTCGGGACGCTCTCCGTCCCGGCCGTCACGATCGCGATCACCCTGGTCTCCTCGGTGGTGATCGGTCTGGTCGCGGCCCTCGTCCCGGCCTTCCGGGCCGGACGGATGAACGTCCTCGCCGCCATCGCGACGGACTGATCCGGCGCCGGGGGGCGTCGGAGCAGGAGCGGGGACAGGGGCCGGGTGCGCACAGCACCCGGCCCCTGCGGCATGCGGAGGCGGGCCGTCCCCCGGGCCGTCGGGAGCCTGTTGCGAGCGGTGCCCCTGACGCCGGTTCGGCCTCCGGACGGCTGAGATGATCGTCCGATGTTCCCCTCGGACGCTCCGCCGCTGCCCAGCGCCGCGCCCCTCACCGCCGCGGCCGCCGCCCGCTGGCGCGCCGCCCGTACGGCCTGGCGGCTGGACGGCCGCTGGCTCGCGCTGCTGCCGCTCGCGTTCGCCGTGCTGGCCACCGCCGTGGAGCCGAGTGCCGCCCGGTGCAACGCCGCGGGCGTCTGCCGGGACACCTGGGGTTCGGCCCTGGCCGGCTGGTCGGTCCTGGCCGAGGTGGTCCTGCTGGCGACCAGGATCCGAGCCCGGGCGCTCGTCCCGCCCGTCGTCCTGGCCCTGCTCTGGTACCTGCCGGACGGCTTGGTCACCCCGCTCGCCCGCTGGTCGGCGGTGCTGCTCCACGTGCTGCTCACCGCCGTCCTGCTGGGCGCCGAGGCCGGCCGCCGCCGCGCCCGCCAGCAACTGGACGAGCTGATGGCGCCGCCCGTCCCCTTCCCGTGGACGGCCGCGGGGGCGCCCTCGCCCGTCCACCGCGACGGACCGTCCGTGCGGCGCCGGGTCCTCGGCGTCCTGCTGCTCGTCGTCGCCGCGGCCTTCCCGCTGTACGGGCTCTGGGCGCAGGCCCGGACGGACGCCGCCGCCGAGCAGGCCGCCCGGGTGACCGGCACCGCGGGCACCGCCGACCGGGACGGCGTCCTGACCGTCCGCTTCCAGCCGCCCGACGGCGGCCCCGAGCGCACCGCAGCCCTCGACGTCTGGTGGCAGCGGCGGCCGCAGCCCGGCGAGCCCGTCCCGCTGCTGGTGGACGGCGACTACGTGCGCGCCCTGGGCGACGACTACGACCTCTCCGGCCAGCTGAGCGCCGGCGGCCTGATCGCCCTGCCCGGCCTGGTGATGCTCGGCTCCGCCGCCGTCGCCGCCGCCCGCCGCGACCGGCCGGCCTTCGAGGGCTCCGCCCCCGCGCTCGCCGTGCGGGTGCGCGCCGACGCCCGCGGCGACCTGCTGGTGCAACCGCTGGACGGGCCGCCGGACGGCCCCGGCCTCTGGCGGCTGGTCGAGCGCGACCGCTACCGCTGGGCCGGCGGCGGCGCGCCGGACGGGAAGGGCCCGGCCTGGGTGCCCGAGTACCTGCCGACCGGCGACGAGGACGCCGACTACCCCGACCCGCTGGCCCACCCCGACCCGGACGACCCGGACGGCTTCGACGACGACCCGGACGACGTCGACGCCCTGCTGGGCGAGGACGACGAGGAGTTCCACGACCGCGCGACCCCCGCCCAGGCCGCCGCCCGGCTGGCCCACGCCGGCCGCAGCGTGCCCGCCGTGCTGTACCGCGGCCCGGACGGAACCGACCACCAACTCCTCGTCCGGCCGGGCCTGTTGGACGGTGACCCGTACTGGGTGGCGGCGGTGGCCGACCCCGCCGCCCGGGCCCCGCGGTTCAGCCGGCTCACCGAGCGCTACCGCGGGCGCGAACTCGCCGTCGCCGCGCTGACCGCCGAGACCGTGGCCGCCGCCCCCGCGGCCGGACCGGACGCCGAGCCGGTGGCCGCCCGCCGCTGGGAGATGCCCGCGCCGCTGCGGGCGGCGGCCGGGCCGCTGGCCGCGCTGCTGGTCGCGGCCGCCGTGGTGCTGCTGGACGACGACGGCTGGTGGGAGAACCTGGTGCGGCCGCTCTGGATCGGCTCCCTGGCGATCCTCGCCTGCGCCCAGACGCTGTCCTGGCAGATCGTGGCCGACCGCAACGGCCTGCGGGTGGCCACCGCACTGCGCACCCGCAGCTTCCGGTGGGCGGAGATCAGCGCGGCGGCGGTGCACCGGAACCTGCTCACCATCCGGCTGTGCGGCGGGCGGGAGTTCTCCTTCGCCAGCCGTCCCGCCGTCTGGCTGGCCGGCCTCTTCGGCGACCGGTACGACCCGGAGGCGCTGGCCCGCACGGTGGCCACCGCCGCCCACCGGCCCGACCTGCGCCCGGACCGCGCGCTGCCGGACCGCCTCGGCGGCCCCCAGCACCTGGTGAACCGGATCGCGCTGGCCGGCTACGCGGTGTTTACCGTCGCCCACTACGCGCTCTGAAGCGGCACCGGCCGGCACCGGATCCGCACCGGACCGGCACCGCGCCACCCCGGCGGGGAACCGCTCCGACCGGGGAGTGCGGTGTTCTCGATCACAGTGCCGGTGCCGCGCCGCGAGGTGCGCGCGGCCGCCCGGACCGGGACGAGACGGGGGCGCGTCCGCACCGGTACGGTGGGCCCCGATGAACACCAAGGCTGCTGAGGAGCTGCCGGCTGTCTCCGTGATCATGCCGGTGCTCAACGAGGAACGTCACCTGCGCACGGCCGTCCGGCGCATCCTGGACCAGGAGTACCCGGGGCCGATCGAGGTGGTGATCGCCCTCGGTCCGTCCGGCGACCGCACCGACGAGATCGCCGCCGAGCTGGTGGCCGAGGACCCGCGGGTGCGGACGGTGGCGAACCCCACCGGCCGGACGCCCGCCGGACTGAACGCCGCGATCCGGGGCTCCCGCCATCCGATAGTGGTGCGCGTGGACGGCCACGGCCTGCTCACCCCCGGCTACATCGCGACCGCCGTCCGGCTGCTGGGCGAGATGGACGCGGCGAACGTCGGCGGCATCATGCACGCCGAGGGCGAGACCGAGTGGGAGCACGCGGTCGCCGCCGCGATGACCTCCAAGCTCGGCGTCGGCAACGCCGCCTTCCACACCGGTGGCCTGGCCGGCCCGGCGGACACCGTCTACCTCGGCGTGTTCCGGCGCGAGGTGCTGGAGAAGCTCGGCGGCTACAACGAGGAGTTCATCCGCGCCCAGGACTGGGAGCTGAACTACCGGATCCGCCAGGACGGCGGCCTGATCTGGTTCACCCCGCAGCTCAAGGTGACGTACCGGCCCCGGCCCTCGGTGCGGGCGCTGTCCAAGCAGTACAAGGACTACGGCCGTTGGCGCCGGGTGGTCACCCGCTACCACCGCGGCTCGGTCAACCTGCGCTACCTCGCCCCGCCGGCCGCGCTGCTGGCGGTCACCCTCGGACTGGTGCTCGGCGCGGCCGTCCACCCGGCCTTCCTCGCGGTGCCCGGCGCCTACCTGCTGGGCATCGTCGGCGGTGCCGTGACCGAGGGCCGCGGCCTGTCCTTCAAGGCCAGGACGATGCTGCCGGTGGCCTTCGCGACCATGCACCTCAGCTGGGGCTTCGGCTTCCTCACCTCGCCGCGCTCGCTGGCGCGCCGGGTGATCGCCAGCGTGGATCCGTCCGCGAAGGACGTGCTCTCCAAGACCGGCTGACGCCCCGCGAGGGCCGGGCCGCTCCGCGAGGGCCGCTCCGCGAGGGCCGCTCCGCGAGAACGCCCCAGGCCCGGCCGTCGACCAACGGGCCGTCATCCGCTCCGGATGACGGCCCGGCAGCTTTCCCCGGCCTGCGGGGCGGACGGCCCCGTGCCGGTCCGCCCGCGGCGGCCTACTTGGCGCAGGCGTCGGTGTCGTCCGCCTGCACCCGCTGGAGGTCCTCGGGCGCCGCGGTCGGCGCCGCCGCCGGGCCGGCGGGCGCGGCGAGGAAGTCCTTGCCGAGCACCAGCAGCAGTCCGGCCTTCGGGTCCGCCTTCGCAGCCGGCTTGACCGCGTCGCCCGGCAGCCCGAGGGCGGCGGCCAGGGCGCCGGCCGCGGCCTCCTGACCGGGCTGGTAGGACACCGTGGTGGTCTCGGCGACGGGGGCGTCACTGCCGACCACGGCCTTGGCGAAGCCCTTCGCCTGGAGCTTGTCCACGGTCGGCCCGGACTGCCCGCGCTTCCCGCTGCCGTTGCGGACCGTCACCTGGACGGCCTTGGTGTCCACCGCCGGGGCGGTGGCGGCGGGCGTCGTGGGCGCCGCGCCGTCGGGCGCGGCCGGGGCGGCGGTCTCGGTGAGCGAGCGGTCGGCCGCGACCATCGCGAAGAGCTGCCCGGCGTCCGGCTGCTTGAAGATCACCCGGTCCTTGTCCTGGGGGTCCTCCAGGACCGGAACGGTGGCGAAGGTGATGTTCTTGGTGTCGACCTTGCTGATGTCCAGCGCGAGGTCCTTGAGCTTGTCCACGCTGCCGATGCCGGAGTCCACGGTCAGCGCCTTGGTGGCGGCGTCCGCGAGCTTGTAGAGCTTGGTCGGGCTGGTCAGGGTGTCATCGCTCTTGATCTTGCGGATCATCGAGCTGATGAACTGCTGCTGCAGGGGGATCCGGCTGAGGTCGCCGCCGAAGCCGACCGCGTGCCGGGTGCGGACGAAGGCCAGCGCCTCCTCGCCCTGGACGACGTGCCGACCCTTGGTCATCTTCAGGTGGGAGCCCGAGTCGTTGATGTCCTTGGCCGCGCAGACCTCGACCCCGCCGACGGCGGTGGAGAGGGTCTTCACCGCCTCGAAGTTGACCTGCACGAAGTGGTCGACCCGGATCCCGGTGTTCTTCTCGACGGTCTTCCAGGTGCAGCCCGCGTCCCGCCCGCCCTGGCCGAGGCTGTTGTTGAACTCGTTCCGCTGCGAGCCCGGGACCTTCTTGCCCTGGGCGTTCTGGCAGTCCGGGATCGGCACCATCAGGTCGCGCGGGAGGCTGATCACGGTCGCGTTGGAGCGGTCCTTGGAGATGTGGAACAGCAGCGTGGTGTCGGCGTGCCCGACGCTGCCCTCGTCGCCGTACGCGCGTCCGAGGCCCTCCCGGCTGTCGGTGCCGATCACCAGGATGTTCAGCGCCTCCCCGGCGGCCTTGGGGCGCTCGGCCTCGTCGCCCAGCTGGACCTTGACCGAGGTCAGGTTGCTGTTGAAGTGCCGGTACAGGTAGTACGCCCCGCCGCAGCCCGCGACCATCACCAGGGCCCCGGCGCCGGCGGTCCACTTGAGCGCCCGGCGGCGGCGCTGCCGCTTGGCGAGGGCGGCCGCCCGTCGCCGGCTGTCCCGACGGCTCTCACCGGCCGGTGCCTCGGGCGCCTCGGCTGCCCGGCGGCGGCGCTGCCGGGGGACACCGGGCGCCGGGTCCACCCGGTACCGGCCGGTTTCCGGTTGCTCCTCGTGCACGGGGTTCCCTACGTTCGACCGGTCACGGCTCCGGCCCGCCCGTAGTGACGGGCCGATCCGGACACAGTAGACGAGCCGAATGGGGGAATCGTTCCTGGTGTGATCTGCATCATGTTTGAACAAAGCGGAGGTAAATTACGTTCACCTGTCCGCATTTGGCGGTCACACCGGCGCCGACCTGCGGCGTGGCGGAGTCAGGCCGTACCCGGCCCCGCGCGGCCCGCTCAGTGCTGTGCGCAGGCGTCCACGTCGGCGGTGCGTCCCTCGAAGGTGGGCGAGGCGCCCGCCGAGGGTGACGCGGTGGCCGTGGCTGCCGCCGTGGTCGTCGCTCCGGCCGCCTCGCCGGAGTCCGCGCCCGGGCTCGCGTTCGCTCCGGTGGTCCGCGCCGCACTCGGCCCCGGACTCGCCCCGGCACTCGACCCCGAGCCGGCCCCGGCGCCCGCCCTCGCGCTCGCTCCCGACGACGGCGCCGACCCGGGCGGCCGGACGGTGACGGGCTGGTCGTCGCGCAGCGCCGTGAACAGCTGGCCGGTCTGCGGCTGCACGAACTCGTCCCGGTCCGAGTCGTAGCGGTAGGGGCGGCGCGGCGCGGTCAGGAAGACCACGTTCGCCGACGGGATGCCGCGCAGGTCCTGGGTGAGGTCGTACAGCGCCCCGAGCGAGGACAGCCCGCCGTCCGCCCGGACCGAGGAGGTCGCCGCGTCCAGCACCGGCCACAGCCGGGTCGGGTTCAGCAGCACCCCCTGGGACTCCACCTTGCGGATCAGCGCCGCCAGGAACTGCTGCTGACGGCCCATCCGCTGGGTGTCGCTGCCGTCCCCCAGGCTCTCCCGGGCCCGGACGTAGCCGAGCGCCTGCTCGCCGTGCAGGGTCTGCCGGCCGGCGGGCAGGTCGAGCTTGGCGTCCTTGTCGTGGATCGGCTGCGGCACGCAGACCTCGACGCCGCCGATCGCGTTCACGATCGTCTTGAAGCCGCTGAAGTCGAGGATCACGTAGTGGTCGATCCGGATCCCGCTCAGCTGCTCGACGGTGCGGATCGAGCAGGCCGGGCCGCCCGTCTCGAAGGCCCGGTTGAACTGCATCAGCACGGGCTTGCTGCGGGTGCCGTCCGGCTGCTCGCAGGCGGGGACGGAGACCATGACGTCGCGCGGGACGGAGACCGCCGTCGCGTGCTTCCGGTCGGCGGCCAGGTGCAGCAGGATCGTGGTGTCCGAGCGCTCGGTGCCGGCCTGGCCGCCGTAGGAGCCGTTCGAGCCGGAGCGGTCGTCGCTGCCGATCAGCAGGATGTTCTCGGCGCCCCGCGCGCCGACGGTGCGGCTCGGCCGTTCGGCCTCCAGCTTGGCGAGCAGCCGGTCGGTGGTCGAGTCGGTCCGGATGTTGCCGTCCAGCTTGCGGTAGGCGATCCAGAGCAGCACCCCACTGGCGACCAGCAGGAACGCGACGACGCCGGCGGTGATCATCAGCCACCGCCGGCGCCTGCGCGGGCGTCCGGTCCCGTTCGGGGGAGCGTCCTCGGGGAACGCGTCCGTCGGGGGAGTGTCGGTCGGGGGGTGCTCGGTGTCGTCCTCGGCCATGGCAGGCATCCCTACCCGCCCGGCCGGGGCCAGTGGGTCACCCGAGGTGCAGTGTCACCCGTTCGGATTCGATCCGCTTCTCCCACTGCTCGGCGCCCAGTGCCTGGGAGTTGCGGCACAGCACCACCGAGGCGCCGGCCGCCAGCGGCGCCAGCAGGCCGGCCTCCAGGCCCGCCCAGTCGTCGTACGAGAGCGTGGAGAGGACCCGGTCGCCGGGCTTCAGGCCGAGGCGGACCGCCCCCTCCCGGGCCAGCGCGACGGTCTGCTCGCCCGTCAGCTTCAGCGGCAGCCCGTCGACCTCCGTCTCCAGGGCCTGGCCGTCCGGGGCGACGGGGGAGTACGGCGCGAAGCGGTCGCCCTGGCCGGGCACCTCGGCGGCGTAGTCGAGGAAGCCGTCCGGGCGCTGCGGGAAGCGTCCGCCGAGCGGGCGCAGGGCGAGCGCCACCCGCTCGCCCTCGCAGGCATGGGCGGCCTCCAGGCCGTCCGGGCCGCTGACCACCAGGTCCGCGGTGGCCGGGGCGCCGCCCGGCACCGCCGCCACGCCGACCGACCAGCAGGCGAGCAGCCAGACGGCGCTCTGCCAGTGGGCGGGCAGCAACAGTGCCGCCCGGTCGCCCGGGCCGGCGTTCAACTCGTCCTGCAGGAGGTTGGCCGTCTTGGCCACCCAGTTGTCGAAGGTCCGGGCGGACAGCTCCACCCGTTCGCCGGTGGCGTCGTCGTAGAAGGTGACCAGCGGGGCCGCGGGATCGACGGAAGGGGTGCCGCCGCGCAGGAATGCGTGCAGCAGCTCGACGGGGGTGCGGGCATCGGCAGCGAAAGGCGCAGTCATGGTGCGCCCCAGCCTACGGCCTTCGAGTGGGAGGTCGGGAGGGGTGGCGGGCGGCACGCGCGAGCGGCGTACGCTGACGTGGCGACAGTAGCGAATTGTCGTCAATATCCGTTTTATGCGTATCTCACTTCTCGCCGGCGCGGCCACGAGCTGCGTCGCCGTCCTGCTGCTCCAGTCGACCGCCGTCTCCACCGCCGTCGCCGACCCGGCACCCGCCGAACAGACCTCCGCCGGCGGCGGCACCGTGACGAGCATGTCGCTGACCGCCGCCGAACACACCGTCACCCAACGCGCCACCAAGCCCTTCTCGCTCATCGGGGTGAGCTGGGACGACCCCCGGCAGTCCCTCGCGGGCACCTCGATCCGGGTCCGCACCCACCGCGTCTCCACCGGCGCCTGGACCGCCTGGCGTCCGCTCGCCGTCGAGAACGAGGACGCCCCCGACGAACGGGACGGCCGCTCCGGCATCCGCGGCTCCACGGCACCGCTGTGGACCGGCCCCAGCGACGGCGTGGCCATCGAGGTCACCCCCGGACCGAAGGGGCTGCCCGCCGGGCTCCGCGTCGAACTGGTCGACCCGGGCAGGGGCGCCGCCTCCGCGTCCGCCGTGCGCGTCCTCCCGGCCGAGACCGCGGCCGCCCGGACACCGCAGGACCACGAGGCGCCGCGGCCGGGCATCGTCACCCGGGCGGGCTGGGGGGCCGACGAGTCGCTGCGCGAGACGGGCTTCGTCTACACCGGGACGGTCAAGGCGGTCTTCGTCCACCACACCGACACCGCCACCGACTACGCGTGCAGCGACGCACCGCAGATGATCCGCGCGATCTACCAGTACCACGTGCAGAGCAACGGGTGGCGGGACATCGGCTACAACTTCCTGGTCGACCGCTGCGGCACCATCTACGAGGGCCGCGCCGGCGGCGTCTCGCAGCCCGTCCTCGGCGCGCACACCCTCGGCTTCAACAGCGACTCGGCCGGCGTCGCCGCGCTCGGCACCTTCACCACCGAGGGCCCGCCGCAGGAGATCGTGGACGGCATCAGCAAGATCGCGGCCTGGAAGCTCGGCCTGACCGGCCAGGACGCGGCCGGCCACACCAACCTGACCTCCGGCTCCTCGCAGAGCCGCTACCCCAAGGGCACGGTCGTCTCCTTCGACACCGTCTCCGGACACCGGGACGCCTTCGCCACCGAGTGCCCCGGCGACGGCCTCTACGCCCGGCTCGACGACATCCGCTCCTGGGCCGCGCACCTCCAGGGCCGCTGAACCCCCGTCGGCACCCCCTCGGTCGGACCGGACGCCGCTACCCCGGCTCCGGTCCCGGCCCGACCAGCGCCCGCAGCTCCTCCGTCAGCCCCGCGGTCAGATCCGGCCGGAGGTCGAACCGCGTCGGGGTGTTCTGCAGCAGCGCGATCCGCCACCCCGCCCCCGCGTTCACCGCGATCACCGTCTGCACCGCGTTCAGCCCCGGGTCCAGCTCCCCGGCGCCGTCCGGCACCATCCCGGCGGCGGCCTCCAGGTGCGCCACCCCCGGCGCCAGCGCCCGTACCCGCCGCACGGTGGCCACGTACCGGGGCGTCGCGTGGTCCGCGAAGATCCGCCCCAGCTCGGCGGCGATCACCGACCGGCCCCGGTGCCCGCTCCCGTCGAAGCCGATCACCTGCCCGTCCACCGCGAACGGCCCGGCGAAGGCCGCGCCGTCCCGTCGGTTCCACCCCTCCAGCATCCGGCGGTACAGCCCCCGCACCGCGATCTCGTCCCCGGAGGGCAGCTCCGGCAGCCGCGTATCGTTCATGTACCCATGGTCGACGACGGCGGCGCAGGAGGCGACGGCAGTGACGGGCGGGACGGACGGCACCGGCGGCGGCTCGGCGCGGCGCTGGCGGCCGGGCTTCCCGCTGGACACGGCCCGGACCCTGCTGCCGCTGCGCCGCGGTCCCGCCGACCCGTCGTACCGGACCGCCGGGGACGGCGCGGTGTGGCGCGCCTCCCGCACCCCGGCGGGCGTCGGCACCCTGCGGGTGCTGCCGCACCCCGCCGCGGGCGAGATCGAGGCGACCGCCTGGGGCCCCGGCGCGGACTGGCTGCTCGACCGGCTGCCCGCGCTGCTGGGCGCGGAGGACACGCCGGAGGCGCTGGTGCTGCCGCCCGGTCCGCTGCGTGACGCCCAGCGCCGTACGGCCGGGGTGCGGCTGACCCGGACCGGCCTGGTGCTGGAGTCCCTCGTCCCGGCGATCCTGGAGCAGAAGGTCACCACCGACGAGGCCTACCGCGCCTGGCGCACCCTGCTGCGGGACTTCGGCACCCCGGCGCCGGGCCCGGCCGACGGGATGCGGGTGGCGCCGTCGGCCCGCGAGTGGGCGATGGTGCCGAGCTGGGAGTGGCACCGGGCGGGCGTGGACCCGAAGCGGTCCGCGACCGTCATGCGGGCCGTCCGGCTGGCGCCGCGCCTGGAGGAGGCCTCCGCGATGGGCCACGAGGAGGCGTTCGCCCGCCTCACCGCCGTCCCGGGCATCGGCGTCTGGACGGCGGCCGAGACCCTGCAGCGCAGCAACGGGGACCCGGACGCGGTCTCGGTCGGCGACTTCCACCTGCCCAACCTGGTCGGCTGGGCCCTGGCCGGCCGCCCCCGCAGCGACGACGCCCAGATGCTCGCCCTCCTGGAGCCCTACCGCCCGCACCGCCACCGCGTCTGCCGCCTCCTGCTGGCCACCGGCACGCGGGCCCCCCGCTACGGCCCCCGCCTCACCCCCAACGACCACCGCCATCGCTGACGCCAAGCGCACACCCGGTGTACGCACCCGTGTGTACGCTTGAGTCATGACTGACGCCATGAGCATCCGGGAACTGCGCGCGCACCTCGCCGAGGTGGTCACTCAGGCCGAGGCCGGCGAGATCACCGTGATCACTCGCAAGGGCGAGCGAGTGGGAGCGATCGTGCCGATCGAGATCCTCGACGCCATAGAGGAGGCGGAGGACGAGATCCTTGCCCGTGAGGCGGAGAAGCACCGGAACGAACCCACCGTGAGCATGGCCGAACTCCTGGCGGACCTCTTCTCGGACCCGCCGGGGGCCGTCGGGAGCGCCGCGTGAAGTACGCGTTCCGGTTCACCGCGCACGCCGGGAGGCAGCTGCGCGGCATCGGACAGGTCGATGCCATGCAGATTCTTGCCGCGCTCACCCGGCTCGGCGACGACCCGTATGCCGACGGCCCGGACGTCAAGAAGCTGACGGGCCACGCGGGGCTCTACCGCCTCCGCGTGGGCGCCTACCGCGTGGCGTACGAGATCCATGACGACGTGCTGGTGATCCTCGTCGTGAAGGTGGGCAACCGTCGCGAGATCTATCGCGGCCTCTGACCTCCCTACCGCACCTCGACGAAGGCGTCGGCGCTGCGCTCCGGGCGCAGGCGCGGGGGTTCGGCGGGGCGGCCGACAGCGACGGCGCCCATCGGGTCCCAGCCGGCCGGCAGGTCCAGGGCGGTGCGGACGGTGTCGCGGCAGAACATGGTGGACGAGACCCAGGCGGAGCCGTAGCCCTCGCCGGTGAGGGCGACCAGCAGGTTCTGCACGGCGGCGCCGGCGGCGACGGTGAACATCTCCCGTTCGGCGGCGGCGCGCCGGGCGTCGGGGTAGTCGTGCGAGCCCTCCATCACCAGGCAGGGCACCACCAGGTACGGCGCGTCGCGCAGGACGTCGCCGCGCGCGGTGCGGCGGGCGATCCTGGCGTCGTCCCAGCCGTCGAGTTCGCGCAGGTCGCGTTGCCAGGCGGCGAGCATCGCGTCGAGCAGCCGGGTGCGGGTGTCGGGCGACTCCAGCAGCACGAACCGCCAGGGCGTGGTGTGGTGCGGGGCGGGCGCGGTGACGGCGGCCGCGACGGCGCGGCGGACGGCGGCCGGGTCGACGGGTTCGGCGGTGAAGGAGCGGACGGTGCGCCGCAGGGTGACGGCCTGCCGCAGCGCCTCGGAGGTGCCGAGCCGGAACATGTCGTCCGTGGAGGGCCGGACGAGCGGCCGGACGCCGTCGCCGTCCTCGGCGGTGACCAGGTGCCCGAGTCCGCGGACGACCGCCACCGGGACTCCGGTGGCCTTCCCCTTCACCAGGTCGGCGGCGGCGGCGAGCTCGTCGGCCGTCGCGGTGACGGTCATCTCCAGCTCGTTGCCGTGGCTGTCGGTGCGCCCGCGGTGGTCCTCCAGCACGGAGAGCCCGGCGGCGCCGATCGCGACGTCGGTGAGTCCGTTGCGCCAGGGCCGGCCGAAGGTGTCGGTGACGAGGACGGCGAGCCGGCGGCCGGTGAGCTGCTGCAGCCGGGCCCGCAGCGCGCGGGCCGAGGCGTCCGGGTCCTCGGGCAGCAGCAGCACGGTGCCGGGGGCGGTGTTGGAGGCGTCGACCCCGGCGGCGGCCATGACGAAGCCGTTGCGGTTCTCGACGATCCGGATCGGTCCGCGCCGGGCCACCAGCCGGACGGTCTCGGCGTCGATCGCGGCCTCGCGGTCGGCGTCGTGCAGCAGCCGGCCCTCGGCCTTGCTGACGATCTTCGAGGTGACCAGCAGGATGTCGCCGTCGAGGTACGTGCCGGCCTTGGCGATGAGCGCGGCCAGGTCGGCGCCGGCGTCGACCTCCGGGATCCCCTCGATCCCCAGGATCCGCAGCGGCTCGGTCACTTGCGGACCTGCTCCGCCAGCGCCAGCGCCGCCCGCGCCATCTCGGCGGTGGCCTCGACGTCGGTCATCAGCAGCGGGACGGCCCGGCAGGCGATCCCGGCGCCCTCGACCGCGGCCACCGACGCCTCGTCGGCGGTGTCGACCAGCCAGCCGTCGATGAGCGCGGAGCCGTAGTTCAGTGCGACCGCCTCGGCCGTGGCCTCGACGCCGACGGCGGCGAGCACCTTGTCGGCCATGCCCCGCACCGGCGCCCCGCCGATGATCGGGGAGAGCCCGACGACGGGTGCCGCGGCGGCGGCGACGGCCTCCCGGATGCCGGGGACGGCGAGGATGGTGCCGATCGAGACGACCGGGTTGGACGGCGGGAAGAGGATGACGTCGGCCTCGGCGAGTGCCTCCAGCACGCCGGGCGCGGGCTTGGCGGTGTCCGCGCCGACGGGGATGATCGCCTCGGCGTCCACGGCGGCGTGCAGCTTGACCCAGTACTCCTGGAAGTGGATCGCCCGGGTGCCCTGCTCGTCGGTGATCCGCACGTGGGTCTCGACCCGGTCGTCGCTCATCGGCAGCAGCCGCACGCCGGGCTTCCAACGGACGCAGAGCGCCTCGGTCACCTGGCTGAGGCTGTACCCGGCGGTGAGCATCTGGCTGCGGACGAGGTGGGTGGCGAAGTCGCGGTCGCCGAGCCCGAACCACTCGGGGCCGACGCCGTACTCCTTCATCTCGGCCTTGATCGACCAGGTCTCGTCGGTCCGGCCCCAGCCCTGCTCCTCGTGGATGCCGCCGCCGAGGGTGTACATCACGGTGTCGAGGTCGGGGCAGACCTTGAGGCCGTAGAGGTGGATGTCGTCGCCGGTGTTGCCGATGACGGTGATCTCGTCCTGCGGTCCGACCGCCGCGAGGAGTCCGCGCAGGAAGCGCGCTCCGCCGATTCCGCCTGCCAGTGCCACGATGCGCATGGGGTCATCCTGCCACGGTCCGACCGTCCGTCAGCCGTGCGCTCGGCGCGTTCCGGCCTGCGCCTGGTGCTCGGCGTGCTGCTCGGGGACGGCGTGGGCGCCGTACTGGTTCATCTCGGTGAGGCCCGGCGTGTAGAGGTGGATCGAGACGGCGGGTTCGAGCGCGCCGTTGACCACCTCGTGCAGGTAGCCGGACGAGAACACCCTCTGCCCGCCGGGCTTCAGGGTGCGGGCGCCCTCGCCGGCGTGCGTGAGGGAGCGCTCGATGAGCTCGCCCCGGACGACGGTCAGCACGCCGGAGGAGTCGCCGTGGTCGTGGAAGCCGCTGCTCTGGCCGGGCAGCCAGCTGAGCAGCCAGACCTCGTAGCCGGGGCCGGTCTCCAGCCGGGCGTACCAGCGGGTCAGCGCGTCGTAGCGGACCAGGGGCTCCCAGCGGGCGCGGTCGGCGGCGATCTCGCGGACCAGCCGGGCGTACTCGGCGACGGTGGTGGGGTGGGCCGGCAGGTCGGTGCGGGCCAGGTGCGGGAAGGCGAGCGGGTCGCCGGCGATGGAGACGTCGCTCAGGCCGTCGTGCCAACGGCCGGTACGGGCGGTGGGGGCGGTACGCGCGAGGCCCAGGCGGGCGAGCTTGTTGCGGTCGCGGTTCCGCTTGCGGATGCGGATCATGCGCACGGGAGTCGTCCTCGGAGGAGTCGGCTGGTTCGTCGGGATCAGCCGGATCCGGGATGTCCTGGGGCGGGATTCGCGGGCGGCCTCTGTGCTTCCTGGGGGCGGCGCGCGGTGGGACGCGGGCGCCTAGATACAGCAGGAACAGAGGCGACAACAAGAGTTCACGGCACGGCGAAGCGTGGAACCGCTCCGGGGGCTGGCGAACTCTGACATAGGAGCAAGGACACCGCATCCACGCGGGCGGTGTCAAACCGAATCGTGCGGCATTCGAGTGGGTTCGGCCCGGATCTTTCCCTGATGGGGTGATTCATCACTCTCTATGTTTCGATGGGAAGATCGCCGGGAAGGCAGGCCGATGACCGGCCTGTGGCGGTGACGGAGCGTCACCTGGCGAATGGTTGCGGACGGTTCGGCGCTGTTCAGGGCCTTGAAGCAGAAGGTCCGTTGTGTCCGGATATGTACACTATTCGTAACGGCTTGGTGCCGGGGAGTGAATCCTGGCCCCAATACCAGAGCTCGGCTTGACTGGGCCAGAGTGACGCAACTGTAATTTCACTCGTGTCGTCAGCCGCACGAGGCAACGGCAACCACGGGGACGCCAAGTAGGGGCAGAGGAGGCGCGCCACATGAGCGAGCTCTTTGAGCTGTTGATCGGGGACGGCATCGCGGAGGACGAGGAGGAACTCGGTTGGCAGGAGCGCGCGTTGTGCGCCCAGACCGACCCCGAGTCCTTCTTCCCCGAGAAGGGCGGCTCGACCCGCGAGGCCAAGAAGGTCTGCCTCGCCTGCGAGGTCCGCTCGGAGTGCCTGGAGTACGCCCTCGCCAATGACGAGCGCTTCGGCATCTGGGGCGGCCTGTCCGAGCGCGAGCGCCGTCGGCTCAAGAAGAGCGCGGTCTGAGGGGGTGGGCCCCCGCCGCCGCTGATCCTTCGACAGCGGCGGACGACCGCACGGCTGTACGGGCGCCTCACCGTGGTGGTGGGGCGCTTTCGTGTTCCCGGCCCCCTTCGCGCGGGCTCCGTCCCGGTCCCCGTCGCCCCTCCTCCTCGGTCTCCCCGGCGGTCGCCTTCACCGTCCCCGCACCGGCACCCCGCACGAACCGTCCACCGGGAGCCGTTAGTGTGGTGCGCCATCCGGTTGCCGTTCACCGGCTGTGTCCACCGAGAACTGGGGCCCGCGCACTCGATGACCGTCTACAGCCACCAGAGCGGCCTCACCGCTTCCAGGCCGCCCGCCTATCCGCGCCACCTGGTCACCGCGGTGATCGTCTCGCACGACGGCGCCCGCTGGCTCCCGCAGGCACTGGCCGGCCTGCTCGGGCAGGACCGCCAGGTCCAGCGCGTCCTCGCGGTCGACACCGGCTCCACCGACGACTCCCCGCGGCTGCTCGCCGACACCCTCGCCGACTGGCTCCCCGAGAGCGGCCCGATCGTCCTCGGCCGCCGGGCCGGTTTCGGCACCGCCGTCGCCGAGGCCGTCTTCAACAGCCCGCCGCTGCGCCCCGAGGACCTGCCCTACCGGCTCGACCCCTCCGGCTACGACCCGGTCACCGGCGGCTGGGACGACTTCGGCGACCCGCTCGCCCAGGAGGACGACCTCGGCCGCGGCGGCCCGCGCGAGACCCAGCCGATCGAGTGGCTCTGGCTGCTGCACGACGACTGCGAGCCGCAGACCGACGCGCTGCGCCGCCTGCTCCAGGTCGCCGACTCCACCCCCAGCGCCGCCGTCGTCGGCCCCAAGCTGCGCAGCTGGTACGACCGCCGCCAGCTGCTCGAAGTCGGCGTGACGATCGCCCGCTCCGGGCGACGCTGGACCGGCCTCGACCGTCGCGAGCAGGACCAGGGCCAGCACGACCAGGTCCGTCCGGTGCTCGCCGTCTCCAGCGCCGGCATGCTGGTGCGCCGGGACGTCTTCGAGGAGCTCGGCGGCTTCGACAAGGCCCTCCCGCTGATGCGGGACGACACCGACTTCTGCTGGCGGGTCAACGCCGCCGGCCACCGCGTCGTGATCGCCCCCGACGCCGTGCTGCGGCACGCCGAGGCCGCCGGCCGCGAGCGCCGCGCCATCGACTGCGCCTCCTCCCACCCGCACCGGGTGGACAAGGCCGGCGCCGTCTACACCCTGCTCGCCAACTGCAGGGGCGCACTGTTCCCCTACGTCCTGCTGCGGCTGGTGCTCGGCACCCTGCTGCGGGCCGTCACCAACCTGCTCGGCAAGGACCCGCGCCAGGCGGTCGACGAACTGGCCGGTCTCGGCCACGAACTCGTCCGCTTCCCACGGCTGTTGGCCGCGCGCAAACGCCGCTCCCGGACCAGGGCGGCGGACGCCCTGGACGACCGCACGCTCTTCCCCGCGCCCGGCGCCACCACCCGGCTGGCCGTCGAGGGCGTCATCAGCTCCCTCGGGATAGGCGGCAGCGACGACACCGGCAGCCGGCACGGCTCGGTCGAGGCCGGCGGCGACGACGACTCCGAGGACCTCGTCGTCGAGCAGTTCGCGCTGGTCAAGAAGCTCGCCCGGCGCCCGGCGCCGGTGCTGTTCGCGGCCCTGCTGGTGTTCGCCCTGGTCGCCTGCCGCGGCCTGCTCGGCAGCGGAGAGCTGTTCGGCGGCGCCCTGCTGCCCGCCTCCGACGGCGCGGGCGGCCTCTGGTCGATGTACGCGGACGCCTGGCACCCGGTCGGCACCGGCTCCACCGCCGCCGCTCCGCCGTACCTCGGCGTGCTCGCGGTGTTCTCCTGGCTGCTGTTCGGCCACGCCGACCTCGCGCTCACCGTGCTCGTCGTGCTCACCGTCCCGCTGTCCGCGGTCAGCGCCTACCTGGTGTCCCGCCCGCTGCTGGACTCCAAGCTGGTCCGCGCCTGGGCCAGCGCCACCTACGCGCTGCTGCCCGCCGCGACCGGCGCACTCGCCCAGGGCCGGATCGGCACCGCCGTCCTCGCCGTGCTGCTGCCGCCGCTGGCTCGCGCCGCCGCGATCGCGGCCGGCCTCGGCATCCGGGACGAGAGCGCCGCCAAGGGCGCCCGCCCGGGCTGGCGGCCGGTCTGGATGGCCGTCCTGCTGCTCACCCTGGCCACCGCCTTCGTCCCGCTGACCTGGGCGCTCGCCGTCCCGCTCTGCCTGGCGATGCTCGTCGCCGCGGTGCTGCGCGGCGGGGCCTTCGGCTCCGGCGGTACGGCGCTGCGGCTGCTCGGCCTGCGCGTCCTGGTGATCCTCGCCGTCCCGGTCGGCGTGCTGGCCCCGTGGTCGCTCAAGGTGCTGTCGCACCCCCAGTCGCTGCTGCTGGAGGCCGGGCTGCCCGGCCTGCACGGCACCGGCGCGAGCGCGGCCGGCCTGCTGCTGGTCAACCCGGGCGGCGCCGGCGTGCCGCCGATCTGGCTGTCGGCGGGTGTCGTCCTCGCCGCGCTCGCCGCGCTGCTGCGCGCCGACCGCCGCCGCGCGGTGCTCGCCGCCTGGGGCGCGGCCGGCGCCGGCCTGGTCTTCGCGGTCGTGGTGGCGGGCACCTCCGTCACCCCGGCCTCCGGCGGCCCGGCGGTGCCCGCCTGGGCCGGCCCGGCCACCCTGGTCGCCGGGATCGCCCTGCTGGCCGCGGCCGCGATCGGCGCCGACGGCGCCAACGCCCGCGTCGCCGGGATCGCCTTCGGCTGGCGCCAGCCGGTGGCCGCCCTGGTGGTGGCCGCGGCCGTGCTGGCCCCGCTGGGCACCGGCCTGTGGTGGGCGCTGACCGGCGCCGGCAAGCCGCTGAACCGCGCCGCGGTCGGCCAGGTGCCCGCCTTCATCGCGGAGGAGGCCGGCACCACCGACCGGTCCCGCACGCTCGTCGTCACCGGCGAGAAGGGCGGCGGCGCCGTCCGCTACACCGTGCTGCGCGGCGCCGGCCTGACGCTCGGCCAGGCCGAGTCCACCGTCGACCCGGCGACCGGCACCCAGGACGGCCTGAACCGGATGGTCGGCAGCCTGCTGGCCGGCTCCGGCGCCGACCAGGCCGGCGCCCTGGCCGGCTACGGCATCGCCTACGTGCTGGTCGAGCAGCCGGTGATCGACGCCTTCAAGGACGTCCTGGACGCCACGCCCGGCCTGGTCAAGGCCAACCAGGACAACGGCACGGCGCTCTGGCAGGTCAACGGCGCCCCCGCGGTCCGCGCCGTGATCACCGCCCCGGGCGCCACCCCGGTGGTCGTCCCCGCCGGGACCCGCGACCTCGCGGCCACCGTCCCGGCCGGCCCGGACGGCCGGGTGCTGCGCCTCGCCGAGTCCGCCGCACCCGAGTGGAAGGCCACCCTGGACGGCACCGCGCTGGAGTCCACCACGGTCGACGGCTGGGCGCAGGGCTTCAAGCTCCCGGCCGGCGGCGGCAAGCTCACCGTCACCCGGGAGGGCAGCCTCGCCCACACCGGCTGGATCTGGGCCCAGGTGCTGCTCGGTCTGACCATCCTGGTGCTGGCCCTGCCCGGGCGCCGCAACCACAACGACGACGACCTGCCCGAGGAGGTGGTGGCCGCCGCCGCGCTGGCCGCCGCCGCCCAGGCGCAGGCCCCCGCCCCCGGCAGCCGCCGGGCCCGCCGGATGGCCGAGCGGGGCGAGGGCGGCGAACCCGGCGCCGACGACACCGGGGTGTACGAGGGCCGGCCGGGTGCGATCCCGGCGCAGCCGGCCGCCGAACCGGTGACCGAGGCGGTCCAGGCGGCCGCCGCCGTCCAGGAGGCCGAGCCGTACACCGACCCGTACCAGACGTACCAGCAGGCCGACCCGTACAGCTACGACCAGTACGCGGCCCAGCCGCCGGTGGCCGCGCCGTACGGCGGCCAGGGCTACGAGACCCAGGGGTACGACGGCCAGGGCTACGACGGCCACGGGCAGCAGGCCTACCCCCAGCAGGGCTACGAGCAGCCGTACGGGTCGGAGCAGCAGTACGGCTACGACGCGTACGGGCAGCCGGACCACCAGCAGCCCTGGCAGCCGGGGCAGCCGCCGTCCGAGCAGCCCTACTACGACCCGAACGACCCCAACGGCACCGGCCGGTACCCGCACCAGCCCGGATCGGGGAGCTGACCCGCGATGAAGAAGCCCGCATTCAGGAAGAAGTCCGGCGCCGACGAGGCCCCCGAGCCCGTCGGGACGGCCTTCGCGCCGGAGCCGGCCGCGTCCGAACCGGCCGCCGGTCCCGGCCGGTTCGCCGGGAAGGCCGGCGGGACGAGGACCACCCCGTCCCTGCTCGCCGCGGCCGTGGTGCTCGCGGCGGTGTTCGGCATCGCCCAGGTGCGCCCGCCGGCCGCTCCCCCGGCCGCCTCGGCCGGGGGAGCGGCCGCGACCACCGCGCAGGTCGAGCGGACGGGGGCGGTCTGTCCGCAGCCGCTGCAGGGCCTGACCGGCTCGACCACGCTCACCGCCTACACCCCGCCCGGGACGGGCTCCGCCACCGGCGGCGCCGGCTGGCTCTCCGACGCGGCCGCGCCCGCGGTGGCCGCCCAGCCCTCCGGCACCCCCTCCGCCGCGGCCACCCCGACGGCGACGGCGACCGCGACCCCGGCCCCGACCGGCTCGGGCGCCCCGACCGCCCAGGCCAAGGACAAGAACGCCGCGCCCGCCGACGCCCGGCTGACGCTGGCCAAGCCCGGCACCCCGGCCACCGGACCGGCGGGCAACGGGGACACCGCACCCGGCACCGGGGCGCTCGCCACCGGCGCCCTCGCCCCAGGCTTCACCGTCACCCAGACCACCGTCGTCACCGAGCCGCGCGGCCTCGGCCTGTCCGGACTCACCTGCACCCCGGCGGGCACGAGCTTCTGGTTCGCCGGGGCCAGCACCGCCGCCGACCGGGTCGACTACCTGAGCCTGGTCAACACCGAGTCCTCCGCCGCGGTGGTCGACATCAAGCTGTACGGCGACAAGGGCCTGATCGACAACGACGCCGCCAACGGCCTGACCGTCGCCCCCGGCAGCTCCCAGTCCGTCCTGCTGTCGACCCTCAGCAAGGGCGCCGTCACCGACCTCGCGGTGCACGTGGTGGTCCGCTCCGGCCGGGTCGGCGCGGCGCTGCACGCCGCCGACGGCGGCAAGGGAGCCGACTGGATCCCGGCCTCGGCCGCCCCGGCCGCCACCCAGGCGATGGCCGGCCTGCCCGCCGACACCTCCGCCGCCCGACTGGTGGTCTGGGCGCCGCCGGAGGACGACGCCGACCTGAAGATCCAGCTCTCCGGCAAGAACGGCTGGTTCTCCCCGGCCGGCAACGAGTCGATCCACGTCAAGGCGGGCATGGTGGCCGCCGTCGACCTCGGCAAGGTCACCCGGGACGAGGTCGCCGGGCTGCGGCTGTCGCCCAGCGACCCCAAGCACCCGACCCCGATCGTGGCCGGGCTGCGGATCGACCGGGCGGCCGCCAACGGCAAGACCGACGCGGCCTGGCTCACCGGCAGCGACCCGGTCGGCGCCCGCGGCAGCGTCGCCGACAACCGGGCCGGCGGCTCCACGCTCTACCTGACCTCCACCGGCGACGCGGCCACCGTCCGGGTCACCGCCTCGGCGGGCAGCGGCGGCGGCACCCCGGCCACCAAGGAGGTCCAGCTCCCGGCCGGCGGCACGGTCGCCCTCCCGGCGCCCGAGCCCGCCGGGCTGAACGGCGTCTTCGCGCTCAGCGTGGAGACCGTCTCGGGCGGCCCGGTGGTCGCGGCCCGGATGCTGTCCATCCCCACCAAGGACGTGCCGATGTTCACCGTCCAGGCGCTGCGCGACGACCGCAGCACCGTCAAGGTCCCGCAGGCCGCCCAGGACCCGGGCGTCGTCCTGAACTGAGCGAGGACGGCCGGCGCGGCCGGGACGGCGAGGACGACGGGGGGCGGCACCGGTGCGGTGCCGCCCCCGCGTCAGTCCTCGTCGTAGCGCGGGTCGATGGCGTCCGGCGAGAGCCCCAGCAGCTCGGCGACCTGCTCGATCAGGATCTCGTGTACCAGCGCCGCGCGGTCCTCCCGGGTCTTCGCCCGGATCTCCACCGGCCGCCGGTAGACCACGATCTGGCTCTTGCGTCCCTGCTTGCCCGGCGACACCCGCCCCAGCGGCACGCCGTCCTCGGCGTCGGCGCCGTCCGGCTCGTGCAGCGGCACCTCCTGGACGGCGAACTCCACCTCGATCAGTTGCGGCCACCGCCGCTCCAGCCGCTCGACCGACTCGCGCACGTAGTCGTCGAACAGTTCGGAACGGGTGAGCGAGATCGGCACCTGCGGCGGCGCCAGCGGGCCGCGCATCCCCCTGCCGTGCCGGTCGCGGTGCCGGGGGCGGCGCGCTGGGCCTGTCGATGACTGCGGTGCGGAGCTGTCCATATCACTGCCGAGAGTAGTCCTTGGACGGTCGGAAGTGGACCACTCCGGCGGGGAATCGCCCGGGGCGGCCGATACGCGTCCCCGGCGCCCGGAGGGCGACACGGCACACCCTCCGGGCAGGCGGTCTTCGCTCCCCGGCGGGGAGTGCGGTACCGTCCACCCTCGTGAGCTCTGTACGTCGTTGTTCGCGGACCGCGTGCGGCCGGCCGGCCGTCGCGACGCTGACGTACGTCTACGCGGACTCGACCGCCGTCCTCGGCCCGCTCGCCACCTACGCCGAGCCGCACTGCTACGACCTGTGCGCCGAGCACGCCGAGCGCCTCACCGCCCCGCGCGGCTGGGAGGTCGTCCGGCTCGCCGCCGAGGCCGGGCCGCTGCGCCGCAGCAGCGACGACCTGGAGGCCCTCGCCAACGCCGTGCGCGAGGCCGCCCGCCCGCAGACCCCCCGTCAGGGCCGCGCGCCCGAGGGCGAGTCCACCGAGGGAAGCCGCCGCGGCCACCTCCGGGTGCTGCGCTCGCCCGACAACTGACGCCTGTCCCGGCACGGGGCGTTCGTCCGGCCCGGGTACGCTGCCGGTCTACCGCCACCGCGCCCGTCGATCGGACGGGCGGTGGCCGTACCGTGACCGACCAGTACAGAGACCAGGGTGGAGCCGCAGTGCGCGACCTCAAGCAGCTCGTGAAGGCGTACGACGTCCGAGGCGTCGTCCCGGACCAGTGGGACGAGAGCCTGTCCCGGGCCTTCGGTGCCGCGTTCGTGCAGGTCACCGGCGCGTCCGCGATCGTCGTCGGCCACGACATGCGCCCCTCCTCCCCGTCGCTCAGCCTGGCCTTCGCCGAGGGCGCCGCGGCCTACGGCGCCGACGTGGTGCAGATCGGGCTCTGCTCGACCGACCAGCTGTACTACGCCAGCGGCAAGCTCGACCTGCCCGGCGCGATGTTCACGGCCAGCCACAACCCGGCCCAGTACAACGGCATCAAGCTGTGCCGGGCCGGCGCCGCCCCGGTCGGCCAGGACACCGGCCTGTCCGAGATCCGCGAGCTGGTCGAGTCCTGGACCGCCGAGGACGACACCGTCACGATCCCGGCCAAGGACGTGAAGCCCGGCGCGCTCTCCGCGCAGGAGACCCTGCGCGGCTACGCCGACCACCTGCTGGGCCTGGTCGACCTCACCGGGATCCGCCCGCTGAAGGTCGCGGTCGACGCCGGCAACGGCATGGGCGGCCACACCGTGCCGACCGTCTTCGACGGCCTGCCGATCGAGCTCGTCCCGATGTACTTCGAGCTGGACGGCACCTTCCCGAACCACGAGGCCAACCCGCTCGACCCGAAGAACCTGGTCGACCTGCAGGCCAAGGTGCGCGAGGTCGGCGCCGACGTGGGCCTGGCCTTCGACGGCGACGCCGACCGCTGCTTCGTCGTCGACGAGCGCGGCGAGCCGGTCTCCCCGTCCGCGATCACCGCCCTGGTCGCCGCCCGCGAGATCGCCCGCGCCCGCGCCGCCGGCGAGGACGAGCCCACGATCATCCACAACCTGATCACCTCCTGGACCGTCCCCGAGGTGGTCCGCGAGCTGGGCGCCAAGCCGGTGCGCACCCGGGTCGGCCACTCCTTCATCAAGCAGGAGATGGCCGTCACGGACGCCGTCTTCGGCGGCGAGCACTCGGCCCACTACTACTTCCGCGACTTCTGGCGCGCCGACACCGGCATGCTGGCTGCGCTGCACGTGCTGGCCGCGCTGGGCGGGCAGCCGGGCACGCTGTCCGCGCTCACCGCCGAGTACGACCGCTACGCCGCCTCCGGCGAGATCAACAGCACCGTCGCCGACCAGGCCGCCAGCACCGCCGCCGTCCGCGCCGCGTACGCCGGCCTGGAGGGCACCGAGGTGGACGAGCTGGACGGCCTGACCGTGGCCGGGCCGGACTGGTGGTTCAACCTGCGCGCCTCCAACACCGAGCCGCTGCTGCGCCTGAACGTCGAGGCCAAGGACCCGGCGAAGATGGCCGAGCTGCGCGACGGCGTGCTCGCCGTCGTCCGCGGCTGAGCGGACGCACCTGAGCGGACGCGCCTGACCTCGGCGCCCGGTGCCCCGGCCGGTAGGGTTTCCTATCGGCCGGGGCACCTCCGCGCCACCACCGAACTTTGGAGAGCCCCCATGAAGCTCGAATCCTTCCTGCTGGAGATCCTGGTCTGCCCGCAGTGCCGGGCCGCGCTCACCGAGGGCGGCACCGAGGAGCAGCCCGAGCTGGTCTGCACCGGTGCGGACTGCGGCCTCGCGTACCCGGTCCGCGACGGCATTCCGGTCCTCCTGGTGGACGAGGCCCGCCGCCCGGCCTGATCCTTGGGGCGAAGCCCCCACCCCGCCAGCCGCTCAGGACCGCAGCCGGAGGCCCGCCGCATGCTCGACGACACCCTGCTCGACGACCCGGCCGCCCTCCAGCGCGCCGACCAGGACCGCGCCCTGCTGGCTCTGGCCGGCGCCGGCGCCCGGGTCCGGACCGCGCTGCGCCAGGCCGACGCGGCCGGCCTCGACCGGCTGCGCCCGGACGGCCGCCCGCGGGCCGTCCTGGTCGCCGGGCACGGCAGCGCGCTGACCGCGGCCGGGATGCTGGCCGCGCTGGCCGGCACGGCGAGCCTGGTGGTCGCACTGCCGCCGACCGAGGCGGCCGCCCCGCGCAGCGACCGGGCCGGCGCCCCGCCCGCCTTCACCACCGGGCTCGGCTGGCAGCTGCCCGGCTGGGCCGGCCCGCTCGACCTGCTGGCGATCAGCTCCGCCGACGGCGGCGAGCAGGGCCTGGTCGCCCTCGCCGAACAGGCCTACGCGCGCGGCTGCTCGATCGTCGTCACCGCCCCGGCGGGCAGCCCGCTGGCCGAGGCCGCACTGCAGGTGCGCGCACTGCCGCTGCCGTACGTGACCTCGGTGCTGCCCGAGGACGGCCCGCCCGCCGCGGCCGCCGAGCCGGACCTCCCGGCCGAGGACCCGGCCGCGCTGTGGTCCCACCTCACCCCGCTGCTGGCGCTCGCCCAGAAGATCGGCCTCACCCAGCTGCCGTACGACGCGCTGCCGGGCGTGGCCGACCTGCTGGACGCCACCGCCGTGCGCTGCCGCCCGGACGCCGCCGCGTACACCAACCCGGCGAAGGGCCTGGCGGCGCGGCTGGCCGGGACGGTCCCGCTGCTGTGGGCGGAGGACCCGATCGCCGGGGCCGCCGCCGCCCGCTTCGCCGCCCAGCTGGCCGACCGGGCCGGGCGGCCGGCGCTGGCCGGGGAGCTGCCGCAGGTGCTCACCGCCCACCGCGGCATGTTCACCGGGCAGTTGGGCGCGGGTGCGGACCCGGACGACTTCTTCCGCGACCGCGTCGAGGAGCCGGACCCGCTGCACCTGCAGGTCCTGCTGCTGCGGCACACCCCGGGCGCGGCCGGGACGCAGGGCGAGCAGGACGGCCCGGTCGAGGTGTCGGAGGAGGACGCGGGCCCGCGCAGCTTCGGGGTGACCAGGGCGCACCGGCTGGCCGCCGCGCACGACGTCCGGCTGACCGAGTACGCCAGCACCCGGCCGGACGCGCTGCTCGGGCTGGCAGACCTGGTCGCGCTGACCGATTTCGCCGCCGTCTACCTGGGCCTGGCTGCCGCGCAGTCCTGAGACGGTCGACCGGGCCGGGCCGTGCGGCCGGTACGGTAAGCGGTCGAGGACGCTGACCCGAACCCGTGAAGGACATTCAGGCATGAGTACCGAAGGCGGCACCAAGGCACTGGTGGCGGCGCTGTCCGCGAATCTGGCGATCGCGGCGGCCAAGTTCACCGCCTTCGGCTTCACCGGTTCCTCGTCGATGCTGGCCGAGGGTGTGCACTCGGTGGCCGACTCCGGCAACCAGGTGCTGCTGCTGGTCGGCAGCAAGCGGGCGCGCCGGGAGGCGGACGAGGAGCACCCCTTCGGGTACGGCCGCGAGCGCTACGTGTACGCCTTCCTGGTGGCGATCGTGCTGTTCAGCGTCGGTGGTCTCTTCGCGATCTACGAGGGCTGGCACAAGGTCAACCACCCCGAGGCGCTCGACTCCTGGGTCTGGGCGGTCGGCGTGCTGATCTTCGCGCTCGCGATGGAGGGCTGGTCCTTCCTCACCGCGATGCGCGAGTCGGCGAAGCTCAAGGGCCGGCAGAGCTGGACCCAGTTCATCCGCACCGCCAAGGCGCCGGAGCTGCCGGTGGTGCTGCTGGAGGACACCGGCGCGCTGATCGGCCTGGTGCTCGCGCTGTTCGGCGTCTCGCTCACGGTGATCACCGGTGACGGCGTCTGGGACGGCATCGGCACCCTGTGCATCGGCGTCCTGCTGGTGGTGATCGCCGTGGTGCTCGCCCTGGAGACCAAGTCGCTGCTGCTCGGCGAGTCCGCCGACAAGGACTCGGTGCGACGGATCCGCGAGGCGCTGGTGGACGGCCGGTCCGTCACCGGGGTGATCCACATGCGGACCATGCACCTCGGCCCGGAGGAGCTGCTGATCGCCGCCAAGATCGCCGTCAACGCCGAGGACAGCGCCGCCCGGGTGGCGGAGGCGATCGACGCGGCGGAGGAGCGGGTCCGGGCGGCCGTCCCGATCGCGCGGGCGATCTACCTGGAGCCCGACGTCTACAGCGCCGAGAAGGCCGCGGCGGGCGAGGACCCGGCCGCCACGCCCGGCGGGCCGGGCCCGGAGGCCTCGCACTGACGGGCCACTGACGGGCCGGGCCGGGGCTTCGGCCCCGGGCGACCGGAGGCCTCGCCGAGGCCCTGGGGCCGGGCTTGAGACCCGGTCGGATCGGGGGCCGAAATCGGTCATCGGCAGACGGCTCGTGGGGCCGGCGGTGTAGATTCGTCACCAGAGCCAGAACGTCGCTGCTGATGGCGGTCGATCGGCGGCCCGCCCCCGTAGGGTGTGCGCCGGTCGAGGGAGAGAGGTCCTCCGACGGTTTGTGCTGCGCAGGGAGCCGGTCCGCCACCGCGGGGATCCGGTGGTCCCGGCGTGGCCGTGCACCCGTACGGCCTGCCATGCGCGATGCACATCCGGACCTTCGGCCCCACCCCCATCAGCGAGGAGCAGACGCATGTCGACCGACATCACCGGTGACTTCAAGGTCGCCGACCTTTCCCTGGCGCCGTTCGGCCGCAAGGAGATCCAGCTGGCCGAGCACGAGATGCCCGGTCTGATGGCGATCCGCGCGGAGTACGCCGAGTCGAAGCCGCTGGCCGGCGCGCGCATCACCGGCTCGCTGCACATGACGATCCAGACCGCCGTGCTGATCGAGACCCTGACGGCGCTCGGTGCCGAGGTCCGCTGGTGCTCCTGCAACATCTTCTCCACCCAGGACCACGCGGCCGCCGCCATCGCCGTCGGCCCGGAGGGCACCCCGGAGAACCCGCAGGGCATCCCGGTCTTCGCCTGGAAGGGCGAGACCCTGGACGAGTACTGGTGGTGCACCGAGCAGGCGCTGACCTGGCCCGACGGCAAGACCCCGAACATGATCCTGGACGACGGCGGCGACGCCACCCTGCTGATCCACAAGGGCGTCGAGTTCGAGAAGGCCGGTGCCGCGCCGGACCCGTCCACCGCGGACAACGACGAGTTCCGGATCATCCTGGAGCTGCTGAACCGCACCCTCAAGGACACCCCGAACAAGTGGACCGAGGTCGCCGCCACCATCAAGGGCGTGACCGAGGAGACCACCACCGGTGTCCACCGCCTGTACGAGATGCACCGTGACGGCCAGCTGCTGTTCCCGGCGATCAACGTCAACGACGCCGTCACCAAGTCGAAGTTCGACAACAAGTACGGCTGCCGCCACTCGCTGATCGACGGCATCAACCGCGCCACCGACGTGCTGATCGGCGGCAAGGTCGCCGTCGTCGCCGGCTACGGCGACGTGGGCAAGGGCTGCGCCGAGTCGCTGCGTGGCCAGGGCGCCCGCGTGATCATCACCGAGATCGACCCGATCTGCGCGCTGCAGGCGGCGATGGACGGCTACCAGGTCACCACCCTGGAGGACGTCGTCTCGATCGCGGACATCTTCATCACCACCACGGGCAACAAGGACATCATCCTTGCCTCGCACATGGAGAAGATGAAGCACCAGGCGATCGTCGGCAACATCGGCCACTTCGACAACGAGATCGACATCGCCGGCCTGGCGAAGCTGCCCGGCATCGTGAAGACCGAGGTCAAGCCGCAGGTCCACGAGTGGCGCTTCGCCGACGGCCACACCATCATCATGCTGTCCGAGGGCCGCCTGCTGAACCTGGGCAACGCGACCGGCCACCCGTCCTTCGTGATGTCCAACTCCTTCGCCAACCAGACGATCGCCCAGATCGAGCTGTTCACGAAGACCGAGCAGTACCCGATCGGCGTCTACGTGCTGCCGAAGCACCTGGACGAGAAGGTCGCGCGCCTGCACCTCGACGCGCTGGGCGTGAAGCTGACCACCCTGACCAAGGACCAGGCCGACTACATCGGCGTTCCGGTCGAGGGCCCGTACAAGCCGGAGCAGTACCGCTACTGATGCGGTGTCGCTGACGCGCTGATGCTCTGACGCCGGTGGCCGGCACCCCCGCCCGGGGGTGCCGGCCACCGGCGTTCCGGCTCGTTCAGCGGACGATCACGTCGGAGGTCCAGGTGCTCGGGTCCGGGCCGAGGGCTTTGGTGTGGGCGAGTAGCCACGGCAGCCCGCCGAGCTGCGCCAGCGAGGGCGGCAGCTCGGCCCCGGCTCCGACGCACACCTGCACCCCGTTGTCCGCGGAGCACGGGCCGGTGATCGGCGACCCGTCCTTCCCGGTCGGCGACGCCGTTGACCCGGCGACGGACGGCTTCACGGACAACCAGACGGTTTTGCCCTCCGCCTCCAGCATCAGCCACATGCTCCAGGGGACCTTGGCGTTCGCGTCCGGACGCGCCAGCTGGACGTTGGTGACCTCGAACGCCGCGGGCAGTCCGGTGATCCGCACCGGCAGCGGGACGTCCCACGTGCCGTACCGGACCCCGGCGGCCACCTTGTGCAGGACCTCCCGGGCGATGTCGGCGGGCCGGCCGTCGGTGCCCGCGAGCTCCGCCCAGCGGCCCGAGGGCGTCAGCCACCGCAGGGTGGGCTGGTGGTCGTACGGCGGCGCGTCGGAGACCACCCAGTAGGCGCTCCGGCCGTCGACCGGCTCGGCCTCCTCCGCCCGGACCGTGCTTCCGGGCGTCCCGGTCATCGAGGGCCGCGCCCCGGCCGGGTACAGCCTGAGCTGCAGCCGCGGGGCGTTCCCGCCCCGGCCGTTCGCCTCCAAATCGAACCCGTGGAAGGCGGATTGGTACCCGACACCGTTGTCACCGTCGGCCCACTCCGGCAGCCAACCGAACCGGAGCTCAGGGGTCAGGGGGTCGGCCCCGGCCCGGGTCGGTGCGGCGGTCGGTGACGGCACGAGCGTCGGGGGCGCGGTGGTGGCCACCGCGGGTCCGGCGGGCAGCACGGGTGCGGCGGTGCCGGAGCCCGGAAGCAGGAGGGCGGCGCCGGCCACCACCGCGGCCGTCGCGCCCGCGACGCTGCCGAGCACGGCCAGCCTGCGCCGGCGAAGCCGCGTCGCGCCCTCGGCCAGGGAGCGGCCGGCGTCGAAACCCGGAGGCGGAGCCGGTTCGTCGGCCAGCGCCGCCAGACGGTTGGCCAGGTCGTGGGGATCCGTGGTGGTCATGACATCCTCTCGGCGACGGCGGGACGGGCGGTGAGCCTGCTGCGGAGGGTGTCCAGCGCACGGGAGCTCTGGCTCTTGACGTTCCCGGAGGAGCAGCCCAGGGCCTCGGCGGCCTGCTCGATCGACAGGTCGCAGTAGTAGCGGAGCACCACCGTGGCCCGCTGGCGGGGCGGGAGCGCGGCGAGCGCCCGGCGCAGGTCGAGGGAGGCGTCCAGGTCGACGCCGCCGGCCACCGCGTCCGGGTCGGCCTCCGAGCGGACGGTGCGGCGCCACCACGGGGAGCGCTGCTCGGCCAGGAACGTGTTCACCAGGACCCGGCGGGCGTAGCCGTCCCGGTTCTCCATCCGTGCGGCCCGCGCCCAGTTCACGTACAGCTTGGTGATCGTCTCCTGGACCAGGTCGTCGGCCCGGTGCCAGTCCCCGCACAGCAGATAGGCGACCTTCCGCAGCCAGCCGCTCCTGGAGGCCACGTACTCCGTGAACTCCGCGTCGCGCGTCTGCTTCGCCATCTGCACCCCCTCTCGTAGTGGCGGCGGCACCGATCCGGTGCCGTCCACCCCCCTAATGCGCGGGGCACCGCGGAACGTTGCACGTGAGTCGGACCCGGAAACGCGCACGTAGTCTTTCGGGCATGCCCAATGGCCGGTACTCGCTCCACGACACCCACGACCACGTCCTGCTCGGCGAGGAGCGTTTCAGCTGCGCTCCCGGGGCGGCCGGGTGGCGGTACGTGTCCAAGACCTACGCGCCGGACGGCCGGGTGATCGGCGGCGTCGACCTCACGCTGGACTCGCGGGCCCGGCCGCTGCGGATGGAGCTGCGGGCCGGGGGCTGGCAGGTGCGTGGCGGCGCTGTGGACGGGGTGGCCTGGGTGCGGACCGACCCGGCGGACCCGGGCGGCGAGCACGCGGCGGAGGGGCACGACCGGGCGCACGCCTTCACCGGCCGTTCGCCCGGCTTCCTGGTCGCCACCGCCCGGCTGCTGCGGCTGCGGGAGGGGGCGAGCGCACGGGTACGGCTGGTGGCGTTCACCGAACCGGTCCTGGCGCCGCGCACGCTCGACCAGGGGTGGTTGCTGGAGGGCGTCGACACCCACGAGACGGACTCGGGGCCGCTGCTCGTCGAGCGGTACCAGGTCGCGGACCTGGAGACGGGGGAGCAGCAGGTCGTCCACCTGGCGGGGGACGTGGTGCTGGCGGCGGGCGGGATCGAGCTGGAGGAGCTGGAGTCGCCGCCGAACGCCTGGCGGGTGGGGGAGGACGAGGAGTAGCGGGCCGCGGGACCGCCGGTGGCCGGGCCGGGCCGGGCCGCGGCTGGGGCCGGCCCGTGGCTCAGGAGGGCGGGGCGAAGCCGGTGCCCGCGGCGGGCTTGTCGAAGGACGGGACGGCCGGCGCGACCGGGGTGGGGGCGGCCGGCACGGGCGCCGGTGCCATGGGTACCGGTGCCGTGGGTACCGGGGAGGTCGGTGCGGGGGCGGTCGGAACGCCGAGGACCCGGAGCGGCCGTCCGTCGGCGGTGCCGGGCACCGGTCCGGAAGCCGGGCGGGGCGCCGGGACCTGCGGGGGCACCGGCCCGGCCGCCCACAGCTGCTGCTGGGCGCGCGTCCACTCCCGCCGCTGGCGCTCGGTGAGCACCGCGCCGAGGTACGCCGCCGGGTGCAGCCCCGGGGGAACGGGGTGGCCGATCCGGGCGGACAGGTCCTCGGCCAGCCGGGCGGTCATCCGGTTCATCACCGCAGGGTCCAACTGGCCGATCCGGCCGAGCAGTTGGCGCACAGCGAGCCAGAGCGGCTCCGGAACGGCCGAGAAGTCCATCGCGACCAGCTCGGGGCCCATCGTCTGGAGCAGGTGCGGGTGCACCGGCGGCAGCGGGGTGGCGGAGCCGCCCGCGCCCGGGGTGCGTTCCCGGACGACCACCGTCCCGGCGAAGATGTCGCCGAGCCGCCTGCCCTCCGAGTTCACCGCCGAGGTGATCACGGCCGGGGAGCCGGACAGCGCGATCAGCTCGAAGAACCCGACCAGCCCGCGCACCAGCGAGTGCCGGAACCGCACCGGGCCACCGTCGGTGCGCACCACCCGCAGGCCGAGCGCGGCCTTGCCCAGCGAGCGCCCGTGGCTGAAGGTCTCGACCATCACCGGGACGGCGACCAGGAAGAACACCATCATGCCGATCACGGTCGCCGCCAGGGCGGCGCCGTCGAGGCCGACCAGCGCGACGCTCAGCAGCAGCGTGACCACCAGCAGGGCGGCGAACTCCACGAGCAGGTCGAGCACGATCGCCAGTGCCCGACTCGGCAGCTTCGCCGTCTGCAGGCCGAGGACGACCGCCTCACCCGTCACCAGGTCGCTCAAGACACCTGTCCGTTCACGCTCTTGGAGCCCCTGCGGCTCGCCCTTGGGGACCCGGGACCGCCGGGGGCGGCAGCGCTGTGGAGGGAATCGGCCCGGACCGGCCCCCCAACGCCCCGCTCTCCGCAGTCTGATCCGCAGTCGCCAACATACGGGGCCCGGCGGGCGCGCGGGAAGTGAGATCCCCGGGGGCGGTCGCCCGGGGCGCTGCTGGCATGCTGGGCCGCACGTGTCCGTCCGTACCCGCCCGCGCACGCACGTCCGCGCCCACCGCCGATCATGGAGCCGCCGAATGGACCTGGACGTCTTCGTCGCCACCCACCAGGGGGAGTGGGCACGGCTGGACGCCCTCGCCCGCCGGCGCCGGCTCAACGGCGAGGAGGCGGACGAACTGGTCACCCTCTACCAGCGCACCACCGGCCACCTCGCCAAGGTCCAGGCCGCCGCGCCCGACCCGGCCGTGCTGAGCCGCCTGACCGGCCTGGTCTCGCGCGCCCGCAGCGCGGTGACCGGCTCCCGCACCAACGGCTGGCAGGACGTCGCCCGCTACTACACGGTGAGCTTCCCGGCCGCCCTCTACCGCGCGCGCCGCTGGTGGGTGCCGGTCGCGGTCCTCTCGCTGCTCGGCACCGTACTGCTCGCCTGGTGGATGGCCACCCACCCGGAGGTCCGCAACAGCCTCGTCGCCCCCGACCGCCTGCGGGAGCTGACCCGCCCCGGCGGACAGTACGAGGCCTACTACTCGGACCGGCCGGCCAGCTCCTTCGCTGCGCAGGTCTGGACGAACAATGCCTGGATCGCCGTGCAGTGCCTGCTCTACGGGATCGCGCTGGGCATTCCGGTGGTCTACGTGATGTGGACCAACGTGGTGAACCTCGGCATCGGCGTCGGGCTGATGGCCTCCGCCGGGCGCCTCGACGTATTCCTCGGTCTGCTCATCCCGCACGGCCTGCTGGAACTGACCGCGGTGTTCGTGGCCGGCGGCCTGGGCCTGCGCCTGGGCTGGACCGTCATCGACCCCGGTCCGCGCACGCGCGCCGTGGCCCTCGCCGAACAGGGCCGCTCGATCATCGGGATGTCGATGGGGCTGGCCACCGTGCTGGCGGTCTCCGGCGTCCTCGAAGCCTTCGTGACCCCGTCCGGCCTGCCCACCTGGGCACGAATCGCCATCGGTGTCCTGGCGGAGGTGGGCTTCCTCCTCTATGCGCTGGTGCTGGGGCGAAAGGCCGCCGAGGACGGCGAGTTCGGCGATGTGGACGCGGCCGACCGGGCCGACCTGCAGCCTGTCGCGGCGTGAGCCGCGTGATCGACACCCCTCTGAGCTGCTACTCTTCCCTCATCCCGGCCAAACCATTGACGTGGTGAGGGTGGGCTAGTAGGTTTGAACGGTTGGGACTGACTGGACAACGGTCGGGCCCGGGCGTTAGTGTCTACGACACCGCCGAATCGAGGCGAGCGCGTTTCACGAAATGCGCGCCCTCCGACGAAGCAAATCCCACGGACTGAGCACACCGAATGCTTTGATAAGCTTCGGAGCGAAGTTTGCAGGAAATCCCGCCAGCGGGAATCGGATGAATGAAACTCCGGAAAACGGAGCGGAAAACGTCTGATAAGCTGGAAACACGAAAGAACGAAGCCCGGAGGGTCCGCTGGAAGGCGG
>NZ_JBIWNL010000058.1:0-5828 GCF_044767225.1 Kitasatospora sp. NPDC101447
AGGACAAGAGCGCCTGGTTAAACCGACCCAAGGATTGCCCATTGCGATGAGGGAAGCCCACATTACATCATCAATCGACCCGCATAATTGGAGAAATCCAGGGCCGATCCATGAACTCCAAAAACAACGAGCTCCAAAAGAGCCCACGCCCCACATTGCCGCACTTGACGGCTTCTGAGCAGACTGGCCCGGTCGCGGCATGCGCGAAATCTGAGACCGGGCTGGCTTAGTAGGACGTCACGTCGCGGTGGATGAGACGTGCCCATCTCGCTATCCCAGACTTCCCTTGCTTTTCTCGGCCATGAGGTGCCGGTGTTCGGCGCGTAAAGCGCCGAGCACCCCCCAACTGCTGCCGGACGCGAGACGCTACCTGGCCCGCGTGCGTCCCTGCTTGCCCGGACGAACCCCTTGTGATGGCGGGCTGGTGTGGTCACCAGCGCCACGCCCATCGGCCTGGCACCGACCGCGGCGAGTGGTGGCGCCCGCTCCCACGAGTCCACGGGTACCTACCGTCCGGAACTCGGCGTTCCGGGGGCCGGCGGTCATCGGACGAAGCCGCCTACCGTGTCGGCGATCTCCACCTGGACCTCGCTGAGCAGCAGTTCGGGGAAGCGAGCCAGAAGCTCGGTGACGTACGGAGCAGCGAAGTGCGCCTCGTGGGCGGCCCGGTCGGCGTACCACTCGGCCATCAGGAACCGTCCGCCATCTTGGCGACCCACCGAGTAGGCGAGTGCGCCTGGTTGCCGGCAGGTCCGTTCCGCCCTGTCGCACAGCAGGCCCTCCAGCTCCTCTTCCCGATCAGGCCTGGCTTGCAGGATCACGGTCATCTGACTACCTCTCGACCTCGCGTTCGGCGTTGGAGACTCCAGCCTGGCCCAGCGCAAGCAGCGAGTCATAGTAGAAATGCGTCAGACCGCGTCCCAGCAGTTCCGACGGGCGCGCCGCCGTGAACTGCCGGAACTCACGGATGAAGTGGTTTTGGTCGTAGTAGCCCGCCGCCAACGCGGCGGGCAGGTACCTCTGCTGATCCGATCGCATCAGTGCCTTCGTGACCTGCTGGAACCGAGCCAGGCGCTGGAACTCCTTCGGCCCCGCACCCACCGCTGCTGGGAACGCCCGTTGCAGCCAGCGCGGACTGACCGACAACCGCTGGGCCAACGAGGCCATCCGCAGCTGCGCGGGAGAGCGGTAGACCATCGCCACAGCCGCGTCGACCGCCGTCGCCGCCCGATGGTGTGCAGCCAGCCGGGCCAGCAGAAACCGGTCGAGCAATCCAGCCAGGTTCGAGGCATCGCTCGACACCGACACCCGCTCCACCAAGCGGCGCCCCGCAGCACCCCACAGATCCTCGGTGCTCAGAACAGAGTCCACAATCTCGCCAACCCCTGGAGCCATGAAATGCCGCAGGGCTCCGGCCCGGAACCTGACCGCCACCAAGCCCACGGGCTCCCGCGCGACCAGGTTCCAGGAGGACCGCCGCAGACACACCAGGTGTGCCGATGGCAGAGGCAACGACAGCGAGCCGTCCAGGCGCTGTAGTTCACCCCCAGCGGCGCGGCGGATCCAGAGCTCGGCACCGGTACCCGGTAGCAGCCGCGGCAGCCGGCCGACCTCCGCGGTGCACCACCAGTACCGCTCGACAAAGGGACGCAGCGGCTGTGACGGCATCGCATGCTCGATCTGCATGATTACTCCGCCCTCCTCTCCTGCCCAGTCGGCTCCGACCGGGCAGACGAGTCGATCACGGCCACAGCACACCGCTCAACCAAGTTGTCGTTCCGTCAGCATTCCCGTGCTGAATCGCCGTGAGCTTCGTCCTCCTGGGCGCGGAACAGGCAGAGTCCTATTACAACGGCGGGCCGTCGGGATGCCCATCCGCGACGGGCCACCCTGCACCGTCGACGTACGGGCTGCGGTCGTCGTCGCCGCGCCGGGCAAGTCCCTCGGTGTCGTGGCCCCACGCGGTCAGGGCGTCGAGGGCCTGCCGGCGGCGCCACCGGGTGTCGCAGACACGCAGGAGGCGGCGGGCACGTTCGGCGGGGCCGTCACGGTGCCCGGCCAGAGCGGGGTGTTCAGCAAGAGCCAGGCCCGCGCACAGCGCCTCCTCGGCGACGGCAGCGTCGGGGTCGTCGAGGAACGGCTCGACCGCCTGGAACAACACCGGCCTCAAAGCCCGCACCGCCACCAACGCCGGATAGCCCTCCAGAAAGTCCTCTCCGAAGTACCGCTGACGGACCGCCACACACTTGTCGTCGCTGTCATACGCGACACCGGCAAGCCAAGCCAACAGCAGCGTGCACACGCGGTCCGCCGTCCCGCGGTGCTGCCCTGCGCGGCGGCCCAGGACCGCGGCCACACACAGCGTGACCGGCGCGGTCGCCTCGTAGATCGTGTTCTGGTGCCGCACCGGCTCGTCCAGAGCGTTGAGAGCCTGCCGGGCCTCTCCCGCAGTCAGGTCCGGGTCCAGCAGGCGGACCAGTGCACGCGGCAGCCTCCTACCGCTCCCGAACGCCGTGTCCAGCGACGGCCAGGCGGTCCCCCGCACCACCACCCACGGATCCGGCAGAACATCGGGCAAAGGCACCGGAAGCCCGGCATGCGCACCGGAAGTCGTCGTCACCCACCGCACCCTAGAACACGCCACCGACACCGGGCCCGGGGCGGTCAGCGCCATTCCCGGCGAACCCACCCGGCCCCTGGCTGCAGGAACGTCCCGAGGTCTGTCCGGCTACAGTTCCGCCCCGTGACCGATGCCTCCCGACGTACCGCCGCAGACGACGACGCGCTTGTGGAAAGGCTGCATGCTCTCGCCTGGAGTACAACAGGTGCGGCCGCCGCCGACGGCTGTCCTCCGGACCGACCGTTCCCCCCGATCACGAAGACCGAGATCGAACAGGTGGAACGGCAGCTCGGGTACGAGCTGCCGCTCCTGCTCCGCCGTATCTACACCGAGATCGGCGACGGCGGGTTCGGCCCCGAGAACGGCCTTGCCTCCCTGACCCCGCGCCGCGTCCCGCACTGGCACCAGTCGGACTGGCCCCTGGCCACCTCCCCGCCCACCCGCTACCCCGGCTGGGGGCCGCCCGCGTCATGGCTCTTCCTGACCGGTGGCGGCTGCAGCATGCAGTGGCTCGTCTCGCTGACAGCGATCGACAACCCCGTCCTGCTCTGGGACGCCGACGGCTGGGAACCCCACTGGGGCGAGAACCCCCACGACGGCCTGCGCTACGCCACCCCGTCACTGCGCCACTGGCTGTGGACCTGGGCAGACGGAGGCTGGGTATGGGACGAAGCACTCAAGATCATGTAGGCGACCGCGCCTCGCCCCCACACCCAGGACCGCCCACCCACCACCGCCCCTTCCGGCCCCTCACGCGTCAAGCCCATGCGCAAACAGGTCACGGTCGCCGGTCGAGAAACCGCTCCCCGGGCTGTTGGGCCGCGGACTGCGGCCCCGCACCCTGGCGTGCGTCGGTCAGCGGGCCAGGGTCACCGTCAGCGTCTCGTCCGGGCACCCGGCCACCAGGTGCTCCATCGCCTCCCGCTCCCGGCCATCCACGGCAAGACCCCAGCGCGTCTTCACCGCCGTCCAATCCGTCAGATACGTGCAGCGGTAAGCCTCCAGCGGCGGCAGCCACTCCGAGATGTCCTTGTCCGCCTTCGCCCGGTTGCTGCGCGCCGAGACCGCCACCAGGGACCGGCCGTCGCCGAGGTCGTTCGCGTAGGCCTCCCGCTCACCGGCGGTCCAGGCCGAGGCCCCGCTGTCCCACGCCTCCGCCAACGGCACTACATGATCAACATCCAGAAGGCGGGCGTCGGTGAACACCAGGTCGTCGTAGGGCGACACCCACACCCCGCCCTCCAGCGCGCACTTCGCGCCGATCGCCGGCGCCTGGACGGCCTCCGCGATCAGCACCTCGGCCCTCGTGTTGCAGCCGTTCCTGTCCGCGTCGATCCAGTGCCGGAACTTCGTGCGCTCGTAGCCCTCCCGGCTCTCCTCCGCCACCGGCAGCGAAGCGATCGCCTCCGACAGCGGAGCGGACACCGTCTCCCCCACCCGGTGATGCGCCGCAGCGCCGGGTGGGGCGTGGACGGCTGCGTGGGCCGGCACGGCGGGCAACAAGACGGCGGCGGCGGCCAGAGCGGCCGCGAGCACGGGACGAAGACGCACCGGAGTCCTCCAGGAGACTCGACGAGGAAGGTCACCCGGAGAACCCCCGCGCGCGGCCACCGGTCACCGGCCTGCGCGGGCGGCCACCTGAACGAGCGTCACGGACGGCGGGAGACCGCCCCAGCGGTGAACCACTGCACGAGCGTCGCCGCCAGGTGGACAGCCATCTCGGCGGCCACCTGCGTCTCCGGGCGGGTCGGAGCCTGGCCCCCGTGGCGGCTGGTCTGCCCCTGCCACAGCAGCTGGAGCATCCCGAGTACCGGCGCCGGGTCGCCGCCGCCGTTCTGCTCGATGGCCAACGCAAACTTCCGCGGCGAGTCGCGCAGCACAGCGATCACCGTGCCGAGGGTGGCCTTCGGTTCTCCCGTCCCGGGACCGTTTCCTAGGGCCATCGGACAAAGGGGGCCGACTCCACCACGCAGGTGAGTGATTCAAGCTACGAGCCGAGTTATCCACAGGAATCCGGATCCGAAATCCGCCGGGCCCCGCCATTGGGCACCGTGTCCTCATCCGCCGACAACAGCCCGTCGGCCAGAGTCCGGAAGGACCCGCCGTGCCACCAGCACTCCCGGCCCCACTGACCGAGACTTTCCGTCCCCATCCGTCCCTCGACGCGGCCTTCGAACGCCGGGCAGTGCCGGGCAGCCCACACGGTGCCACTTCTGCCGCGTCCACGACTCCGACCGGTGCAGAGGCATGCCTGATCAGCCCGCCCGACCACACACGGGTCCGGCGGCGCAGTCGCTCGTCTTCCCAAGCCGGAGCAGGAGTTGACCCGCCCCTCCAGCCGCGTACCGTGCGCCGGTTGCACCGAGTCGGGGTCTCCGAAACCTCCCGCCTGAACCCCCTTGATCGGCGCTCTCAGCGCCCTACCGTCCGGCTCAGCGGACCCCGCCGAACCCGGCCGCAGCGTCCGCACCCACCAGTCGACGACCCCAGGGGAACCGTCATGAACGAGCGCACACCGGCACGACGACGCACCACGCGCACCACACCATCCGGTGCCCCGGCCGTGCAGGTCGCAAGCGAGGCTCACCGCGAGACCGAGGCACAGCGTCGTCCGGCCTGGCGCGACCCCGCCCGTATGAGCGGCGCGGTCCTGGCCTCTGCCGGCTCCTCGCTGCTCATCACCGCAGTGAACTTCCTCGCCCAGCACATCGAGGTGACCTGGCACTGACGCACCGCCGGGGCCGGTCCGCACATCCGCTCGGGGGCCCGGACGCGGACCGGCCCCTCCACGGTGCGCGAACACCGGCCCCGGCGCAGCCCGGACTGGGCCGAGACGGTGTCAGCCAGCCGTGCCGGCCTCTTCCCCGCCGGCTTCGGCCGGTTCCAGCGTCGGTCCGGCGGGCTCGGGGGCAGTCGTGGCCGGCTGGATGATCCGCACCGCCTGGTCCGTGCCGTTGGCCGTGTCCGGCAGGGACCGTGTCGAGGCCCGCAGTCTCCTTCAGCACGTCGACGGCCAGGCTCCCTCGGCCGAGGCCGCGTAGCCGGATCGCTCGCGGGGGTCGGTGGCTTCGGTTCGGCGTGAGGCTGCCGCGGTGGGGGGGGGCCCCCGGCGGGGGGGGGGGGCCGGGCCGGACCGCGCCGGAGCGCCCCCGGCAGCGCCCGGGCGCGGGAGCCGACCACGGCCGCCGGGGAAGGACAGACCCGGACC
>NZ_JBIWNL010000058.1:5838-44825 GCF_044767225.1 Kitasatospora sp. NPDC101447
GCGGGGGGGGGGGGGGGGGGGGGGGGCGCGCGCGGGGCGGGGGGGGGGGGGGGGGGGGGGGGGGGGGGGGGCGGGGGCGGGGGGGCGCCCCCCGCCGGGGGGGGGGCCCCCCCACGTCGGGATCCCCTACGCGGCGGTGCCGGAGCGCCAGGGGACGTCCTGGTCGCCGACGCTCTTCAGCGAGGGCCGCTTCATGATCACGGCGAGGCGGTCCTTGGTCAGGTTGAGCGTGCTCATCAGGCGCTTGCGGGCGTGGCACAGCGTCGTTCTCGCGCAGCCGGGCGTGATGCCCATGATCTCCGCGATCTGGACGGGCGTGCTGCCCACCTGTGCGAGGCGGATGGCGCGCTGCTGCTGGGGAGGGAGCTTGGCGATCTCGCGTTCGAGGAACTCGCGCTGCATCTCCTCGTGGCGGCGGATCGCCGCCGCCGCCCCGGAATCCTCGGGTTCGGGACCGTCACCGGGCGCGGTCCGGGAGCGGCCGGGCGGCATGCCGCCGCCCGCCCATCCGGTACTCGGGCTGGGCCCAGCGCCCTGCGCGCGGATCAGTTCCTCGCGCAGCCGGCGCACCTCGGCCTCCAGCGCGGCGATCCGCTCGGCTCCGCCCTGCGGAAGCCCGGCCGGCAGGTCCCCGGCCGGCGCCGTGGCGAGGCGCAGGACCGGCCGGGACGCGGGCTCGGGAGCCCCGAAGAGCCCGAGCCTGCGCGCGGACGCCGTCAGTACCTCTTGGGCATGGGCCAGGTGGGCTCTCACCGTCGTGGGATGGACGCCCATCTCTTCAGCGATCTCCTCCGTCGACCGCTCCTCGATGTAGGTCAGCCACACCACCTGCGCTGTCCTGGGGGCGTGCTCGGCGACGTCGTCGAGCACGCGTCGCACGACGTCGTACGCGGCGACGGCCTCGCTCGGGTCGTCCGTCCCGGGCTGGTCCGGCAGGTCGGCGACCGGAACCGGGCGCGTCCTGCGGAAGTACTCCGTCGCCCTGTTGCGCGCCGCCTTCATGAAGTACGCCACGCGGTTTTCCGGCTGGATGTCGTCCCAGCGCTTGACGACCGCGATGAAGGCTTCCTGGACGATGTCCTCGGCGTCCGCGGTGCTGATGCCCATGCGGGTCACGTCGGATACGGCCTTCACCCAGACCTTTTTAAGGAGCTGTGTGAGCTCGTGGGTGCGGGGGCCCCCGGCGGGGCCGGGGTTGACCCCGGCCCCGCCGACGGCACCGGCATCGGTGCCGGTGTCAGACATCGCGGCGCTCCGCGAACGGCAGCATCACGGCGGCCGCGCCGCCCAGCACACCGATGGTGCCCTCGGCGCTCCAGCCGGCGACCAGGGCGCAGAAGATCACGATCACCACGACCGCCCCGCCGGCGCCCACGAACGGCCACACCGACGGGTACCGGCCTCCACCGGCCGCGCCGGGCTGGACCGGTGCGCCGTGGTACTGCAGGCCCGCCGGGACACGGCGGACGATCGCCCGGCGTCCGGTCACCTTCTGGCGGTGCATCGCCGTGGCCGGGCGGCCGGCCGGGCGCAGCGCGATCGGCAGACGGCGGTCGGCCGGGCGGCGACGGGTCTCGGGGCGCCGCGGCTGAGGGGACCGGGACGCGGGCAGCGCAGCGGGCTTGCGGTGGGCGCAGCGGGCGGGGCGGCCGGGGCCGCGGGAACCGCGCGGGTCACGGGCGGGCCGTGCACCGGGACGGGGGCGAGAGGAAGGAGTGTGACCCATGGTCAGTTCCTGTCTGCTGTACGAAGGGAAGGGGTACTGCGTGACCCGTCGGGCGTCCGCGACTCGGCAGAAACACTGAGCGCCACGGGGGTCAGCTCGACATCATCGCGTCCATTCGCGTGATCGCGCAGCGACACACCGTGGCGGATCCGTGTGAACAACGCCACGAGGTGCTTGCGGGCTCCGCGGCTTAACGCTGCTTAACGCCTGACCCGTCTGAACACATGTCACCGCGCCTTTCAGTGCGGGGACACCGGACGATCACTGCGCTCCTCCCGGCCCGCCGGGACGGCGGGCAGCGGCTGTCCGAAGGGAAACCCGGAACCGGTGCGCGACTCGGCAATAAGTTCACTGCACCAGTCCCGACACGCCCCAGGCCTATGGAGGACGACTCCACCAGGGCCCGGCGCATCCGCCCCGCCCGGGCCAGCCCGGGCGGGGCGCACAACCACACACCTCGCACGACTTCCCGGCCCGGCCGGACGCAAAGCCCGGCGGCGGGGCGCAGCCGGGCGGCGGTTGGGTCATCCGTACGATTGCGCGGTGGGCAAGCAGAAGACGTACGAGTACCCGGATCATCTGGTCGAGGCGCAGCGGGCGCTGGTGGCTGTGCAGGCCGAGCGGCGCGCGTTCCTGGCGGCGCTCGGGCCGTGGAATGGTGACCTGGAGGCGGCCCGGGCGGGTTTGGCCGAGGAGCAGCTGGCCGAGTCGGCGCGTTTGGAGGAGGCCGAACGGCAGGCCGCGCACGCGGTGTGGGCGGACGGGTTCTGGGCGGAGCTGTCCGGCAAGGAGCGTGTCGAGGCCCGCAGTCTGCTTCAGCACGTCGACGGCCAGGCTCCCTCGGCCGAGGCCGCGTAGCCGGACCGCCCGGGTGATCCGAGGCGGTTCTGCGGATTCAGGCGGTGTCGTCGGACCAGTCCCAGTGCGACAGGTCCGCTGCGGGGTGCGTCGGGCCGCATAGCGGCCGATCTCGGGCGCGAGCGCGGCGCCGCCGGCGGGGTCGCCGGCACTTCAGCCGGTGACGTCCAGGAGCAGCCCGCCGACGAGCCCGCCGTACACGTGACCCGGCTGGGGACCGGGGTCGGGGTCGTCATGGTCGGTTTCCTGGACCGTCCCCGAATCAGCGCCTCGTCGTCTCAGCATCCCAGTCGGCACCGCCACCATCGCCGGCCCCCGAGGGGCGGTGCGGGGTTTGGCCGGGCGGGCTGTTGTGCAGTCGCCTGGGTAGGGCGTCGCCGCGTGGCTCCGAGTGGCCCGGCAGGGCGGCGGCGCCCACCAGGCCCAGTCCGGCGTGGGGACCGGCCTCGGTCCGGTGACGCTGGCCGTGACCCGTCCGGACTTGCGCGCGGCACCCGCCACGGCGGACCAGGCCTGGATGAGCGTGGGAGGCCTCGTGATGGCCCGACCCGTGTGGACCGGAGTGCTCACGTTCGGCCTGGTCACCGTGCCGGTCGCGCTGTACACCGCGACGCAGTCCCACGACGTGCGCTTCCACCAGCTGCAGCGCTCCAGACCCTGCTGTGGCAGGACGAAATCCGCCCGCCCGCCGGCATCGCCCCCGAAGGCGTCCAGCTGCGCCCCGCAGAGGTCCAGCTCGCCCGGACCCCCATGGACGCCATCACCGAGGACTTCCGCATCGAAGCCAAGCACGACGACTACACCCACGCCCTGGAGCAGGTCGTCGAAGCCCGCCTCGCCGGCCTCCCGCACGAGCTTTGCAGGGGCTGGGGGCGTGGCGTGCAGGCGACATTTCCGGCGGTTGTGTCCGTGAGTTGCCCCCTGCCGCCGACTACTGGAAGGGCCTCAGGAGCTGATGGATCCCGGTTGAGAGATCTGCGTGGTGGATGTCGCCGCCGAAGTCGTTCGTCCACATGATCTGCTGCTTGGGGGCAACGGCGGTCAGCAGGGTGAAGACAACGCGGAAGGGGAAGTCGATGGGGTCCTGGTCGGGGAAGGAGAAGAACTTGCGGTCGTCGAAGTAACTGAACTCGCGGAGCTCGTCCCGGTAAGGGACGGAGATCGTGTAGACGTTGAAGCGGGGGATGGGGCCGACGAGGCGGGCGTGGGGCCAGTTGCTGTGCAGAGCTTGGTCGAGCTGTTCGGGGGTGAAGTCCCAGGAGCCGCCGTGTTCCTGGTCCGGCATGATGAGGTACTTGCCGCTCACGGGTTCCTCTCGGGTTGCGGCAAGGTGGGCCCTGCCGTCTGGCTGGAGTGCGGGGTTACTTCTCGATCCGGGTGCGGCCCGGGACCTTCTCGGCCGCCATGATCGCGTCGAAGTACGCGGCGGCCTTCTCGTCGTTGGTGATGATTTCAAGGTGGTTGATCGGCTTGTTCCGCGGATCCTTGAAGGCGTTGGCGTACCGGGCGTTCTCCCACGTCTGATCGGCGAGGGCGTTCTCGTAGACGATGGGGAAGACGTTGTCGACGTTGTCGAGGCGGAAGGGCGACTTGCAGTTGGCCTTCTGCCCGACGTACTTGCTCTCGACGGCGGCGCCGTCCTTGGGACGGATGCCGTCCGCGTCGAGAGTGGCCTCGCTCCCGGGGATCTTCGGATTGTCGAGCGTGGTGTACATGTTGTACTCGCGGCTGCCGGCCACCTTGATCTGGTAGGCGCGGCGGGCGGCGTCCTCGGGGGTTTTCGCGTTCGCGGGGTCGTTCGCCTTCTTGGAGCGCTTCGGGTCGGTGGCTGCCTCGGCGTCGGCCATCCACTGCTCGACCTTCTTCTGGTCCGCCGGGGACAAGTCCTTGAATCCGGAGTTCGGCAGAGGCGGGAGCGGCGGCAGGTGATCGGTGACGTTGTTCGTCACCGGGGGCTTTCCCGCCGCAGCCGCATCGCTCGCGCCCGCCAGCACGACTGCGGTCCCGGCCGCCGCAGCTGTCAGGGCAGTGCCGACCGGAATCAGGCTCGCCTCGGCCGCTTCGACGATCGCTGCGGCCTCCGCCAGGACCGCGAGCTCGGCACTGCCCTCGACCGCGGCGGTCATGGCGACCGCAGCCGCGCCAGCCTCCGCGGCGATCGCGGCCTCCCCACCGGCAGCCGCGACGTCCGAGAGTCCGAACGACACGAAGGTGAGGACCAGGCCGGCGCCCGCGACGATGCCCGCACCGATCGCCAGGTTCTGGAGCGTGTCACGTAGGTCCTCGATCTGCTTGGCGTAGGCCTCGCACGCCGTGCCGAGCTTGTAGGCCGCGTTCGTGACGCTGTTCAGCAGCGGCCCGGACGTCGCGCAGCCGTCGTGCATCTTCGCCCAGTTCTGCACGAAGGAGGTGACGGCGCTGGACTCGCTGGTGTTGGTGACCCGCTGGACCCGGATGTCGCCTTCTGTTCCGAGCTTGCTGGCCAGCTCCGCCAGGTGTTTCCAGTCCTTGGCCGCCTGCCGCAGCCGGGCCGGATCGCCTTGCGGCCAGAATTTGGCGAGGAAGTCGTGTACGGCTCCGCTGTCGGTGTGGCCCGCGGCGGACTGGATCTTTGCCTTGACGGGCTCCTGGTCGCACTGAGGGTTGGTGGAGGCTGGGAGCTTCTGCGGGGCCATCATCGTGGCGGCGACGTCGCTGTCGCTCTGCAGGTAGTTGATCGCCATGGTGTAGAGACCGTTCGCGGTGCCCCCGAGGTGGGCAACGGCCTGGGCCATCGCGTCCACCAGTTTCTGAGCGGCGGGGTCGTACTTCGCGGCGAACTTCTTGCCGGTGTCGTCGTCGCCGGCCATTCCTGCGGCGGCGTCCAGGGATCCGACGAGGCCGCTGTAGATCTGCGCCGCCCAGTTCTGCAGGTCCGAGAACCCCGCAGAAGCCAACAGCATGTCGGCTGGCTTGACGTGAAAGCCGGTCATGACCCCCCGATCGCCCGTCCCCGTCCCCGTCCCCGTTCACGGTAGCAAGGGACAGCACAGAACTTCGCGGCCCTGGTCGAGCGTCACCGTGTGAAACGGAGGAGTCGCCGACTCCGTTCCGCAGCCGGGCGCCACCTCGCCCGCGGTGAGTAGGGAGGCCGACCACGTCGGCCGTAGGCAGCCACATCACCGGCGCCAGGCCAGAGTCGTCCTGCTCGGCCTGGGCGCCGGCCGCCACCAGAGGGGCGGGCAGATGGGCGGTGAAGACGAGGTGTGGGACCGGAACGGCATGATCTCGCCCAGCTGATCGGTCTCCTGGTCCTGGACGAAGCGCAGCACCACCAGCAGCGGCTGCGCTTCGTCTATCGAATGCCGCACCGGGTCGTGTCGACGTGACGAGCGAGCTTTCCGGGTCATCACGTCCTTGAGTGGCTTCAGTTGCCGAGCCCTACCGGTCCAAGATCGTCGTCGTCGCCTCCGCTCCCGCCTCTCATGGCGCGGGCCTCAAGATGCAGGGCCCGCTGGGCCGCGTACTGGCTGCCGGCTTCCGCGGCCCGCGAGTACCAGGTCAGGGCCTTCTCCTGCATACCGGCCTCCCGGAAGAGATCCCCCATCTCCCGAACCGCCCGACGGTCCCTGGCATCCACGCGGTGCTGGAGCCAGGCCACTGCGGCATGGAGACCACGATGATTGCACAGCAGCCAGACCGCCTCCCGGTAGGCGTGCCCCTCCCCCGCGTCGGCGGCCTTGGTGAACGCCGCGACCGCCTCGTCCACCAGCGTCCGGTCGCTGTCGCACTTGTCCCGCAGGATCAGCCCGATCTGCATCGACGCCTTCGAATCGCCCAGCGCGGACAGCTCCCGGAAGCACCCCAGGGATTCGTCGGGCCGTTCAGTCGTCCGGTAGAGCACCGCGAGCCGCCACAAGGCCATCAGGTCCGGGGGCGTCGCCCCCGCAGCCTCGCGATAGAGCGACAGCGCCTCGCTCTCCCGGCCTGTCGACGCCAGCAGATCCGCCAGCGGCAGCATGCTCGCACGGTCCCCGTGGTACACCGCCGCCCGGTACATCACGATCGCCTCGTCGTCCCGGCCCAGCCCCTGAAGATGCTCCGCAGCGTTGCGCCATCCCGTCAGGTCCCCCGCCTCCCCGGCATCCGCGTAGAAGCGCAGGGCTCTCGTCCTGTCCCCCGCCTCCCAGAGCAGGTGCGCGGCCTCCCGCAGGGCAGCCGGCCTTCCCTCAGCTGCCACTGTCCGCAGCCATCGGACCGTTTCCTCGGTCCGGCCGTTGCGCTGCATCAGCGAGACCGCCTCCCGCAGCGCGTGATCGTTCCCGTCAGCCAGCGCCGCCTTCTGATAGATCGCAACCGCCTCTTCGTCCCGGCCTTCGCGAAGCAGCCGCCGTGCGGCCGCAACAGCGGCGTTGACATCGCCGGCCTCAGCCAAGGTCCTCAGCCATGAGATCGCCTCGTATGGCTCACCGTTCTCGCTCAGCAGCCTGGCAGCCGGCTCAAGGGCTTGAGGGTCGCCGGCTTCCGCAGCCCGTTGATACCACGTTGCCGCCTCCTCCAGACGACCTGACTGCTGCAGGAGGGCGCCGGCCATGTGCAGGGTATGGGTGTCCCCCCTCTCGACAGCCGTGTGAAGGTTCCGGGTCTTCAGCAACGGATGGACGTTGCGGCGCGCAGACAGGAACTGGGCCACGGCCCCCCGGGTCGCGTTGACATCGGCCAGGGCCAACCGGGGATCCCGCCCGACAGCTGCGGTCAGCGAGACAAGATCATCGCCGGTGAACCGGTCCGGCACGTTGACGGCACAGTCCTCGACCAGCGTTCGCGCCGCCGTGGCAACCGCCCCGGTCGACCCCCGTGCCCGGTCCAGCAGCGCCGCCGTCGCCGATATGGTGCCGACCACCAGCACCGGGGCACGACGCTGGTCGTGCAGAGCGTCGAGGATCTCGGCGTGAACCCGCCCAGCGGCAGCGCACTGCGCAGGATCCAGGTACCGGTCGATCCGGTCCAGCCACACCACCGTGCGCGGCCCGGCCTGCGCCAGCACCTCGACCACATGCTCCCCGTCCAACGGGTCCGTCGGGTACCCCAGGCGCCACGTCCTGGGCAACCGCTGCAGCGCCTCCCAGCAGCTACGCGACTTGCCGGTCGCCCGGCGGCCACGGGCAACGACCATCGCACTGTGACCCTCGACGGCCTGCCGCACGACGTCGTCGAGCGCCTCGTCGTGGTCCCGCCGAACATAGGGCACCAGGACCGGCAGCACGTCCTCGGCGTCCGCGAGCGCCACCGCTTCCCGAACCCCGAGAGCCAACGGGTCCGCCTCGGCCACCGCACACCCGTACGGCCGCTCCGCCGCTGCCCGGATCCACAGCTCCCGGGCCTGCGCGCCGGCCGTCACCGGCTCGACCCCAGCCATGCGGGCCACCACCACCGCCACCGCCACCGCGTCCACCTGAAGCCCGAGCGCCGATGAGTGCAACAGCCTGTTCACCGTGTCCCGCGTCGGCGCCGAATCCAGCGAGTCGTCCAGACGGACCGCCGCGGCGATGTCCGCCAACGACGGCCACCCCGCCTCCAGGTACAACGTGTGCACGAAGTCCTTGAACTCCCGCACCGGCCCAGGCCGCACCCAGGCCCGCGGAGCCGACGACCGACGCCGCGACCCCCCGATCCTGCGCGCCGAAGTCCCCGCCTGGCCATCCCGCAGCCGCATCCCTACAGCTCCGGCTCCCCGTTCATGGCCCCGCATCCGTCCCACAGCCTGAAGACTCATCCACAGGCGCTCCCACACGGCGTCCGGATAGCCCGCCGCCGGCGAACCATCGAACTGTGAGATCACCCGCATGAACACACAGAACACCTGCTCGGTAGGCACCACCCCCGGCTGCAGCGCGTCCCCCAGCGTGCTCCGGGACAGGCTCAGGCCCATGCCTTTGGCCCGCTCCTCCACCGCGCGCAGCGACGGGCTGCCGCTCAGCAGCAGTGCCGTACGCATCTGCTCACCCAGCTGGTGCGCCTCGCTCAGCAGCTCGGGCTCACGCCAGTCGGTCGAGACCTGTCCACGTGCCGCTGTCGAGTTCGCTGGGGTCTTGCGCCACAGCCGCTCGGCCTTTCGCATCTCCGACGGGGTGGCACCGCAGGCCCGGGCGAAGGCCTGCACGATGTCCAGCCCTGGACGACGGTGCCCGGACGCAGCCCGGGAGAGCGTGGCGACGGATAGGCGCGGCGATGTGCCTTCGGACATCTGTGCGTAGGTCTTTCCACTGCGCGAGCACAGAGCCTGGAGGAACTCGGCGAGGTGCCCGGCGACCGCTCCCTCGGCGATCGCCTTCTTCGGCCTTCCCACGGCGTACGCTCACCTGCGCCGGCGTCCTGCGGAGGCGGCCGATACCAGCCGTCTCACCAACTCGGCCGCCGTCACGACGGCCGCGCTGGACAGCACGATGATCGTCTCGGTCGACATCCCCATCGCAGCCAGCGCGACGAAGACGGCCAGTACCGCCACCGCCAGGACGACGACGCCGGCGGGCACCCGCCCGTCGGCGCTGCCCTCGCGGATTCTGCTCCGTTCGGGCCTGTTCTGTGTGTTCATGTGAATTCCTTCCGATGGCCACAGCCCTGACGAGACATCAGGTGCGGGAAGGGGTCGTAGTCCTCCACCGCACCGCGTCGCTAAGTGTTGAACATGCCGAAGCCCTGGCTGAGCCATTGGACGTTTTCTTCCGCCAGGGCTTGAAACAACCCGGACCCGCCTCAGGGGGTCTCCGCAGATCAGGGCACCGGAGTCCTGGCAGTAGTCGACGCTTGTCCGGTTTTCAGTCCGGCGTCCGCGCCACCCTTGGGCTTGTTGCATGGTTGTCCGGGTTTCGGTGCAAAAACAGATCCCCCTCCGTGACCTATCTGTACTGGTCAGAGCGCATTCAATGCCGCGCGCATCTGCCCGAAGCAGCACGGTGTCCGGCGCAGACGCGTCGCAACCCGCAACCGCTTCCTCCCGGACGCGACACATTGATGACAACCTCCCGGCCACAGCCCAGACATCCACGCCGGGGACCGCCGTGCCCCGGTCGTAGCGGAGCCGGCAACCAGCCACCAGGCTGGCCACGTTCGGGGACGCCTCCAAGGCGTCCCCGAACGCCCATCCACCAACCGGACGGCAGCCTCCGAACCACCGAAATCACGGCGAATCCGGGAACCCCCTCCCGCGGGTTTCGACATTCCCGCAGCCCAGGGCGAGCCAGCGGGCTCGTGCCTGGTCGTCCGGACGACCAGGCCGCCCTGGATGAGGTCCTCGCTCGACCAGGTCCGGCAGCACGCGGTGCTTACCGGCCGGGGCGTGCGGCCAGGCAGGGCGCGGGCGACACTGTCCGGACGCCACCACCAACCACCGCCCTTTTTTTCGGGGTGAAAACCACGCCCGCCGGACCGTCGCTCGTATGCTCGGATTCAGATGCGGTCCAGGCCTGTGAACCAACGCGCTATGCGGCGAATGTCGCGAGGGTCGACCTGTCGGATTCGGACTCGGCGGGACGGTTCAGCGCTAGGCACTGGCTGGGGGTCAGGTTGGCCAGCGGGCTGTTCACGAGCAGGGGTCCGTACCGGGCGGGGACCTGGTGGGCGTCGGGGGCGAGGACTCGGTGTAGCGCGATCAGGTCGGCGTCGCAGCGCGAGCACAGGCGGAAGCCGGCAACGGGCGCGAAGTCAGTCGTCAGCGCGTAGGAGTCGCTGGAGAGATCCTCCGCTTGCAGCGCGAACTGAATGCCAAGGGCACTGGCACGTGACCAATGGCAGTCAGCCCGATCGAGACGCTGGCTACGAGTCCGAACGCAGCCCCAGCATGCTGTGCTGCACCACACCGGCGGAAGCGTCGGCGACTCCCGAGGCCTGACGCACCACCTCCACCATCTGTTGATGAAGTTCCACCGCTGGCTCTCCGAGCACGACACCGCTGAGCACCAGCTCCAGCATCAGACAGTCGTAGTCGGCCGAGTTCCCATGAAGGCCCCCGCGGCCCGCTTCCACGACGGCTGAGGCGATCCGCCAGCCACCACCCTCGACAGGTGCGAACGTCGCTTCGAAGACGCCAAAGCCGGTCCAGCTGCGGTGCAGATAGACGACCCTGTCCTCAGCGAAGACGTTCCACTTCTCATCCATGTCCCGGGCCCGATACCCCCTCCGGATCCGATCCCAGTCGGCGTCCGTCCAGACACGACCGGGGAGCTGCGACATCGGTCCGGGCGTGTTGATCGACAGAGCGCGTCGGAACGACTCTCGGGTGAGCGGGGCATCAGCAGTCATGACGCGATCCTACGGATGGACCACTCCGCCAGGACAGCGACTTACCTCCAAGATCAGATCGCCCGGCAGGGCGAGCGAATCCAGCCACCTTCCGGACGCGTCATCAATGCTCTGATCAGCTATTTTGCAAGATCGAAATTACTCTTACCCCAGATAACAAGCCAGCAGAGAAACGCCACGACCGTGCCCAGGAACAAGGGCATCTCGAACAAGATGGCCGCGGGAAACATCCTCGAACCAGTCCCGGTGGTCAGGCTGGCCATGACCTGCGCAACGGCAAACAGCACAAGCGCCGCCTGCGTAGTCAGCGCCAACGGTCGAGGATCAGCCACCAATCCTCGACCGAGAGCAGCTCGATGAGCCGGACTGAATCCACTGTCAGGGCGCCCTGATTCCACGAACGAACTCCAACCGCACATGGCTGCGATGACGGTCACCGCAGAGACCGCCTGGAGGATAGAGGGAGCCCGAACGGATGTCCGCACAGCTCATCGGTTGCCGGACGAGGCACACATCGACCAGCTCGCACAACCGATCCCAGGCCGCGCGGTTTCATCCCATAAGGCAACAAACGCAGCAGAACTGACGGTGAAGCGGGCCCGAATCAGCCTCCTGGTTCGGAGAACAGGAGCAGTTGTCGAGGGGCCCCGACGAGCTCGCGGTACGCGCGCCCCGGGCGGGCCCGGGGGTGGGGGTCGTCGTGGTCGGCCCCGTAGACCCGGCCCCGCATCAGCGCCTCGTCATCCACGCGGGTCAGCGTCTCAGCCGGCACCGACACCGCCGCCGGGGGTGCTCCGCGGGGTTTGGCCGGTCGGGCCGCTGCGCAGTCGCCTGGTAGGGCGGCTGGCTGTCCTGGGGAACGACGAAGGCCCGGCGCTCGCGCGTCGGGCCTGGGCCGAACCGGACGGCGTAGTTGGCAACAGGCCGGCCGGTTGTCCGTCTCCCACCAACAAGTGAAGGACACCGATGATGGTACCCGAATCGCCGTTCCGGTTGAGCAGCCGGACGACGGCACCCCGTTCCCCGGCGACCTGCTCGTACTGCGGCTGACGGCCCCCCGCACCGCCCCGACGGCGGGCCACTTCCTGATCGCCGACTGGTGCGGCGGCGACCCCGGCAGCGGCTTGTTCGAGATCAACCTGCCCGCCGTCATCCGGCACAGCCCGGACGGCGTCCAGACGTTGGGCTGGTCGTGACCCGCGGCCCGCTGCCGGCAGGCCGGGGTGCGGAGTGGCGCGGCCGCCGGCGCCGTAGCGGCCGATCTCGGTCGCGAGCGCGGCGCCGCCGGCGAGGTCGTCGGCGCTCCAGCCGGTGGCGTCCAGGAGCAGTGCGTGGAGGGGGCCGTCGGCGCTGATTGGGCGGCCGGGCTGGCCGCCGGGGAAGGGGGAGTCCGTCTGGGCGAGGACTGTGTGGCTGCGGCGGGCGGTGGCTTGCTGCGGGGCCGGCTCGGCGAGGGAGATCTCCGGATCGAGGGGGCAGATCCGGGCGCCAACGGGCGGCGCGCCGACCGGACCACGGGGCAGGGCAGGAAGTCCTGCAGGACCTGCTCCCTTGGCCCGCAGCGGGAGAGGAACGGGCAGGCAGCGGGAAGCCAGCAGGTACAACGAGGCGGCTGGGGGCTGCGGCTGATGAGACTGACTGGCCGGCACCGGCCAGTCAGTCTCATCAGCCGCGCCCTGCTCCGCCTGGAGTGCGGTGAGCAAGAGGGAGAAGTCCCGTCGCACGTCCTTCAGCGGGCCCTGATGTTCTGTCCGGTGGTGTCGGTGAGCTTGTGCCGGATCTCGTCGGCTGTGGGGGCCGGCCAGCTCTGGACCAGGTGTTCTTCGACGATCGGCTCCGTAAACTCCGGCAGTGCGGCTGCGCGGTCGCGTCCGCGTGCGTGGATGCGGACCCGGTAGTCGCCGGGGCCACCGGCGGAGATCCGGTCCAGGTGGTAGAGGGCGTCGTGGGTTCCGTCGGGTTGCATGAGGCCGCCGCGTGGGCTGCGAAAGCGCATGCTGACGTCGACGACGTCGTCCCACGGGTCGAGATCGAGGGCGGGTTCGGCCTCGAAGGACTGGAAGCCGACGGTGATGGTCCCGTGGGCGGTTCCGGTCATGATGATCGCGTGGCTGCCGCCTCGGGTCGAGACGAGGCCGTTGAAGTTCCTGTACATCGACGGGTCGATGTCAGGAGTCTCGTCCTGGATCCAGTACTGGTGGCTGCGGATGTCGACCTGGACCGTCCGGAGCCCGGTCACACCGCCACCCAGTACTGGTCACCTTCGAGGACGCGCTCGTTCTGGACGAAGCTGGAGATGTATCCGGCCTGAGAGTTCTGCTCCGCTTCCGGTGCCCAGACGGAGCCCGAGTTCGGCGGTGCGCTGTTGGGGTTGGCCGCGCCTTCCCTCGTGGTGGCGAACGGGTATTCGTCGCAGGTGGTGCCGGCCGGCTGAGGACCCGGGGGCGGGCATGCGGCCCGGCGGTTGGCCCTCTGCGCGCTCGTGTCCCGGGTGAGTGGCCGGCCGACGCCGACCAGGCCGTAGTGGAGGCTTCCGTTGGTCTGCACAGTACGGATGTTGGCAGCGATCGCGGGCAGAAGCGCCATGGTGTTCAAGGACGGCTGCCCGTAGTAGGAGACGCAGCCGGCGTAGGAACCGACTTGATCGTCACAGCGGTAGGACGGACTGTTCCAGTCCGATGAGGTCCAGGTCCCGCCCCCGACGACGCTGATGGAGGCGTGGTAGTCGATCTCGTCGAGGTGCTGGGTCGTCGTGCCGTCGGTGAAGGTGCTGGTCCAGGTGATCACGTCACCGACCTTGATGGACCTGCCCGTGGGAAACGTGGACGAGGCAGTGCAGGTCCCGTGACAGCTCGGCGTGAAAGCCGCGGTCATGGGCGGCAGAGGACCGGTCGCGCTGACAAACTCCCACGTGTCGGTCTCGACGAACGTGCGGGACGTGGCGCTGTACTTGATGTACTGGGAGAGAAAGGCCTCAAGCGTCGCCGACTTACCGCCGGAACTCTGCACTGTGAGGTGCGTCGGCTCATCGACGATGCAGGCCTCCATCCGGCTGGTCTCCCACTGCTTACCGCACCACGTGGGCATCCCCAACGGAACCGACGCAGGACTCATCGCCGCCCGCGACACGCGAGCCGCCGTCGCCGGGGACGCCGACCCGCACACCGGCTGCCCACTCTGACCCTCTACCGAACGACACACCGAATCCGCAGGGTCGAACGATGAGAGCCCAACATCAACCGCGCTGATGACCGAGACACCGCTCGCATACGCTGCTCCGCCGGCGGGTCCTAACAAGCCGAGACCGAGGGCAACCGCCGCAGCGCCGACCGAAAGCTTCCGGACCGCTTCCAACACCTTCTCCAATCGTCTACCGGCGGACACTCCACCGGATGGTGACGCAGGCCCGGGACCAGCGTGCCTGAAGACCGCGCTACCCCCGGCGCGTCCTACTGACACGAACGAATCAACTGTCGTGCACGGTTCAATCGGGTGTGGACACAGGCCCCGCCCGGACCAGCCCGGACGGGGCGGATTTCCGTGCCCCGTGGAGGCCGGACCGCACTCCTTGCCCGACAGTGCGCCAGGCAGCGGCGGGGCCGGCCCCGCCGCGCCCGCCACCTTCCCCAAGGCCCTGCGCCCCGCCCCCTGCTCGCGCCCGCGCCGCACCGCCGGCCTGTCCGAGCCGGTCACCGGGGCGGTGGCCTGTCAGGGCGGGAGCTCGCGGCACGAGGGGCCGTCCCATGGGGGGTCGGCCGGGGATCGTGCTGTTGGAGGACCTCCCCGCGTCCTCTGGTCCTCCAGTGCGACTTCGCGATCATGTCGGTCTCCCGGTCTACCCTGGCTGGCCATGGGCTACGACGTGCACATCACGCGGCGTGTGAACTGGTGGGCTGACGAAGGGCAGGACATCAGCACGGCGGCATGGGATGCAGTGGTCGCTGGTAATCCCGGCCTTGCGATGGCGCCGATGTGGTGGACCGCCGGCCGGATCGTGTCCAAGAACCCGAGCGATGCGGTGATCGCGACGATGTGCCAGGTGGCGAAGGTGCTGGACGCGCGGGTTCAGGGCGACGACGGTGAGTACTACGACGCCTGACGTACGGGTCACGCCTGACACCGTGGCCGACGCGCCCGCGCCTCGCACCGGCGGAGTCCCACTGGTCCCGGGTGACTTCGTCTGGCCGACGTGCCACGAGTGCGGTGGAGCCATGCAGTTCCTCGGCCATCTCCCCCTCGATATCGGCGTGGTCGCGGTGTTCTTCTGCCAGAACGATCCTGGGATGTGCGACGACTGGGACGCCACTTCCGGCGCCAACCGCGCCTACCTGTTCTCCGGTGAGCTCACCCCGACCGCTGTCCCGGCCGACGGCGAGACGCTCTTGGGCGCGGTCACCGCTCTGCGCCTCCATCCCGCTGACGAACCCACGAAGGAGCCGGTCCTCGGACGGGTGGGTGGGGAGCCTGACTGGATCCAGGGCGACGAGACCCCCGAGTGTCCCTCGTGCGCCACCCGCATGACGTTCACGGCCGAGCTGGCGGAGGGCCACGACTTCGCCACCTCCGCGAACTTCGGCGGCGGGGGCCGCGGTTACCTCTTCAACTGCCAACCCTGCCGCCAGGCCGCGTTCCTCTGGCAGCGCTGAGAGCCGTCCCAAGAGCCATGCGGCGTGCGTAGTTCAGACAAACCGCGACGCCCCAGGCCTGCCCGCCGGGGAATGCACTGGTGACGAATCGCGGCAACAAGACGCCCGGGCGGGCAGTGCACGAGCTCGGCCGGCAGACCCGGCAGCCCCAGGGCCGACCGGACGGCGGCGCCTGCGGCACCACCAGGCAGACACCGGCCCGACCCGCGCCGCGCGGACACACCAGAGCGGGGCGCAGCAGCGGGTCGAGGGCGAGGTCAGGTGCGCCGGTGGCGTCCGGTCGGGCGGGCCGGGCCGCCGGGCGGGGGCAGGTCGACGGCGGCGGGGACGTCGACCAGGGCGGCGACGTCGCTCGTCAGCGTGCCGCAGGCCGGGCAGGCACCCGGCGCGGCCAGAACCCCGGGCCCGGCCAGCACCTCGAACATCAGCAGCGTCCGTGCGCAGTCGGCGCAGCCCAGGGGCCCGGCGCCCAGCTCCGGGCGCACCTCCACCCGGTCGAACCCGTAGTCGTCCATACCGGGACCAACGAGTCGGGGGCCCGCGGAACACGGGCCGCTGCGCGGCGGCCCGGCCCCTGCCGGGACCCCGTGCAAGGGAGCGCTGCGCGGAGAGATCGTGGAGGACCGGGGCCGCGGCATCGCGCCGTCGGTGCCGTCGCGGGCACCGGCGGCCCAGGGCTGCGAGCGGGCACTGCGGCCGGCACCCAGGTGCCGAACGCGCCCCGACAGCGGCAGCCCGACGGCCACCCCACCGGCCCAGACCCGGGGCGGCGGAGTGTGGGACGATCCGCCGACCGATCGGAGGAGGGCGCTGTGGAGCGGTGGGCGTACGGGAAGGCTCTGGGGATCGCTGCCGGTGAGGAGCCGGCGGTGGTCGAGGTGGTGGCGGCCGCGCTGGACGCGCTGGGCAGGGAGGACTCCGGGGGGCTGGGGCGGGTGCTGTGGCACCTGGGCGGGACGCTGACGTCCATGGCGCACGGTGACGACGGCGTGGACGTGGTGGTGGCGGCGTTCGCGGCTGTCGCGGTGGCGCTGGGGGCCGAGCGCCGAGCCTGGCGCCGGGACACTGTGGTCCGTGTCACCGGCGGCGAGTACGGCGGCCGGGCCGGGACCATCGACTGCCCGGTGTGGGATCCGGACCACAAACGGCGCACCGTCGCCGACGGCGCCCCCACCTCCTACCGGGTGCGCCTCGGCGACTCCCTGGCCGTCGTCCTGCCCGCCGGGCAGCTGCGGCCGGCCGGCGTGCAGACCTACCCCGGCGTCCACTTCCCCGTGGCTTTCACCAGCACGTGGACGGGATGCCTGGTGTGGGGCGAGCGCCTGCTGCGCCACCACAGCGCGACGCGAGGCGCCGAGGACCCGGTGGCCGTCGCCGATCCGGCCGCGCTCCTGCTGGCGGCCGCGCTGCTGGACGCGGCGACCACGGCGGGCCTGGCCGACCCGGCCGACGGGTCCGCGCTCCTGGACGTCCCCCTGCCCGCCGTCGCCGCTCTCCTCGCCGGTCACGACGACACCGCCATCCAGGCCCTGCTGGAGCGCACCCGCCCGCCCCTGGCCGCCACCGCTCAGCCCCTGGACGCCCTGCGGGCCCTGTGGGACGGCCCCGCGGTCATCCCCGAACTGCACCACCGGCGGCGCGTCCAGCGCCTCGCCCACACCGTCATCGTCACCCACCAGGCCGCCGGGCAGCGCCCGGACACCGACCCCGACGACCACCTGACAGGCCGCAGCGTCGTGCGTCTCCGAGACCGCCTGGACACCCTGGCCGCCTGGGAACACCGGCGGCGGGCCGAGGCCTGGGCCGCGCTGCTCCTCGACCACAACGGCGACGACCGGTAGAACCTGGTGTCAGACTGGATCATGACTTCCGTCGACCGGCGCCCGCTGTGGCGCCCCTTCTCCGAGTCCGACATCGAGCTACCCCTCCAGCCCTCCCCCGGGGCCCGGCTCACGGCAGTGGAACGCGCCCCGTTCCTCGAACCCACCCCCGCCGCCGAAGCGCAGCAGAGCGCGCGCGGTGCCCGTCGGCCGCTCGGCCCCGGCGGCCTGGCCGCCGCCACCGACAGCTGACCCACGACGGCCCGACGGCGGCCGGCTGCTCCACGGCCCGGCCGTCTCGTCCACCGGGCTGGGCTGTGCGTTGGTTGCTACCTGGCCTACAGTGGGGGCAGGTCGGCGTTGACCGGCCGCGAACGAGAGAAGCAAGAAGACCGCCCGGCCCACTTTTCCAGGGCAAGCCGGACGGCCTCCTCTCAGACCGTCATCTGGGGCCTGGTCCTATTACATGGGGCCGGGCCCCATGTGGTTGTCGCCGAAGACGGCCTGGATGATCACGATCGCGAGCTTCGCGATCGTGGGCAGCGCGGGGATGACCAGCGCAGACCAAGGCGTCCGACGGGATCCGGGCTTGATGACGGGGGTGTTGCGCGCCGACGTACGGCGCTTGCGGCGACGATGCGCCATTGCAGCCTCCTAAGGGCCAGGGGTGGCGGCCGCGAACGGCCGCCGGGGCAGACGGACCTGTTGGTCCGTCAGTTCGCGGTGGCCTAGGAGACCGGCGTTCGCCGTCTGAGTCGAACTTTAGGCGATGCGCCCCCGGTCGGCGCAAACGCATGAGGGGCCGCGACCACTAGTACTGGGCACGGAGAGGGCTCTAGCCACTACATCTAGGCCTCCGACACTCCGAAACTTCTGGAACTCCGGCACCTCCAGGCCGTCGACGGCCAGCCGGCGCCGCCGAAACCGCCCCGCCGGGGCGGGATGACGACGACAGGCCGCCCCCACTGTGACTGGGCGGCCTCGGTGACGGCGACGTCCACGGAGTCGACAGCGTCGCTCAGCCCGCCGGCCACCTGCTCCGGGCCGGGCTCACAGGACACCGTACGGCGCAGCACCGGCAGAACCTCCCACAGGGCCCCCGGCCCGGGAAGGGGCCGGCACCGGGCCCCATCCGGGCAAAGCCCCTCTCTGTCGGTCAGGTTCGCTACAGTCGAGTGCAACAGCCCGGCTCCGGCGGGGATGACCCTGGAGTCTGTGGCGCCAGGGATTGGCCCCGCTTTCGTGGGGATGGCAGTTGGCCTTGATTCGCCGGCACGTTGTGCCTGTGATCGCGGGCAGCGGAACGCCCCTGCGCCCCTCCGGGCGAGTTCCAGGAGGGCGGGGGCGCCTCGTTGTCGACTCCCCGCCCCGTGGACAAGGCCACGGGGCCGGCCAGAGCCGGAGCCCTGTGGCATGAGCCCGATGCAGGCGGCCACCGAAGGGAAGACGCTGAGGCTGCAGGGGCAGCAGTGCGGCGCGGCCGGGGAAGCCACCGGTGCACGGCAGGAGTCCGGGCCGGGCAGCAGGCAAGCGGTGGCCGCAGACGAACCCGGCCCGGGGCCGGGCGCCAGGTCTCGGCGTATGACCACGCACCGCCCGGACCCGAACGGGGCATCCTTGCCTGTCGGGGCGCCGTCGGGGCTCCGCGCCGCTGATGCCGCCCCAGGGCCTCGTCGAGCGCCGCCGAGGCGACCCCGAGCGTCCGCTGCCATGCAAGCACGACCACGCCCAGCACAACCCGAGACCGTCGTCCGGCGGCCCCGGAGTCTCTACCCACCACAGCAAGGAGGCACCATGCCTGACCAGTCACGCACCTCCGCGGTCGCCGCCGCGATCGCCGACATCGACACGACCTGCCGGCACTTCGCCGACCGGCTCGACGAACTCCGCGTGACCGACACCGTCCGGCGGGCCCTGGTGTTCCCCGCCGGACGGTTCGCCCGGCTGCCATCCGAACAGCCAGGCCAGGCAGGCAACTGGGCCTACCCGAGCGGCAGCACCAGCCGCTCCCTGACCGCTACCGAGGTGAACACCGCCGTAGACCGCGCACAGCATCAACTCCGCGGCACCGCAGCCCTGCTGCCCGGCTGGCGCACCGAGACCGAAGCAGACCTCCGGTCCGGCAAATCGAGTGGAGACACGAGCACTCCGTTGGAGGCGCTTGCGCGAGCCGACGCCAGGATGGACCAGATCCGAAACGGCATCAGCATCCTCCGCTCTCCGTTCCCGGGGCTCTACCTGCCCATCGATGACGACTCCTACACCGATGCCGAATGGGCTGACGACTACGACAACCTCTCCCCGGCAGCCGTCCACCTCGGGACTGCCCTGCTACGGCTGGCCATGGGCAGCCCCGGCGGAGCGCTCGCAGAGATCACGAAGGTCCGCACGCGCCTGGCGTAGTGGTCGGCTCCGGAAGTCCTTCGGGGTTGACCAATCCTCAGGTGGTTGTAGTGCTTCACGAATGCGCGAAGCTGCAACCACCATCGCCCCCATCAAGCGATGGACCAGACCGCCCCTGTCCGCACCGGCGAGCGCGGGCAGGAGACCTACCGTTCAGCCCTCGGGGCGGTCGACCCCACGTCGACATCACATCTATGAGCGGAGTCAGGAGTCATCCCGCCGCGCTCTCCAGCCGTCCGAGAACCTCCAGCAGCGCCCCGCCCCGGCGGTTGACCATGTCCGTGGGCTCACTCTCGAAGGTTCCTCGACCAGTCGCCCCGAAAGCGATAAGCACGGCCGTCACCGACCTGCTTCATCCCGCCGGGAACAACGTCCCCGTGGTACGGATACTGCTCCGTCACCGCCGCCAGCAGGAACTCCAGAAAGCCGCCCTCGAAAAGGTCCCACTCCAACATCGAGTCGAACTTGGCGGCGACCGGCCACCGGTCCGGATCCTGGCCCTGCATCAGCCAGAAGAAATGGTCGGAGTTCCCGTTGTTGCCCCAGCTCAGAAGCCCGCCCTCGGCCGGGAACAGCGGATACGGGCACTCGTCGTAGTCCCCATCCTGGTAGGCCTGGGCCAGCATGGCGGTGTATCCGTAGGGATCCGTCGTAAAGTGCACGAACCCCTCGAAGCCGAGCGGCTGCCAGGCCTTCAGACTGGGCGCTGCCGATGGTGTGTAGATGTGCAGCTCGTCGCTGATGCTGACCATCCCGTACCGGTCGGCGAACGCCCGGTAGTCCGCGGGCAGCTGGAAACCGAGCACCTCCGGCCCGAGCTCCCACGGGACCGGGACCACCCCGTCCGCTGGCGGCGGCCCGATCACCGCGGCGAGCCGGTCCAGCATCTCCTCATTGTTCACGTCTACTCCCCATCAGCCGCCCGTCCTCGCCGGAGGCTATCTGCTTCCCAGGCGGATGAGCAGGCCGGCCAGCTGCGGCCAGACGGCTTTGGCGTGCATGTTCAGGAACAGCTTGAGTTCGGAGCCGGGTGTGTTCCGAGGACGTGTGCACAGCGGGGTCTCGGCCGCTGGGCCGTTCACGTCGCGAGCGGGCCGACGGCTTTGAACGGCCCGACACCGTGCCGCCGCGCCACGGGTCCGCGGCAGCGCCGCGCGGTCCCGATCCGGCGGGCCGGCAGCGCGGCAGCCTCGTCAGGCTGGGTCCGGACCGGGCAGTCAAGATCAGCACCGTCCACGCCGGGCACCGTAACGCCCGCCACCGACACCACCGGCCGGCCCGCAGGGTGCGGCGTGGCCGGGTCCCGGGGAGCAGGGGGGTGTTCCGCGGGGCCCGGCCGACGGGGCCGGCAGCGCTCGGGGCCGAGGCGCTGCTGCTGCTCGGCGGCCCGATGGTGTGGTGGTGGGGCCGCCGTGACGGGAATGCTAGACCTGCTGGCCGGTGGTGGCCAGGGCTCTGGCCTGGGTTTTTTCGGGCGCGGGCATGCCATCCGGAAAGTGTTGCTCGGATGCTTGTTCCTCGTCCTGCCGGCCGTACGGGGTGTCCTCGGCTGTGGGCGGGATGCGGCCGCAGTCGAGCACGCCGTGCAGTGGCACCCCGCCGAGGAAGATTCGCTCGGCATCGCGGGCCTGCACGGCCGGGTCCAGCACTCCTCGGAAGAACGTCTTGGTGAGGGTGCGCTGCTGGACCGCGTGGACGAAGTCGCACGCCATGGGCACCCCCAAATAGGCCACGGCCGGATGGTCGGGCCGTGCGGGGTCGAGCACGGCGCCGTCGGCGGTCGAACACCACGCGTGGGCGCGCACCGTGCCGTCACCGGCCAGCGCGTATCCCTCGACGTAGGCGCCGGGCAGGAGCCGGGCGATACGCAGCGCGTTGCGGTGACACCGTCCGGCCGCGCCGCGGCGCGGGACCCCGGAGCGGGGCCACGGCGCTGGAGTGAACAGGCGGCCCTGGTCGAGCACGACACGGGCACCCCGGGCGCCGGCCGTGGCGGCCATCACCGCTACGGCCCTGAGGAGGGCGCGGTCGTGACGCGTCGGCAGGTCTGCGGGCACACACCGAGTCTGCGCCCGCCCGATGAGCCCGGCCCGGCGACAGAACGTCCGCTGACCCGAGCGAGCGAACACCGCTGCTGGCGGGCGAGTGCGAGTCGGCCTCGCATGGCCGAAGATCCTCGACTCCTACAGGTCCAAGCTGAAGGGCTGAAGACCCACTGCGGCTGAATGTTCGTAGCCCCGGCCCCGTGGCGGCGAGGCCTGCCAGCCGTGGTCCGTCCAGGGAACAGCCGATTCGGATCGGCGCCCGGGCGGGCAGATCCCCCGCCTGACCACTTCCGCTCGGCCCCGTCGCCGTTGTCCGGCCGCGCCGGGACTGGCGGGGCGGCCGCGGGGCCGGTCCCGGTCCGGCGGGGCGGCCGCGGGGCCGGTCCCGGTCCGGCGGGGCGGCGGGTGCTGCCGGACCTGGACCAGCGAACACCCCACGTACGGTGGCCTGGTGGTCCGTACGACCTGGCACGAGCCAGTCTGTCCTGCCTCGGCCGCGCGCGGAGCACCCCAGAAGGCACCGCCGGGCCGGGCCGTCGGCGGATCCACGTAGGCCAGGCCAGCGACGCGACGCCCTCCGCTCGGCGGGGGTGCAGCAGGCCCGGGGCCGGGTGGCCTGTGGTGGCCTCGCGGTATGTTGCCGGTCATGGATGATCGTATACATGACGGTCGGTCGTTTCGGGCGTTGCTCGACGGGCTGGGGGCCGATGGTCCGGAAGGGGTGCGTCGGCGCCGGGTGGTGGCCGGCGCGCTGGTCGCGGTGGCGCTGCTCGGGCCGAACGTGTGGGGGCGAGCGGGTGTCGGGACCTGGTTCGAGGTGTGGATCGGCGTGGAGGACACGCTTGAGTCCGCCGCACTGATCGTCACCGCGATTTTCCTGGCGCGGCGTTCGCGGTCGGTCGCGTGGGCCGGGGGCGTGAGCTTGGTCTTGATGCTGCTTGGTGCCTTGTTCCAGGTGATGATGGCGGCGAGCGGCGACAACGCTTCGTACACTGCGCTTCCCATGTCCCTGCTGCTGATCAAACTGCCGACCGTGTGGGTGCTGTCGGTCCTGGTCAGGCGCGGCAGGCAGTGGTGACTGACCGGCCGTCCGCGGACCGGGGCGGCTTCGTCTGGGGCGATGGTGTCCACCTGTGCACGGTCAGCTCCAGGAACTCCACCTCGGTATGAAGCTCGGGGCGCGTGAAACGCACCTCGCTGCCGCGCGGCAGGCCCAACCCACCTCCGGTGAAGGGCAACACCGGCGCAGCGCGGCGCGCCGCTCGGGCCCGGCCACGCCGCTGCTCACCGAGCCGGCGCACAGCAGCAGGCCGCCAGCCACGACGGGGACGCCGACCAGGACGGCGCGCGCCGAGGTGCCACCCGGGCCGCCGGGCAGCCAGCTTCCGATCACAACGGCCGCCACCTGCAGGTGCTTGACCTTGATCCGGTCAGCGACGGCGGTCTCAGGGCTTTGCCGGGGCCGTGGTCCGGTCACCGCGTGGCTGGGTGCAGGCTCCTGATCGGCCATCTTGGGCCGCTATCCGGGTCACCTTGCCATGCCCACTGGGCGTCAGGAGTGACGGTGACGCCGTAGTCGTAGAGGCCCGGACGTTCCAGCTCCTCCCACCGGGACCAGGCGGTCATCAGCTCGTCGCCGATCCGGCGCGGCCCGCCCTGGGCCAGCACCGGCTGGCCGTTCACGTCCGAGCGGATCTCGGCCCACGACTGGTGCCCGTCGTGCACGAGGATGACCGTGGCGTCGCCGTCCTGTTCCGTGAACAGCACGGCGTCTGGGACGGCGACACGGAGTGCGAACCGGAGGTGCCAGTTCCTCAGGCCGGCCGGGTCACGGTCCAGCGCTCGGCGCGCCTCGGGCTCGGCGTCGCCGCGCACCTGCGCGTACGCGTCGGGCCCATTGCTCGACTGAGCCGGTCCGGTCCTGTCGCCCATGAACTGGGCCAGGCCGTGGACCCAGCCGTGCGCGGCGCCCCCGTCGTCGGCGACGGTGAGGGCGACGTATCCCAGCCGGCCCCAGGGGTAGACGATCCGGCCGCCCGGTCGTACGGCCCCTACCCAGGACCAGGGAACGGTCTCCACTGCGTAGGTGGCGTGGAGCCGATCGACGAGGCCGCCGCCTGGCACGCCCCCGCCGGTGCCGTCGCCCACCGCCACCTCGACGTCGAGACCGGCGTCCGCGAGCCGGGCCCGTGCGAACGCGGCCAGGTGCTCATCGACTTCGGTGGTGGCAACCAGGCCGGGCCCGGCCCGCCAGGCGGCCAGGGCTGCCGTCCAGCCCTGCCCCGTACCGACGTCCCACACCCGGTGGCCCGGCTCCACTCTGAGGCTGTCCAGCATGTCGGCCACCGCGGAGGGTGCGGACAGTGACGACGACGGGCGGCCGTCGGTGAGCTGGGTGATGGCCGCCGCGTCGACGCCGGAGTACAGCTCGGCGGCCCAACCGTTCGGATCATTTGCACGGTCGAGGGGCACGTAGGCCGCGCCGTCCCAGCGCCACAACCGGTCGGGGGCGAACCGGTCGCGCGGCAGCGCGGCGAAGGCCTCGCGCAGCCACGGCGAGTCATCCGGCCACGCCGCGCGCTGCATCATCTGCGCGTCCAGGTCGGCCCGGCACTCGGTCAGGCCGCCGCCGTCGCTCACCGTCAGCCCTTCTTGTGCTTGCCGTCGCTCGGCGGCGGCGGCTCGACCTTGCCGTCGGCGTTGTCCGGCGGCGGAGTGCCCTTCCCCGGATCCGGCGCCGGCTTCGAGTGATCCCCCATGCTGCCCTCCCACATTCGACGGATACGACCGGCTGCCCATCCTGGCCTAGCAGCATGCTGGGCGGTAGACGGCGTGCGGGAGCGCCAACGGGGCGCAGACACAGGGGCACGCCCAGGGGCTGTCATCCGCCGGGACCTGGCTGCCGGCACTCCCGCTCACCGGGCCTGACGGGTGACCAGCGTCAGCCGGCCAGGGCCACTCGCGCGCGTTCGGACAGCGCCGCAGCGCCGCGCACCCCGCGTGCCTGGTAGCGCCGCATCGTGTCGCGCATGGCCTTGATCGACTCGGTGTTCCGTTTCGACGTACTGCCGTTCATCATGTCGAGCGCCTGGCCCCAGGTTGCTACGGCTTCGTCCATGTGGTTCTGCCTGTCGAGGGAGCTGGCCAGCTCGTCCAGGGTCAGGGCATGGATGCGCCGGAACTTCTCCGGGTCGCGGCCGGCCAGGGCTGCGCGACGGTGCTTCTCGGCGTTCTTGTGGTCGCCGAGCTCGGCGAGGGTCTTGCCGGTGTGGGAGCTGATGGTGGCGCCGGCCGGACCGGCTGCCAGAGCGTAGGCCGCGACCGGGTCGGTGCCGCGCGTCAGCGCGTCCTCGGCGGACAGCAGAGCCTCTGCGGCCTTGCTGCCCTGCCTGGTTGCGCCGTACGCGCGGGCGCTCGTGATGAGCAGCATGGCCCGGGTTTGGGCGTCGACGCGGCCGGCGGAGCGGCGTAGTGCTTCCTCTGCGAGGTCGACACAGTGCTGCGGCTGCTTGAGGTTGAGGGCCTGGTGGGCCATGGCCCGGAGCATCCATGCGCCGTGACCGTTGGGGTCGGCGACACAGGCGAGTTGGTAGCCCAGGAGGTAGTAGCGCTGGGCGGCGCCCTCCTGCTGCAGGTCGTGGTGCTTCCAGGCCAGCAGGTAGGCGAGTTCGGCGACGACATTGAACGCGTCGAGGCGTGTCTTCTCGTCCTCGTAGCGGCCGCTGAGCATCGGTGCTGCTGCGTCGGTGAGGTAGAAGGTGGCGGCGGTCAGGCCGTGGCCGCCGCCGAGCTGTTCGTCGGCGGCGCGGAACACCTGCACGGTGTTGCGGACGGCGGTCACATCCGCGGCGCCGACCCGGGCGCCGGGCCGGCGCGCACGTAGGGTGCGGTCGACTGCCTCGTGGTCGTAGTGCAGGGGCAACGCGAGGGCTGCGGAGACGTAGACGGCTTGTTGGAGGAAGTCACGGCGGTTGATGTCCATCAGGGCCCTCCCCAGGTCGGTGGTGGCGGCGACCGGATCCACCGACAGCTCCGGCATCTCCTGCGGATGCATGTCGCCGAACCCGATCTCGTCCAGTGTGACCAACCGGCCGACGATCTTGCTCAGTGCCTGGGCCAGGTACTCCGCGCTGCGTCCCTTCGGCTGCCGTTGTCCGCTGCACCACATGGAGACAGTGGACTTTTGTGTGCGGACCCCGAGATCGTTGTTGAGTACGGCTTGTTCGCGGTGCGCGCGCGCCACGATCTCCAACTTCAAGCCGTAGGCGTTGATGAGCCGCTGAAGTGCAGTATCGGACGACGACATGAGTCCCACCCCAGTCCTGGCTGTGAACCGCTGTGAACCTTGTGAACCACTTTCTGTGCTGCTGACTGTACCGAGAGATACCACTTGGGTGTTGAACTGATCAGGCACCTCGGCGCGAGCCCAACGTACCGTCAACCATGCATGATGACAGGCGTGTTGGGTTGGCTCGGCTGAGACATCCCGCCCCCGGCGGGGTCGAGGTGCCCGCCTTCGGGGCGCCGGTCAGGCCGCTCTGAAGGGACCCACCAACCCCCGAGTGAGTAAGGCGCCCTTCATGGAGCCGAGATCACGCACCACCACAGCGAAGTTCCCCGCCGAACGGGCGCGGATCCGCGAGCTCCGGCAGTGGGCCAGGAACGCCGTGTCCGGGTTCGGCATCGAGCTGGACCCCGATCGACACCGCACTCTCGCTGACACCGTCGCGCTCGTGCTCTCCGAGCTCGGCACCAACGCGGTGCTCCACGGCTGTGGAGGTGACCGGCCGGACATCGAGTTGACCGCTCGCCTGCACGTCACGATCGGCACTCTGAGGATGTCCATCACCGATCCCAGCCACGGACGGCCTGAGCTGCGTACCGCGGGCGACGACGCAACCAGCGGCCGCGGCTTGCAGCTCGTTGCCGGTCACACGCGGCGGTGGGGCGTCGAATCCGGGCCCTCCGGCAAAACCGTCTGGGCGGAGATGGACCTTCCGGACACGGTCACCAGTGACCGGGTCGGTCAGACCATCGCGATGCTCCGCGCGGCGGCCGCGTTCCCGGAACTCCGGCCCCGGCCAGCAGTTGGCACGCTTCGGATCCTGGCCCCTGACCGGATACCGGCGTGACCGTACCCCCGTAGACATCCGGTGACGGCCGACGCCTGCGCGTTCGGCCGTCACCGGGCACCAGAACACCCGCCACCGGAGGCAGACCCCGGCGGCGGGCAGCGGAAGAGCACCCGTCTCGTCGGGGGACGGCCATGCTCACCGCGCTTCGGGCCACCTTCCCAACGTCCTCCGGGGGCGGGCGGCCCGGAGCACCCGCGGGCTCTCGTGGAGGTGGGCCCGCAACGGGGCCGTCCCTGATCCGGACGGCCCGGTGCGGGCCAGGCCCTCCGTACAGGGCCGGGCCCGCACCTCCGAGGCAGCCCGCTCCTGGGGAGAAGCGGGCGCGCTGCGGTGAGGGCGGCATACCCCCGCTCGCCCGCACCGCAGCACACCCGGACGCCGTCGTGCTGGAGCGCCGTCGTCCATCACCGGCCCGTGCCGCCCAGCACGGTGCCGCCGGTCTGGGACAGCCCCCTCGGGAGGGCGCTGTCCCAGACCACGCCCTGTCCACCCACTCCGTCACAATCGAGGACTGCGCCGTGAGCGTCGGATCGCGTACCACCCAGCTGCTCCAGCGGACGAGCCAAGCCCGCAGACAGCTGCTCACGGCCTCCTACTCCGCCCTGACACAGGCCTGCGAGCTCACCGCCGACGACCCCCAGGACGCCGAGCTGGTGACCGACCGGCCCGTCCCCGTCTGGTCGCTGCCCCGCTCGCGCTCCACGCTCGCCCTGGTCCACCCGGACCCGGACAGCGCCTGGGCGCTCCTGCGGGACGCCCACCTGCTGCGGGAACACCGGGTGGCCGTCGCCGGACCCTGGTACGACACCGTCCGCGTGGCCGGCGGCCACGGCGTCACCTTCTGGACCGACCCCGGAGCGCGCAGCGGCGACCCGACGCTGAGCGCGTGGGTGACGGCCAGCGTCCACCGGATCGACCCCGGCAGCCACAGCGCGCTGCCGCAGCACGACCCGTTCGCCGGGCTGCTGGACGGCCTGGACGACGCCCCGCTGGACGACGCCGGCCGCCGGTTCCTGCGCGAGCGCGCCACGCTGCTGCACCATGAGTGGGACGCAATCGACTGGCCTACGCCCCCCACCGTCATCCTCGGCGACCGTGCGATGGCGCCGGTGCATGACGACGGCACCCACACCCGCCTGGCCCTGCGGCACCCGCTGTGGCGCGGGCACCGGGAGTGGGACCTGGTCGCCGCCCGCTGGCGCTCGGAACTCCTGACGGGACACCGCGTGGACCACCAGGCCTACGCCGATACCTACCTCGGCTACGAGCAGGGGTCCACCATCCCGGCCCACGCCTACATCGGGGCCTGGCCTGGCTACCAGGTCGTGCGCGACATCGTCGTGCTTGCCGCCGTGATCGACACCGTACGCCGCGCCCACCTCGACGCCAGCACCCGCCAGCAGGCCGTCCACCAGATCAGTTGCCTGCGCGGTGCCCACCCGAGGCCGTGGACCTGGGGGCAGCGATGAGGACCGCACACCCTGCCGAGGTGCGCCTGCCGGTGGTCCAGGAACCGCGGATGCGCCGGTGCGGCCACTACATGGCCGACTTCACTCGCGAGGAGGCCCGGGCGCTCAGCCACTTGGTCCTGGACCGCAACGCGATCCAGATCGCCGACGCCATCAACTACTCGCCGGAGCGGCGGACCGCCCAGCCGGTGACGCCGACGATGGTGCGCGACTGGCTGAACTCGCTGCGGGTGAAGACCGGCGTGCGGACCCGGGCGCAGCTCGTGGACGTGGCGTGCCGGGCCAAACTGCTCCTGCCGCCCCGGGCCGTGCTGACCCAGCCGCTCCGAGCGTCAGCCGTGAAGACGTTCCAGCTCGCCGCCCTGGGACACACCAGCCACCGAATCGCCGCAATCCAGGGCATCTCCCGGTTCACGGTCGGCTCCCACCTGAAGGACATCCGGTACCGGATGCGCACCCGCGGGACCCCGGCCGCGGTCTACCGGCTCCACGGAGTGCCCGGCGTCCTGGACAGCACCCCGATCTGCCTGGTCTGCGCAAAGGGCGGCCCGCGGTGACCGACGCACCGGAGACCCGGCCGGACGACGGCGGGACCGTACACGGGGACCCTTGCCCGGCCTGCGGCCGGCGCCTCGCCTTGACCGAGCGCCAGCACCTGTCCCTGGTCCGGACCGCGGGCGGGAGCACCATCGCCGAGACCGGAGCCCACCTCGGCCTGGCCGCGAGCACCGTCGAAGCCGCCCTGGCCCGAGCACGCCGTACGGCCGGCGCCCGCAACCTCGCGCACCTCGCCGCGATAGGCGTGCGCGCCGGCCTCGTGCCGCTCCACGTCCCCCGCCACAGCCCCGGCTCGCTCACTGCGCGCCGGCTGGAGGTCATGGCCCAGTTCGCCGAGGGCCTGACCACCTACCAGGTCGCCGCCGCCCTCGGGATCACGCCCAGCACGGTCAGCGGCACCCAGACGATCGTCTACCGGCAGCTCGGCGTCACCACCCTGCCGGCCGCCATCACGATGCTCTGCTCCCTCGGCCAACTGAACCGCAGCCCGTACTGCACCAGGGCCGCGTGCGTGGCCACCCGGCAGCAGCAGGCACCGGCCGGTCCGCAGGGGGCCCGGGACGCAGCGCTGCGCTGGGCCGAAGGCCTCGCCGAAGCGGCCCGGGAGCGCGCCGAACATCAGCGGCTGGGACGCCAGCTCGCCCACGTCACGGCCCAGCTGGCCGGCAGCCGCGCCGAGCTGGAAACGATGCTGCAGCAGGTCCAGCGGGCCGGCGAGGAGGCGCAGGCGGTCAGGCAGATCTGGGCGGAGACCTTCGAGCTCCGCCGCCAGGTCCGCGACCTGGCCGCTGCGGTCCGGCCCGCGGTCGACACGGCGCAAGATGCCCACCGCCTTGCCACCTCGACCCGTACGGCCGTGGAGGAGACCCTGCAGGCGGCCAAGTCCCTCATCCCAGCCTTCCACGACCTGGAGGCCGGACGCCGGGAGCTCGCCGCCGGGTGGCGCGCGCTGGACGCCGCCCGGGCCCAGACGGCGCCGGGCCAGGCCGAGGACGGCACCCTGCCCGTCCGGGTCCCGGGCCGGGCGGCGATCCCTGCAGAGGCACGGCCGTGGCGCCGCACCTGACTGCCGGTCCGGGCGCGGTGGCGGCCGCCGCCCGGACCGGACACCTACCAGGCGAGCGCGGCAGCCGGACCAGGCACCTACCGGGCGAGCGCGGCAGCCGCGAGCGCCGCGCAGGCCTGCACCGCCACCAGGCTCCGCAACGCAATCGGCGTGGTGCGCAGCTGCCGCTGGCTCCGTTCGGCCCGCTCGTACAGGAGCTTCTCCAGCCGGGCGCGGGCGGCCAGGACGGCCGGGGTGGGCGGCGAGTCTTCGGTGGCGCGGACTGCCATGCCGGCCGTGCGCAGCGTCAGCATGACGCGGCTGTAGTGCGCTTCGGCCAGGTCGGCGCCCGGCACGCGCGCGGTGGCGTCGGCGCGCTCGTGCCAGGAGCGGACGATCGTGTCGGTGACGGCGAGGGTGTCGACGGCTGCGCGGGCGAACACCCCGTTCGGCGGTGCGGCCTGGTCCAGCAGGTGCCGTACCTCGGCGGCCTCCCCGGCCAGCGCCCCGGCCAGGACGCCGAGCGCGACCGGCGGCGACGTCTCGAAGACGGTGCCGGTGCGCCAGCGGGGGACCTCGGGCAGCAGGGTCAGCGTGCCGTGCCGGGACGCGTAGTGCGACAGGTGGGCGCCGTACGCCGGCGCCTGCTGCTCGTGGTCACGGATCACCAGGTCCTGCACCGGCGGCATCCCGTACACCCCGGGGCCGAGGACCGGCCAGCCGACGACGTCGCCCGGCGCCGCGTCCGCCACCGGCAGGCCCTGACGGGCCGCGACCGCGGCGAGCTGCCCGGCCAGGCCCGGCACGTCGTGGCTCGCCACGAAGAAGGGGGCACCGAACTCGGAGTTGTGCAGCGACACGGCGACGAACGGTTCCAGCTCGTCCACCAGGTCCGCCAGCGCCTCCTGCTCCGGCAGCCCGAACCGGTGGACTTCCTCCCCCCACGGAGTCGGGAAAGTCCATTCCGGCTGCTCCGCCATCGCCGGACGGTAGAAATACCGGTGCGCGATGTGCAGGTCGACCGGTCGGTTCGTCCATTCCGAATTCAGGGCCGCCCCGTCCGGGTCCACGCACGGCAGGAAATGCCACGACACCCCGTCACGCAGTTCCGGCCGCTCTGCCACCAGACCCGCCAGGAACGCGATCGTCGCATACCCGACCGGCTCGTTCGGATGCGGGCCGCCGACCACCAGCACAGACCGCCGCCCCGACCCCACCGACAGCACATGCAGCGGCCTGCCCTCCCGTGACCTGCCGATCTGCCGCATCCGGCACAGCCCAGGCTCGCGCCGGGCCAGATCGCGCAGCCCCGCCACCAGCTCCTCCACCGACGGCACCAGCTCCGCCCCGGACACCATCCCAGCCCAGCCAGCCAGCCGCTCACCGAGACCCGAAAGGACCACCGCCACCACACACACCCCTTCTTCGAAACCGGACCGAAAAACAGTCGGACCGGAATTGAATGCCGCCCGGAAAATGCACAGAAAAATACCATGGAGAATCCCCGGGAAACCCTTCCATGGGTGTCCGGCAAATGCTTCCATGGTCCCGGCGATAACGCCATAACCCCAACCGGTGAACAACAGGGAGACCCCTATGAACGAGAACACCACCGCAGTCGCTGACCCGCAGCCCGAGGAGGAGGACACCGGGCTGCGCCCGGCCGCCGACTCCGAGCTGCTGGGCCTGACCGTCTCCGGCAACTAGCGCACCGACACAAGGCTGCGGGCCCGGCCCTGTGCCGGGCCCGCTCCGCCCCCGACCCCCAGGAGCCGAGATGGGCACCCCCCGCCTGCGCACCGAGCACCAGCTGAGCATCCGCCCCGACGGCCGTCTGCAGATCGGCGCCCTCCCGGGGATCGCGAGCATCCTGCCCGACCCCGACGGTTGGCGACTGCCGCTGCTGCGCCTGCTGGACGGCACCCGCACCACCGCCGAGGTCCTGCGCGCCATGGAGACCACCCACCCTGACGTGCCGTATGCCCGCATCGGCGACCTGCTCACGGACCTCATCCAGGCCGGGCACCTGCAGGACTCGGCCACCGCCAAGCCGCCCGCCGAACTCAACCCCGAGGCCGTCCAGCGCCGCCAGCGCACCACCGAGTACCTGGAGATGATCGACCGGAACCCCGGCCGCAGCGGCTGGGACCTCCAGCACATCCTGACCCGGTCCGTGGTCACCGTCGTCGGTGCCGGCGGCACCGGCCTGGTCGCCGCGGCCGCCCTCGCCGGAGCCGGGATCGGCCGCCTGGTCCTGGCCGACCCCGACCGCGTCGAGGCCTCGAACCTCTCCCGGCAGCACCTCTACACCACCGCCGACATCGGCCGCCCCAAGGTCGACGCCGCGTTCGAGCGGCTGGCAGAGCGCCATCCCGGCCTCGACGTCGTCGCGATCCCAGAGCAGGTCACCCTCCAGGCCCAGTTCGCGCGCCTGATGCGCGGCTGCGACCTGCTCATCTGCGCCGCCGACGAACCCGACGGCCTGCGCCTGACCGCCAACCGGGCCGCCCTCGACACCGGCTGCCCCTGGGTCGACCCCGGCTACCACGGCCCCGTCATCAGCACCACCCTCTTCGCCCCAGGCGGGGACCTGCCGTGCTGGGAGTGCCTGCGCCACGGCGACGCCCTCGCCCACGGCCTGCCCGGCATCCACGCCGACGTACCGCCCGCCGCCCTGCCCCGCACGATCGGACACCCCGTCACCGCCATCACCGCAGGCCTGGCCGGGCACTACGCCGCCCACGCCGCGATCACCCACCTCACCGGCACCCGCGAGTTCGCGCCCTCCACCGTCCACCGGCACAGCCTCATCGCCCCCGCCGGCCAGCCGCTCGCGCCCATCACCTACCCCCGCAACCCCCACTGCCCTTCCTGCAGCACGAGCACGACCACCACACGAACCGAGACACCATGAATGTGCAGGGCCCGGCACCGCTCGCCGAGGGCGTGGACGGCCCGGACAACCGGGCCGCGCCCTGCTGATCGCTGCTCGGGCTCCGGTTCGTACCTCTATCCTCCGAGAGCCATGGATCAGCGTGGGCCACGCGAGGTATCCGCCGCAGTTACCCCTGCGAGGCGGTCCGGGGGGCCGGGGCGACGGCGCGCACGAGTTCGGTCAGGGCGCCGTAATACACATCGTGGTCGACCACCGTGGCCACCACCGTCTCCAGGTGCCCAGTCAGTGCCGGGAACTCCTCCGGGTCCAGCGCCGCCAGCGCCTGCCGGGTGAGAAGCTGGGCGGCCTTCGGCTCGTGGTGGTCCACGAAGGACGCGGCCCCGAGGGTGAGCAGGTACAGCCGCCGGTAGACGGCGATGGCCTCTTTGGGGCTCATTCCGGCGGCCAGGGAGTCGGCGAGCTGGGGCTCCACCAGGCGCCTGAGCAGTTGCGGGCTCATCCACGGCCGGGCGCCGCGCAGCGCCACCAGGCCCGGATGCGCCGTCAGCACCTCGTACAGGGCTCGGAACCGCCGCTCGGTTGCCTCCGCCCACGCGGTACCCGGCTCGATCTCCGGCAGCCGGGCGGCCAGGTGGTCGGTGACCAGGTCGAGCAGCCCCGCGAGGCTGGTGCAGCGGCGCTGCAGCGATCCGACCGAGATCTTCAGCTTCGCGGCCAGAGTCCGGAAGGTCAGGCCTCCGGGGCCGTCCTGATCAACGATCAGAAGCGCGGCCTCCGCGATCCGTTGCGGTGTCGCGCGATCAAGTGCAGCAGATTGTCCAGGCATGCGATACAGCGTACGATACGCCGTATCGCTACGCCAGGCTCATACAACCTCTCGAAGGGTGACCATGACCAGCACAGCGCTCGACCCCCTGTTCGTCGCCACCGACAGCGACACCTTCACCGAACGCCACCTCGCCAACCTCATCGCCGGCACCCGCGCGGCCGTCCGAGTCCCCCACTTCCTCACCCCCACCGAGTGCCAGGCCGCCATGGCCGCGCTCGACCGCCTCCCCACCGCGGACTACGACCCCACCCGTGTCCCCACCCCGATCGTCCGCTTCGGCCCGGCCCTCAACGACTACCGCACCCCCGGCGCCACCCTCGACACCAGCCGCTACTGGCCCGCCGCCGACAACGCCCGCCAGGCCTGGCAGCACGCCGCACTGCGCCCCGACCCGATCGCGATAGCTCTCGGCCGGCTCGGATCCGCGTGGGGCGCCGCCGTCCTGCCGGCCACCATCGGAGGCCGCCCCGTCTTCGGCGGCACCCTGAGGGAGATCAACGCCGGGGCCCTGATCCACTACGACGACATCGCCCGCGAGTTCCCGTCCGGCCTGTTCGACCAGGAGGTCGTCGCCCAGCTCGCCTTCAACGTCTGGGTCACCGCCCCGTCCGGCGGCGGAGCGACCACCGTGTGGCGCCACCGGTGGGAGCCCGCCGACGAACAGCACCGCCAGGCCTACGGCTACCGGCCCGAGGCCGTCGAGCACGCCCAGCCCGTCAGCCTCACCCCCCAGTCCGGCGATGCCCTGCTGTTCAACCCCGCCAACTTCCACGCCGTCGAACCGAACACCGGCCGCCGCATCGCCTTCGCGTTCTTCCTCGGCCTGACCACCGCCGGCCAGCTCATCGCCTGGTCGTGACCCACTCCCACAGGAGCAGCACCGTGCACCAACTCGACTACGGCGACGTCAAGGCGGCCGCCGAGCGGATCTCCGGCCGCGTGCGCCCTGTCGCCCTGGCTCAGGTCGACCAGGGCGCCATCCGCACCGCTCACCGCGACCCCCTGGACGACCGGCCCACCGACCAGTGCCAGGTCTGGCTGGGGCTGGAGTTCATGCAGCACACCGGCAGCTTCAAGGCCCGCGGCGCGCAGAACTTCCTGCTCGGCCACGCCGAGGCCGGAACCCTGCCGGACACCGGGATCACGATCGCCTCCGGCGGCAACGCCGGCCTCGCCTGCGCCTGGGCAGCCCAGCAGCACGGTGTCCCCGCGACCGTGTTCCTGCCCACCACGGCCCCCGCGGTCAAGGTCGACAAGCTCCGCGCCTACGGAGCCGACGTCCGCCTGGTCGGCACCGAGTACGCCGAAGCGCTGGGCGCCTGCGAGCAGTTCGCAGCGGCGACCGGCGCGCTCGCCTCCCACGCCTACGACCACCCGCTCATCGCCGCCGGCGCCGGAACCCTCCTGGAGGAGCTCCACCAGCAGATCCCCGGCCTGGACACCGTCGTCGTCGCCGTCGGCGGCGGAGGCCTCTTCGCCGGAGTGGCCGCCGCCGCCCGCCACCACGGCATCCGCGTCGTGGCCGTCGAGCCCGAGAACTGCCGTGCGCTGAACGCCGCGCTGACCGCCGGACACCCGGTCGACGTCACCGTCGACTCCGTCGCCGCGGACTCCCTCGGCGCGCGCCGCGCCTCCGCGATGGCCCTGCGCGCCGCCCAGCAGGACACGGTGCACTCCGTCCTGGTTTCGGACACCGAGATCATCAAGGCCCGTCAAGCCCTGTGGGACCACCGCGGCGTCGCCGTCGAACACGGCGCCTTCTCTGAACAACCCACTCCGAGGCCCGCTACCCCGCATGACCTGGTCAGCTCGGTCCTGGTGACCGACGCCGAGATCATCGCCGCCCGCCGGGCATTGTGGGATCACCGCCGGATCGTGGTCGAGCATGGGGCGGCGGCGGCTTTGGCAGCGCTGCTCGCGGAGCCGAAGTATGACGCCCGGTGGGACATGCCGCGTCGAGTGGGTGACTTCGTGCCCAGTCGTGGCTATCGGCCCGGAAGCGGAGAGAAGGTGTGTGTGGTCTTGTGCGGGGCCAATACCGATCCGAGCGATCTGATTTCGGCGGCCAGCACGGAGTGAGGCCCCGTCAATGCTGCGCTGAGCGGACCGTGATCTGATCGAGCCTCGGGATTCCAAGGAAAACAGGGGATTCTTTCTTCTCCTGCCTGGCGTCGAGCTGCATGATCTTCTCTTCGGCGGCATCGCGACTGACGCAGAGCCCTTCGACCTCACCGAGCCATCCCTCACGTTCCGCCTCGGCAATGCGACTGTTGAGGTTGTCGCGGATCTCCTCAAGTCGATTCCTTTCGGCTGGGTCAACGATAAGAACGGGACATCTGACGCAGGCGTGCTCGTGAGCGCAGTCGGTTCCGTAGGCACGTCCGCATTCTCCCAGGGCCAGCTTGCGTCTTTCGAAGTGCCCGAGGAATTCCTGCCACTCTTCTGGTGTGACGGCGCGATATTCCTCGGGCGGTCGGAGGCTGCGGCGACGGGCTATGAATGCGCGGTGAGCCTCGATGGCATCGGTTGGGTAGATCGCTGCGTAGCCCATCGTTGTGCCGATGTGGCCGTGACCTGCTATGACCTGCGCCAGGTGCGGTGGGAAGCCGTTAAGGATGGCGTCGGTGATGAAGATTCTTCGGAAGTCATGGGGTTGGAACTGGAGGGGCTTGCCGGTTTTGTCCACCAGTCCTGTCGCTGCGAGAGCCTCGTCTAGCCCTCTGCGGATGACATTGACCGATATCGGCCGGTTTTCGCCGCTGACGGCCCACTGGTAGAGGATTGGCATGGGTGGGTTCCATATCTTCTCGCCCATGTCATAGGTCTGGATTGACGGCACTTTCCCGCTGGCCCCGCGAACCCGGCTGATTACTGCACTGAGGACGTCTGCGAGTTCCGGGCTCACAAGCAAAAGGCGCTCTTGGTCAGTTTTCGACGGGGCAATTTGCAGGAGCGGGATGACTTCGCCGGTGGAGGGAAGACGGTAGCTGATGATGCTGTGATGGCCGAGCTCCAGGAGCTCTTCGATTCTGATGCCCGTGAATCGCAGGATCTCAATGCTTGCCCAGGTCCAGAAAGCGCGCTTCTCGTCTGGGCGGATCTTGCGCCATGCTCCTGTGGCATCAACAGCATCGGATGCTCTTCCGTCAGGGCGGCTTGTGGTTGACGGCAGGGTGAGGGTTTCACCCAGGACCGTGATGGTCGAGCCGAGTGGGGCGGCGTCGAGGGCGGCAAGGCGTGCGGTCGCTTCCTTGAGGCGGCGCTCGGCTCCGCGGACCAGGACCGGCACGGCCGGGAGGCGCTCTCGGGTCCGCTCATGCGACCTGGCCTTCTGTTCCTGCTCTGTCTTCCTGACCGCGCAGTCGGCCTCGCTGATCGGGCATGGGGCAGCCCAGACTCCCCAGCGTTCGGGCTCGCCGAGTGCCCAGTGGGCGATGTCGAGGTAGAACGCCCGTACTGCCAGTTTGATGCTCGGGGCACTGATTCGGCGGGCGGTGACCTCGCTGAATGTTCCGTCGGGTCGGCGCGTGCGGACGACCTTGAGCGATATGCGGGCCTTCCAGCCGTCGCTGATCTGTGCCGCGATGTGGAGGCTGTCAATGCCGGGGTGATGTCGTTCGAGGTCGCTCCAGAACGAGCCGGCGAGGTGGGAGGACAGTTGCCGCAGGGTGTTGTAGTCCAGTGCCGGCTGTCGTTCGGTGAGGTAGGCGACGAGGAGATCGCGCATCGGCTTGCACCGCAGGTCGTATCGGTCGACGAGGGCGGCGGGGCTGAGCTGGCCGGATCGGTTTGCGATCCCGGCGAGGGTGGCGGGGGCATCCGGAGGAAAGTGACCTCGGTCGCGGAGCCAGACGTAGGCGAGGCGAACGGCCGAGGCGCTGGCGCGTCGCGCGTGCTGCAGCATCTTCAGCAGGTCACCGACGACGATGTCCTCGATGCGTCCTCCGTGGGCGGCGAGGAGTCTGGCGAGCGCCGTCAGAGCTTCCGCTCGCCTCGTGGCCAACTCATGTGCCGGGATGCTGGCTTGGAGCTGGGCGAAGCCTTCGGGGTCGCGCGCGCGGACCATGGCGTTCCGCAGGTTGCTTGACGGGTTCTCGACCAGCCAGGTCATGCTGGGCCGGATGACGTCCGCGCAGACCAGCGTCAGCAGAGCCGAGCCGAGAGCGCCGTCGTCCGGCCGCCTGCCGTGGCTCTCCCCCCATGCCCGGGGATGATCGAACCAGCGTTGACGAGCTGCTGCCGCCGGGCTGGCGTCCCAGCGCTGCTGCCAGGTGTCGCCTGGGAATGTCTCCAGCCAGGCCAGCAGGAAGCGGGCAGCGACCATGCGCAACTTCTGCGTGCTCGCATTCCCAGCCCGAAGAGGTGGCTCCTGGAGGCGGTCCAAGACGGCCTCCCGGGTCGCCGCGGTGGCCGGCCAGGTGACGGGCATGGCCCGCGGCGGGAAGGCCCGCAACAGGGACGCCTCTTCCTCACCGGCCGTCCCCCTGGGGGCTCGCCTCGCGGGCGCTGCGGCCAATAGGAGCGTGCTCACGCGGGTGGACCTCCGAACAGGATGCTGAGGGAATCGGGGTTGTAGGCCGGTGACGGCGGCGCGGGCGGATCCTGGCGCTTCTCCTGCTGGCGGGCGTGGTGCGCGAGCCCGGCTGCGATGACGTCGTCCCTGGTGGGACGGTTGTAAATGTCCAACGTCGAAAGGCACTTGTGGCCAAGGATGTGCTGGACATAGACGGGCGGCATGTCCGGATCGTCGAGCATCAGGAAGGTGGCGGTATGGCGTAGGTCATGGAGGGTCCAGTTGGCGCCCAGGAGCTCGTTGGCGCGGTTGAACATGGCCCGGGCCGCGTCGTAGTTCAGCGGCCGCCAGGGGCGGCGCAGGGTCCACCAGAGCGGCTGCTTGCGACCGCGCGGAACTCCCTTTCGCCAGGCTTCTTCCTGGTAGAGACGCAGCCAGACGAACGCGTCGGGTGTGGCGGGCAGTTCCTGGTAGTCGCGTGTGCCCTTGCGGATCACACCGATGGTCTGCTGGCCGACTACCGCATCGCCCTGGTTGGCGGTGAGGAGTTCCTCCGAGCGGGCACCGGTGGCGATCCAGAAGGCGAGCAGGGCCCGGTCGCGGTGCGAGCGGAGGCCGGCGAAGACCTCGGCGTACTTGTCATCGGGGATGCGCCGCGGGATCCGTTTGGGGATCTTGGGCCTGTATAGGCCGGTGCGGTGATTCTTGTATGGCTTCTCGGGGTTGTGGTGCCCGTTCGCTCGTGACGACCGGCGGTTACGCAC
>NZ_JBIWNL010000059.1:0-37177 GCF_044767225.1 Kitasatospora sp. NPDC101447
CGACGTCGTCGCTCAGCTTTTCCTGGCGTTCCTTGAGGTCGTCGGAATTCTGCGTTTCCGCGGCCTGCTCCTCGACCTCCTCGGAGGAGCGGTTTGCCCGCTGCTGGCCGCCGCCGGTGTCCTTGCTCGCCATTTCCCTCACCCCGCTCGATTCGTCTGGCACGGTTTGGTCGGTTGGGTCGTTGCCGGTTGGCACCGACCCTATACACAAGGTGCGACTGCCGCTCCCGGTTTGCCGGTGGCGCTTCCTGTCCAACACCCGCTGCCACCCCGGATGATTCCCATTCGGCGGACGTTCACCCGTGGTGATCGAAAAGTTACCCGCCGGACAGCACCCGGAGCAGGTCCTCCGCCGTGCGGCAGCGGTCCAGCAGCTCCTTGACGTGGTTGCGGGTGCCCCGCAGCGGCTCCAGCGTGGGCACGCGCTGAAGCGAGTCCCGGCCCGGCAGGTCGAAGATCACCGAGTCCCAGGAGGCCGCGGCGACGTGGTCCGCGTACTGCTCCAGGCAGCGCCCGCGGAAGTAGGCCCTGGTGTCCTCCGGGGGCTTGGAGACGGCCCGCTCGACCTCGTCCTCGGTCAGCAGCCGCTCGAAGCGCCCGCGGGCCACCAGGCGGTTGTAGAGGCCCTTCTCGGCCCGCACGTCGCTGTACTGGAGGTCGACCAGCTGTAGCCGCGGGTTCGACCACTCCAGGGCGTCCCGGCTGCGGTAGCCCTCCAGGATCTCCCGCTTGGCGATCCAGTCCAGCTGCCTGGACAGCGACATCGGGTCGCGTTCCAGCCGGCCCAGGACGTCCTCCCAGCGGGCCAGCACGTCCACCGTCTGCTCGTCCGCGTCCGTCCCGAAGCGGTCCTCGACGTACTTGCGGGCCAGCTCGAAGTACTCCAGCTGGAGCTGGACGGCGGTGAGCTTGCGCCCGTTGCGCAGGGTGATCAGGTGCTTGAGCGTCGGGTCGTGGGAGACCCGGTGCAGGGTGCGCACCGGCTGGTCGACCGCGAGGTCGGAGGCGATGAAGGAGTCCTCGATCATCGACAGGACCAGCGAGGTGGTGCCCAGCTTGAGGTAGGTGGAGATCTCGGAGAGGTTGGCGTCCCCGATGATCACGTGCAGCCGCCGGTACTTCTCGGCGTCGGCGTGCGGTTCGTCCCGGGTGTTGATGATCGGCCGCTTGAGCGTGGTCTCCAGGCCGACCTCGACCTCGAAGTAGTCCGCGCGCTGGCTGATCTGGAAGCCGTGCGCCGAGCCGTCCTGGCCGATGCCGACCCGGCCGGCGCCGGTGACCACCTGGCGGGAGACGAAGAACGGGGTGAGGTGGCGCACGATGTCGGCGAACGGCGTCGCCCGCTTCATCAGGTAGTTCTCGTGGGTGCCGTAGGAGGCGCCCTTGTTGTCGGTGTTGTTCTTGTACAGGTGGATGTTCTGCCCGTTGGGCAGCTCCAGCGCGCGTTGTGCGGCGGCCGCCATGATCCGTTCGCCGGCCTTGTCCCACAGCACGGCGTCGCGCGGGTTGGTCACCTCGGGCGAGCTGTACTCGGGGTGCGCGTGGTCCACGTAGAACCGGGCCCCGTTGGTGAGGATGACGTTGGCGAGGCCGATGTCCTCGTCGGTCAGCTGGCTGGCGTCCGCCACCTCGCGCGCCAGGTCGAAGCCCCGCGCGTCGCGCAGCGGATTCTCCTCCTCGAAGTCCCAGCGGGCCCGCCGTGCCCGGTGCATCGCCGCCGCGTAGGCGTTGACGATCTGGGACGAGGTGAGCATGGCGTTGGCGTTGGGGTGCCCGGGCACGGAGATCCCGTACTCGGTCTCGATGCCCATCACGCGCCGTACGGTCATGCGGCCCTCCTTGCCCGGTGCGCCGCCCCCGGCGGGCGGAACACGCTGACGTACCGCTGAACAACACCGGCGCCGGCCATCTGCCCGCGGACGGTGGGTCGAGCCTAGAACCCGGCGCCGACCGGCGGGCCCCGAGACGCGCCGTCCGGCTGCGGGGCCGCGAGGCGCCACAGCCGGACGGTGTGCGTACAGCTCCGGGGACCGCTTCGGGCCCGGGTAACCGCGTGCTTCCCTACAGGTACTGCCCCGTGTTGGCGACAGTGTCGATGGAGCGGCCGGACTCGGCGCCCTGCTTGCCGGTGACCAGCGTGCGGATGAAGACGATCCGCTCGCCCTTCTTGCCGGAGATGCGGGCCCAGTCGTCCGGGTTGGTGGTGTTCGGGAGGTCCTCGTTCTCCTTGAACTCGTCCACGCAGGCGGCGAGCAGGTGGGAGACGCGCAGGCCCCGCTGCCCGTGGTCGAGGAAGTCCTTGATGGCCATCTTCTTCGCGCGGTCGACGATGTTCTGGATCATCGCACCGGAGTTGAAGTCCTTGAAGTACAGGACCTCCTTGTCACCGTTGGCGTAGGTGACCTCCAGGAAGCGGTTCTCCTCGGTCTCGGAGTACATCCGCTCCACCACCGACTGGATCATCGCGGCCACCGTGGCCTCGACGGAGCCGTCGTGCTCCTTGAGGTCGTCCGGGTGGAACGGCAGCGAGTCCTTGAGGTACTTGGAGAAGATGTCCTTCGCGGCCTCGGCGTCCGGGCGCTCGATCTTGATCTTGACGTCCAGGCGGCCGGGCCGCAGGATCGCCGGGTCGATCATGTCCTCGCGGTTCGAGGCGCCGATGACGATGACGTTCTCCAGGCCCTCCACGCCGTCGATCTCGGCGAGCAGCTGGGGGACGATGGTGTTCTCCACGTCCGAGCTGACGCCGGAGCCGCGGGTGCGGAAGAGCGACTCCATCTCGTCGAAGAAGACGATGACCGGGGTGCCCTCGCCCGCCTTCTCCCGGGCCCGCTGGAAGACCAGGCGGATCTGCCGCTCGGTCTCGCCCACGTACTTGTTGAGCAGCTCGGGGCCCTTGATGTTGAGGAAGTAGCTCTTCCCCTGCGGGCGGCCGGTGACCTCGGCGACCTTCTTGGCCAGCGAGTTGGCGACGGCCTTGGCGATCAGCGTCTTGCCGCAGCCGGGCGGGCCGTACAGCAGCACGCCCTTGGGCGGGCGCAGCTCGTACTCCTTGAAGAGGTCGGCGTGCAGGTACGGCAGCTCGACCGCGTCGCGGATCAGCTCGATCTGGTTGCTCAGGCCGCCGATCTGGCGGTAGTCGATGTCCGGGACCTCTTCGAGGACCAGCTCCTCGACCTCGGCCTTCGGCACGACCTCGTACACGTAGCCGGAACGCGGTTCCAGCAGCAGGGCGTCTCCCGCCCGGATGGTGAGCTCGCGCAGCGGTTCGGCGAGGCGCACCACCCGCTCCTCGTCGGTGTGGCCGAGAACCAGGGCGCGTTCGCCGTCCTCCAGGACCTCCTTGAGGGTGACGATCTCGCCGATGCGCTCGAAGGCCATCGCGTCCACGATGTTGAGGGCCTCGTTGAGCATCACTTCCTGGCCGCGCCGCAGCTCGTCGAGGGCGACGTTGGGGCTGACGTTCACGCGGAGCTTCCGCCCACCGGTGAAGATGTCCGCGGTGCCGTCCTCGTTGGCTTCGAGGAAGGTGCCGAAACCGGCCGGGGGCTGTGCCAGCCGGTCCACTTCCTCCTTGAGGGCCACGATCTGGTCGCGGGCCTCTCGCAGGGTGGAGGCGAGCCGTTCGTTCTGGGCGGTCACGCCGGCCAGGTTGGTCTGGAGCTCGACGATCCGCTCTTCGAGGATTCTCGAATTGCGCGGCGAGTCGGCGAGCTTGCGGCGCAGCACGGCGATTTCCTGCTCAAGGTACGAGACCTGAGCGGCCTCGTCGGAACCACGAGCGGGCCTGCCGGTGCTGCGGTTGTAGTCGTCATCGTGGGCTGCCACGGTCCTCACCTCCTCCGGGGAGCTGGACGCTTCCAGACCCTACCTGGGACCAGGGGTCCGTAAACCCCTAGATCAAGAAAGATGGAACGGGCGTGTCCGATCTTCGCCCCAGCGTGCTTCCCCTCTGCTAAGGGGGATACCCACCGCGCACCACCCAAAGCGGGCCAGATGTATCGTCGAGCGAAGTGATATCCGATCGCGACCACTACCCGAGGTCCGATCGTTGTACGAATGGCGGGATTGCACCCAGAAATGGGCGACCCGGGACAGAAACGGCAGGGGACCATGTCGGTGACCGAGCAGACGGCCGCGGCGACCGGAGAGCTGGAGGTGTGGATCGACCAGGACCTGTGCACCGGCGACGGGATCTGCGTCCAGTACGCACCGGAGGTCTTCGAGCTCGACATCGACGGCCTCGCCTACGTGAAGGGGCCGGACGACGAGCTGCGCCAGCAGCCCGGGGAGACCGTCCCGGTGCCGCTGACGCTCCTTCAGGACGTGGTGGACTCGGTGAAGGACTGCCCCGGCGAGTGCATCCACGTGCGCCGGGCCGCGGACCGGGTCGAGGTGTACGGGCCGGACGCGGAGTAGCCGCGCGGGCCCGTCAGGCCTGGCCGACCGGGGCGGTGGTCTGGGAGCGTTCCCAGCCGCCGCCCTTCGGCGTCCAGGTGAGGTCCAGTGAGATGTCGGGCCGGAAGCGCGGTACGTCCTCGCTCGAATACCCCTGCGCGTGGCCGGTGATGGCGCCGTCGGAGCGCACCGCGAGCCGGCTCACGGTCAGGTTCTCGCGCTCGGTGAGCAGGGTGGCCAGCACCGCGGGGCGGTCGCCGGGGCCGTAGCCGAGCAGGAAGACGGCGTCCGGCGGGGTGCCGTTCTCGGCGGCGCAGTGCGCGGCGACCACGGTGCCGGGGCGGCCGTCGGCCAGCCGGGCGGGCACGCTGAGCACCGTCGCGACCGGGAACGGGCCGCAGTCGATCGGGAGTTGGGCCTTGGCCGGGTCGGGGGCGGCGCTCGCGGCGAGGGCCTCGGGGGTGCCGTGGACGGGCACCGGGGTGCCGGTCGCCGGGGACGCGGCGAGGGCGGCGCCCACCACCGCGCCGCAGCCGGCCAGGGCCAGGGCCCAGTGCCAGGGGGCGGTGCGCACGTGCCCGGGCCGGGTGCGGCCCTGCGGTGTCTGCTGTCCGGCCGTCGCCGTCGTCCCGACCGCGGTCTCCACCAGGCGTCCCCTCCAGAGCTCCAGGAGCTGGTCTGTCTGCGTGCGCGAGCATCGTCCCACACGGTGCCCGGGGACCTGCGGGCGGGGAGCCGGGCGCGCGCCGGCACGACGGGAGGGGTGGCACGAGATCGCTCGTGCCACCCCTCCGTGGTGTGCGGGCTCAGCCCAGGTCGGGCTGGTCGCCGTCGGTCGTGCGGGCGGCCTTGCGGGCGGCGGCGCGCTCCTGCAGGGTCGGCTCGGGCGAACCGTTGTCGTAGTCCTCGCCGTACGCGCCCTTGGCCGGACGGCGGCGGCGCAGCGGCGGCTCGACGCCGTCCGCCAGGCGGCGGGCGGTGAGCAGGAAGCCGGTGTGGCCGATCATCCGGTGGTCCGGGCGGACGGCCAGGCCCTCCAGGTGCCAGGTGCGGACCATGGTCTCCCAGGCCTGCGGCTCGGTGAAGGTGCCGTGCTCGCGCAGCGCCTCGACGGTCTTGGACATCTGCGTGGTGGTGGCCACGTAGCAGCAGATGAGGCCGCCGGGGACGAGCGCCTTGGAGGCGACGTCCAGGCACTCCCAGGGGGCGAGCATGTCGAGGATCACGCGGTCGACGTCGGACTCGACCAGGTTGTCCTGGAGGTCGCCGACGGTGAGCTTCCACGCCGGGTGCGGCCCGCCGAAGTAGCGCTCGACGTTGCCCTGGGCGATGTCGGCGAAGTCCTGCCGGCGCTCGTAGGAGGCCAGCATGCCTTGTTCGCCGACGGCGCGCAGCAGGTACATGCTGAGCGCGCCCGAGCCGACGCCGGCCTCGACCACGCGGGCACCCGCGAAGATGTCGGCCATCGCCAGGATCTGACCCGCGTCCTTGGGGTAGATCACGGCGGCGCCGCGCGGCATGGACAGGACGTAGTCGGGGAGCAGGGGGCGCAGCGCGAGGTACGGGACGTTCCCCGTGGTACGCACGACCGTGCCCTCGGGAGCGCCGATCAGCTCGTCGTGCGGGAACGCACCCTTGTGGGTGTGGAACTGGTTCCCGGCCTGGAGCGTGAACGTGTAGTGGCGACCCTTGGGGTCGGTCAGCTGGACCTGGTCCCCGACCTGGAAGGGCCCGCGTCGGCGGGCGGCACCGGTCGGTTCGGACATGCGGACAATCCTAAGGGAAGCGGGCCGCCCCGCCTCACCAGGGCCCGGTCGCGGCCGTCACCGGCCGGCGACGGCCGCGGTCAGGCGCTGCTCGATGTCGCTGAGCGTGGCGACGCCGTACACCCGGCCGTCCGGCTCGACCACCAGGTACTCGCCCGCCGGGGTGGCCTGGACGGCCCTCAGCAGGTCCTCGCCGCGCAGGTCGGCGTCCAGCCGCAGCCCGGGTTCGAGGTCGCGGGAGAGCGGGCCGACGGCCACCCAGGGGCGCCGGTGCTCGGGCACGGCCCGGACGGCCGACTCGCGCACGATGGCGATCGGCTCGCCCCGGCCGTCCACCACGACCACCGCGCCGGCCTGGGCCTCGCGGGCGCGGCGCATCGCCTCGCCGAGCGGGGTGTCGGCGGTGACCTCGACGGCCCGGCGGGCGAGGTCGCGCAGCCGCAGGCCGGGCAGCGCCTCCTTGAGCCGGGCGTTGCGCACGCTGCCGGTGGCGCCGTTCCAGATGATCGCGGCCAGGACGGCGGCCAGCACCGCGTCGACCAGGGTGTCGGTGGTGGTGCGCTCGACCCCGCGGGCGGCGCTGACCAGGGGCAGGCCGAACAGCACGACGATCGCCAGCGCCCGGCCGACCCAGGCGGCGGCCACCGTGCCGGTCATCGGCCTGCCGGTGACCGCCCAGACGACGGCGCGCAGCATCCGTCCGCCGTCCAGCGGCAGCCCGGGCAGCAGGTTGAAGGCGGCGACCACGAAGTTGGAGACCATCAGGCCGGTGAGCAGCACGCCGGGCACGGTGGACAGCTCGACGGCCCGCACCCCGAGGTAGAACAGGCCGCCGAGCACCAGCGACAGCAGCGGGCCGACGAAGGCCAGCCAGAACTCGCGCCAGGGCGTGGTGGCCTCGTTCTCGATCTCGGAGACGCCGCCGAAGAACTGCAGCTGGATCCGCCGCACACCGAGCCGGTAGCGCAGCGCGACCACGGTGTGGGCGAGTTCGTGCACCAGGACGGAGGCGTAGAAGGCGACGGCGAAGGAGAACGCGACCAGGTAGCGGGTGCCGCCGAGGTCGGGCAGCACGTCGTTCAGCTGTCCGCCGAAGACCCAGGTGATCAGCGCGGCGATGACGAACCAGGAGGGGGTGACGTAGACCGGCACGCCGAAGGGCCGGCCCATCAGGAGGCCGCCGCGGCGCTCCGGCGGCTGCCCGGCCGGGCGCCCTCGGTCGTCCTGCGGTGGCTGGTCGGAGGTCTGTTGCCCCCTGTTGTCGCTCACCGTGATCCCTTCGGTCGTCGCCCCCGTCGTGCCCCGGTGCGCCCACGCTACGTGATCGTGGCACTCCGGTGCCGCGCGCCCCTCCTGGTGCCTTCATACCCGTTCCGGGGCCCCCGGTGGCAGCCCGGTGGCAGCGGGATGACAGCGAAGGGCAATAGGGTCGTAGCCATGCAGCAGACCGACACCACCAGCGCCGCCGGGGCCGCGGAGCGCCGGGCGGCGCCGCCGACCGGCCTGTCCCCGTCCCGGGCGGGGGACTTCCTCACCTGTCCCCTGCTGTACCGGCTGCGGGTGATCGACCGGCTGCCCGAGCCGCCGAGCGCCGCGGCCACCAGGGGCACGCTGGTGCACGCGGTGCTGGAGCGGCTGTTCGACAGTCCGGCGGCCGAGCGCACGCCGGAACGGGCGCTGGGCCTGCTGCGCCCGCAGTGGGAGCGGCTGCTCGGTGAACGGCCGGAGCTGGGGTCGTTGTTCCCGGACGACCCGGACGGCGCGGCGCTCACCCGCTGGCTGGCGGACGCCGAGAAGCTGGTCGGCCAGTGGTTCCGGCTGGAGGACCCGACCCGGCTGCACCCGGTGGAGCGGGAGCTGTACGTGGAGACGGCCCTGGACTCGGGGCTGCTGCTGCGCGGCTACATCGACCGGGTGGACGTCGCCCCGACCGGCGAGGTCCGGCTGGTGGACTACAAGACCGGCCGGGCGCCCTCGCGGGACTTCGAGGGCAAGGCGATGTTCCAGATGAAGTTCTACGCGCTGGTGGTGTGGCGGTGGAAGGGCGTGATCCCCAAGCGCCTCCAGCTGGTCTACCTCGGCGGCGGCGGGGACGTGGTCAGCTACGACCCGGACGAGGCCGATCTGCTCGCGGTGGAGCGCAAGCTGAAGGCGCTGTGGGAGCGGATCGCCCTGGCCGTGGCCACCGGGGACTTCCCGGCCACCCGCAACCGCCTCTGCGACTGGTGCGACCACCAGGCCAGCTGCCCGGAGTTCGGCGGTACTCCGCCGCCGTACCCCCTGCCGCTGGCCCGTACGTCTGATGAAGACGATCCCACGGGGGATCTGATGACCAAGGAGTCCTAGTGACGATCCGAGTGCTGCTGGTCGACGACCAGCCGCTGCTGCGCACCGGTTTCCGGATGATCCTGGAGGCCGAGTCCGACCTGGTGGTGGTCGGTGAGGCCGGCGACGGTCAGCAGGCGCTGGACCAGGTGCGGGCGCTGCAGCCCGACGTGGTGCTGATGGACATCCGGATGCCGCGGATGGACGGCGTCGAGGCGACCCGCCGGATCGCCGGCCCGGGGCGGGACGGCCCGGCCAAGGTGCTGGTGCTGACCACCTTCGACCTGGACGAGTACGTGGTGGAGGCGCTGCGCGCGGGCGCCAGCGGCTTCCTGCTGAAGGACGTCCCGGCCGAGGAGCTGGTGCAGGCGATCCGGGTGGTCGCGGACGGCGCGGCGATGCTGGCGCCGAGCATCACCCGGCGGCTGCTGGACATGTACGCCACCAAGCTGCCCTCGGGCGACGAGGCGCCGCCGCAGGCGCTCAGTGCGCTGACCGAGCGGGAGCTGGAGGTGCTGAAGCTGGTGGCGCGCGGGCTGTCGAACGCCGAGATCGCGGCCGAGCTGTTCGTCAGCGAGACCACGGTGAAGACCCACGTCGGCCACGTGCTGACCAAGCTCCAGCTGCGCGACCGGGTGCAGGCGGCGGTGTACGCCTACGAGAGCGGGCTGGTGCGCCCGGGCACCCTGTAGCGGGCCCGCGGCCCCGTACGGGCGCGCGGCCCCGTACGGGCGCGCGCAGACGTGACGGCGGCCCGTCCGCTCCCCCGGTGACGGAGGAGCGGACGGGCCGCCGTCCTGCAGGCGCTACTTGGCGGTGCGGCTGATCTCCCAGAAGCGGAAGAAGCCGGTGGTGTCGACGGTGGACTCGACGCCGGTGACGTACGAACGGGCCGCGTAGAAGGACTTGTTCTGGTACAGCGGGATCAGCGGCACGCTCTCGGCCTCGATCTGCTGGATCTGCCCGTAGCCGGCGGCGGCGGCGCTGCGGTCGGCCTGCTTGAGGCCGTCCGGCACCAGCTTGCCGCTGATCCGCGGGTCGTCCCAACCGTGGTGGTAGGCACCGCCGTTGACCAGCAGCGGGGAGATGTAGTTGTCCGGGTCCGGGTAGTCGGCGAACCAACCGATGACGTAGGCCTGGTACTTGCCGTCGGCCCAGCCCTTCTTGAAGGCCTCCCAGTCCGGCTCCTGCTGGACGGTGACCTGGAAGAGGCCGCCGGCCTCCAGCTGCTTCTTCAGCGTGTCGGCCTCGTTGCTGCCGGCCCGCGAGCGGGACCAGGTGATGGTCAGCTTGACCGGGGTCTGGACCTTGGCGTCGGTGAGGATCTTCTTGGCCTTGGTCGCGTCCTGGTCGCCGTAGCGGTCGAAGAACGCGGTGTTGTGGCCGGTGACACCGGCCGGGACCATCGCGTACAGCGGCTGGACGGTCCGGGCGAAGACGTCGCGGGCGAGCGCCTTGCGGTCCATCAGCTGCGCGGCGGCCTGGCGGATCGCGACGTTGCCGCCGACCGCGTCCTTGGTGTTGAAGACCAGCGAGCGGGTGTCGTTGCTGTCGCCCTCGGTCACCTGCAGGTCGGTCTTGCCGCCCTGCTGGTCGGAGCGGATCTGGGCCGCGGTGTTCGGCTCCAGGCTGTTGTCGGTGAGGTCGACGTCGCCCTTGTCCAGCGCGGCCTTCAGGTCCTCCGCCTTGTCGAAGTACCGGACGGTGAACTTGCTGTTCCGCAGCTTGGCGTCGCCGCCGTACTTGTCGTTGGCGGACAGCACGACCTTGCCGACCTGCTTGCCGTCGGCGTCGACCGAGTCGATGCGGTACGGGCCGGAGCCGACCTGCTTGTCGTTGGCCAGCGCCTTGTCGGCCGGGTAGACCTGGTGGTCCACGATGGCTCCGGCCGGGGTGGCCAGCTTGGCCGGCAGGGTGGCGTCGGGAGCGGAGAGGTGGAACAGCACCTCGTTGTCGCCCTTGGCCTCGACGGACTTGATCGAGGAGAGCAGGGAGACCGGGCCGTTCTGGTCGTTGATCTTCCGGGTGCGCTCGATCGAGAAGACCACGTCCGCGGCGGTCAGCGGGTGGCCGTTCGAGAACTTCAGCCCGGGCCGCAGGGTGCAGTGGTACTCGGTGGCCTCGCCGCCGGTGAACTCGCACGACTGCGCGGCGTCCGGGGTCGGCGAGCTGGCGGCGGCCGGGAAGGTGAGCAGCGACTGGAAGGTGTTGCGCAGGACCAGCCACGAGCCGGAGTCGTAGGAGGTCGCCGGGTCCAGCGTGCCGGTCAGCTGGGCGGTGCCCATGGTGATCGACTTGCCGCTGTCCCCCTTCACGGCGTCGGTCACCGATCCGCAGCCGGCCACCGTCACGGCGACGAGACCGGCACAGCCGAGTACTGCGAGGCGTTCAGCTGAAGTCTTCACTGGGCGCGTCCTTATCGGTGGCACGAAACCCGAGTAGCGTGCCATATCGAACACGCACGACCGATACCCGCGCAGATGACGTTTGGGACACGGCCGTTCAGGGCATCACCGCGCGCCCGACGAGATGTCAGTCAATGCCCGATTTCTCCCCCGATCCCCCCGGGTCGGAGCGGCGTCGAGCCACGTACCGGCCGGTAGGGCCAGGTCGCAATGAGATGACAATCACACCCGAGGTGGCCGCCCTCGGGCCGCACCGCTCAGACCCGCGAGGCGACCAGCGAGCGCAGCAGGTCGAGGTCGACCTGTTCCAGCGAGGGCAGCACCAGCCGGCCGGGCGCCGGCTCGATCGCCGCCACCGAGGGCACCGCGATCACCGGGCAGCCGGCCGCCTCTCCCGCGCTCACCCCGGTCGGGGTGTCCTCGACCACCACGCAGCGGGCCGGCTCCGCGCCCAGCCGGCGGGCCGCCTCCAGGTACGGGTCCGGGAACGGCTTGGTGCGCGGCACCTCGTCCCCGCCGATGGTGAAGGCGAAGTGGTGGGCGCCCAGCGAGCGCAGCACGATGTCGATCACGTGCCGGTGCGAGGCGGACACCATCGCAGCCGGGATCCCGTGCGCGGCAAGGGTGTTGAGCAGGCGCTCGGCGCCCGGCATGAGCGGTACTCCCCCGCCCAGCAGGTCCACGAAGCGCTGGTTGACCAGCACGCCCAGGTCGGCCGGGGCGATGTCCACCCCGGTCCGGGCGACCAGGTAGTCCATCACCCGGGTCATCGGTCCGCCGACCACGTGGGCGCGGTCCGCCTCGTCCAGCTCGTGGCCCAGCTCGGCGAAGAGCGAGACCTCGGCCTGCCACCAGAAGTCCTCGGTGTCCACCAGCGTGCCGTCCATGTCCAGCAGCACCGCCTGCAGGCCGCGGTCGTCCCCGTGGTCGAGGACACGGGTGGCGGTGGGGCTGGTGGTCATGGCGGGTTCCTTCCGGCAGGCCCCGGAACGCGCCCGGGGATGGCACAGGCCGGCCCGCTGGTGAGCGGACCGGCCCGTTCAGGATCATCAAGGATACGCCCGCTTCGTCCGGAAAGCGCGAACGGAGCGGAACGTACGGATTACCGGGCGTTGAAGTACTTCGCCTCCGGGTGGTGGATCACGATCGCGTCGGTGGACTGCTCCGGGTGCAGCTGGAACTCCTCGGAGAGCACCACGCCGATCCGCTCGGGCTTCAGCAGGTCGGCGATCTTGGCGCGGTCCTCCAGCTCGGGGCAGGCCCCGTAGCCCAGCGAGAACCGGGCGCCCCGGTACTTGAGCGCGAACATGTCCTTGACGTCCTGCGGGTCCTCGCCGGAGAAGCCCAGCTCGTAGCGGACCCGGGCGTGCCAGAACTCGGCCAGCGCCTCGGCCAGCTGCACCGAGAGGCCGTGCAGCTCCAGGTAGTCCCGGTAGGAGTTCCCGGCGAACAGCTCGTTGGCCGCCTCCGAGATCCGGTTGCCCATGGTGACCACCTGCAGGCCGACCACGTCCCGCGCCCCGGACTCCTCCGGGCGGAAGAAGTCGGCCAGGCAGAGCCGGCGGCCGCGGCGCTGGCGCGGGAAGGTGAAGCGGGTGCGCTCGGTGCCGTCCTCGTGGAAGACGATCAGGTCGTCGCCCTTGGAGTTCGCCGGGTAGTAGCCGTAGACCACGGCCGCCTCCAGCCAGCCCTCGGTCTGCAGCCGGTCCAGCCAGGCCCGCAGCCGCGGCCGGCCCTCGGTCTCCACCAGCTCCTCGTAGGACGGGCCGTCGCCGTTGCGCGCGGCCTTCAGGCCCCACTGGCCCTTGAACAGCGCGTCCTCGTCCAGCCAGGAGGCGTAGTCGGCGAACGGGATGCCCTTGACGATCCGGTCGCCCCAGAACGGCGGGGTGGGCACGGTGTTGTCGACGGCGACGTCGGAGCGGATCTGGCCGAGGTTGACCTCCGGCTCCGGCTCCTCCACCTCGACCCGGGCGTGCCGGCGCTGCTTGAGCTCCGGCAGGACCGCGCCCGGCACGCCGCGCTTGACCGCGATCAGCGCGTCCATCAGCCGCAGGCCCTCGAAGGCGTCCCGGGCGTAGCGGACCTCGCCCTCGTAGATCTCGTGCAGGTCCTGCTCGACGTAGGCGCGGGTGAGCGCGGCGCCGCCGAGGATCACCGGGTAACTGGAGGCCAGCTTGCGCTGGTTGAGCTCCTCCAGGTTCTCCTTCATGATCACGGTGGACTTCACCAGCAGGCCGGACATGCCGATCACGTCCGCCTTGTGCTCCTGCGCGGCGTCCAGGATCGCCGAGACCGGCTGCTTGATGCCCAGGTTGACGACGTTGTAGCCGTTGTTGGACAGGATGATGTCGACCAGGTTCTTGCCGATGTCGTGGACGTCGCCCTTGACGGTGGCCAGCACGATGGTGCCCTTGCCCTCGCTGTCGGACTTCTCCATGTGCGGCTCCAGGTGGGCCACCGCGGTCTTCATCACCTCGGCGGACTGGAGCACGAACGGCAGCTGCATCTGGCCGGAGCCGAAGAGCTCGCCGACCACCTTCATGCCGGCCAGCAGGGTGTCGTTGATGATCTCCAGCGCCGGACGTCCGGCCAGCGCCTCGTCCAGGTCGGCCTCCAGGCCGTTGCGCTCGCCGTCGATGATCCGGCGCTGCAGGCGCTCGTCCAGCGGGAGCGCGGCCAGCTCCTCGGCCTTGGAGGCCTTGACCGAGGCCGCGGAGACGCCCTCGAACAGCTCCAGCAGACGCTTCAGCGGGTCGTAGCCGTCCCGGCGGCGGTCGTAGACGAGGTCGAGGGCGGCCTCGCGCTGGTCCTCGGGGATCCGGGAGATCGGCAGGATCTTGGAGGCGTGCACGATCGCCGAGTCCAGGCCGGCCTCCACGCACTCGTGCAGGAAGACCGAGTTGAGCACCACGCGGGCGGCCGGGTTGAGGCCGAAGGAGATGTTCGACAGGCCGAGCGTGGTCTGCACCTTCGGGTGGCGGCGCTTGAGCTCGCGGATCGCCTCGATGGTCTCGATGCCGTCCCGGCGGGACTCCTCCTGGCCGGTGGCCAGGGTGAAGGTGAGGCAGTCGACCAGGATCGAGCCCTCGTCGATGCCGTAGTCGGTGGTGAGTTCGGTGATCAGCCGCTCGGCGATCTCCACCTTGAGGTCGGCGGTGCGGGCCTGGCCCTCCTCGTCGATGGTCAGCGCGATCAGGCCGGCGCCGTGCTCGCGGGCCAGCGAGGCGATCCGGCCGAAGCGGGAGTCGGGGGCGTTGCCGTCCTCGTAGTTCACCGAGTTGAGCACCGCGCGGCCGCCCAGGGCCTCCAGGCCGGCCCGCAGCACGTCCGGCTCGGTGGAGTCCAGCACGATCGGCAGGGTGGAGGCGGTGGCCAGGCGGCCCGCGATCTCCTTCATGTCGGCGACGCCGTCGCGGCCGACGTAGTCCACGCAGAGGTCCAGCAGGTGGGAGCCGTCGCGGATCTGGTCGCGGGCGATCTCCACGCAGGCCTGCCAGTCGCCGGCCAGCATCGACTCGCGGAACTTCTTCGAGCCGTTGGCGTTGGTGCGCTCGCCGATCGCGAGGTACGAGGTGTCCTGGCGGAACGGCACCGCCTGGTACAGCGAGGCGGCCGACGGGTCGGGCTGCGGCTCGCGCACGGCGATCTCGCGGCCCTGGACGCGCTCGACCACGGCGCGCAGGTGCTCGGGCGTGGTGCCGCAGCAGCCGCCGACCAGCGAGAGGCCGTACTCGCGGGTGAACACGTCGTGCGCGTCGGCCAGTTCGGCCGGGGAGAGCGGGTAGTGGGCGCCGTCCTTGCCGAGCACCGGCAGGCCCGCGTTCGGCATGCAGGACAGGCCGATCCGGGCGTTCTTGGCCAGGTAGCGCAGGTGCTCGCTCATCTCGGCCGGGCCGGTGGCGCAGTTGAGGCCGATGTAGTCCACGCCGAGCGGCTCCAGCGCGGTGAGCGCGGCGCCGATCTCGGAGCCGAGCAGCATGGTGCCGGTGGTCTCCACCGTCACCTGCACCAGCACCGGCAGGTCCAGCCCGGCCTCGGCCAGGGCGCGCTTGGAGCCCAGGATGGCGGCCTTGGTCTGCAGCAGGTCCTGGCTGGTCTCGACCAGCAGCGCGTCGGCGCCGCCGGCGATCAGCCCGGCCGCGTTCTGCTGGAAGCCGTCGCGCAGCGTCCCGTACGGGGCGTGGCCGAGGGTCGGCAGCTTGGTGCCGGGGCCGATCGAGCCGAGCACCCAGCGGACGCGGCCGTCGGCGGCGCTGTGCGCGTCGGCGCTCTCGCGGGCGATCCGGGCACCGGCCTCGGACAGCTCGAAGATCCGCTCGGGGATGTCGTACTCGCCGAGCGCGGAGAAGTTGGCGCCGAAGGTGTTCGTCTCCACGCAGTCCACGCCCACGCCGAAGTAGGCCTCGTGGACGGAGCGGACGATGTCGGGCCGGGTGATGTTGAGGACCTCGTTGCAGCCTTCGAGGTTCTGGAAGTCCTCCAGCGTCGGGTCCTGCGCCTGGAGCATGGTGCCCATCGCACCATCGGCGACCACCACCCGGGTGGCGAGCGCTTCACGCAGCGCGTTCGCGCGGCTCTGCTGAGTGATGGACGGATCGGCTGCAGTGGCCATGGGGCTTCTCCCTGTGCGACGGCTGTCGGCTTTGCACCCCCGCTTGCTCGGGGACGCACGTGGCCAGCGTATCCGGCCGACCGGTCGGCGCGCCGACCCGTTTCGTATCCTGAGCGCTCGACCGCAAGGGGGGAGCAACCGCGTGACGAAGATCAGGACGGTGCTGCGGCAAACCGGCAAGGCCCTGGCGGCCCCGTTCCGGGCGCTGCGCGACCGCTGGCGACGGTGGTCCCGGTGGCGCCGGGCCCTGCTGGTCCTGGCGCTGGTGGTGGCCGTGCCGGTCGCCGCGCTGGGCTCGTTGTTCATCTCCATCCGACTGCACTATGCGGGTGACCCGGCCCCCGAAGCCCGCACCCGGGGGCGGGACGCGGTCTGGCTCGGCCACGCCTGGGTGGACGGCCGCAAGAGCGAGGCCGACGTCGAGGCCCTCGCGCGGCAACTTGCCGGGACCGGCATTCGCGACCTGTACGTGCACACCGGCCCGCTGGAGCACGACGGCTCGCTGCCGCCCGCCGTCCACCCGCAGGCCCGCTGGTTCACCGACGCCGTGCACCGGGCGCTGCCCGGCGTGCGGCTGCAGGGCTGGCTGGGTGACGAGGTCAAGCCGGAGAAGGACGCCATGGACCTGGAGGACGCCGCGACCCGGGACCGGGTCACCGCCTCCGCCGGCCAGGTGCTGGACCTCGGCTTCGACGGCGTGCACTTCGACATGGAGCCGATCCGCCCCGGTTCGGCCGGCTGGCTGGCCCTGCTCGACCAGGTCCGCCCGGTCACCGCGGCGCGCGGCGCGAAGCTCTCGGTGGCGGCCCCGCAGATCGACCCGGTCCCGGACCTGCACACGGCCGGGATCCTGCTCACCGACCACGGCAAGTGGTGGGACCAGGCGTACTTCGCCGCGACCGCCCGCCGGGTCGACCAGATCGCCGTGATGACCTACGACACCTCGATGCCGACCGAGCCGCTCTACGGCGGCTACGTCGCCCAGCAGACCGAACTCGCCCTGCAGGCCACCCCGGCCGACGTGGACCTGCTGATCGGCCTGCCGTTCTACTGGGACGACAAGTGGGGCCACTGGGGCCGCGCCGAGACCGTCGACGCGGCCGTCCGCGGCGTCCGGCTGGGCCTGGGCCGGCAGGACCTGCGGCGGCCGAACTTCGGGGTCGCGCTCTACGTCGACTTCGCCTCGACGCCCGAGAACTGGGCGGCGTACCGGCGCGGCTGGGTGAACGTCTAGCCCGCCCGGCGTCGGCCCGCCCGGGTCGGCGCACCCGGCGGCGGCCCGCCCCGGGTCGGCGCACCCGGCGGCGGCCCCGGCTCAGGGGGCGAGCCGGTGGGCCAGCGCGCCCAGGTAGCGGTGCACGGTCGCGTCCTCGCCGGTCACGTAGTGCGAGACGGCCCGGTACAGCGGCAGGCGGACCTCGCCGCGCTCGGTCACGGTCAGCGAGCAGCCCGGCCCCGCCGGGGTGAGCACGTACGTCCAGGTGCCGCCGTACGGCAGGTCCGGGTCGGCGATGCCGGTGACCAGGCGGTGCGGGGCCTCGCTGGCCACCACCTCGTACGTGGTGTGCCCGTGCCGGTCGTACTCGCGCCAGCGCACCCGGCCGCCGGCCGCGGCGGGCAGCCGCTCGACGTGGGTGAGGCCCGGACGCCAGGCCGGGTAGAGGTCGATGTCGGTGAGCACGTCCCAGACCGCGCCGGGCGACTGGGAGAGTTCGAGTCCGCCCTCGGTGACGTGCTCCACCGGCAGTCGGCGGCCGGCCCGGTCCGCCGCCAGCAGCACGGCGCCCGCCAGCGCGGCGGCGCCCGCGCCCGCGCCGATCCACAGCCATCGGTTCATCGGTCCGGCCCCTTCCGCCCGGTCCCCGCCTGTTCATCATCGCGCCGCCGGGCCGCCGCGGCACGCCCGTCGCGCTGCGCCACCGGGCGGGCCCGGTCCGCGCCCGCCCGCGCCTGACGGTCCGTCAGCCCGCGGGGTGCCGATATCCGCTGGATCGGGGCGGCCGGCTCCCCCAGACTGTCCCGGTGCCCGGCCGCGGTGCGCATCAAAGCCCGTAGGCTGGGCAGGTAGGGACCATGGGGCGAGGCGTTCCATGGGAGACGAGAGGTTCGACAGTCGGCAGCCGGCCCGTCGGCGCCCCGGCAGACCAGCCGGGGCGGTGCCGACTCCGCCGCCGACCGGAGGGAGACGCTGGGTGATCGAGTTGGAAGATGTTCCCGAGTTGATCGACCCGGTGATGGTCTGCGCCTTCGAGGGCTGGAACGACGCGGGCGACGCCGCGTCCGCGGCCCTGGCGCACCTGGACGAGACATGGGGCGGCAAGGTGTTCGCCGCCCTGGACGCGGAGGACTACTACGACTTCCAGGTCAACCGGCCCACCGTCTGGATGGACGGCGGCATCCGCCGGATCACCTGGCCGACCACCCGGCTCTCGGTGATCCGGGTGACGGAGCCGACGACCCGGGACGTCGTACTGGTCCGCGGCATCGAGCCGAGCATGCGCTGGCGCTCGTTCTGCAACGAGCTGCTGGGCTTCGCGCACGAGCTGGGCGTCGAGCTGGTGGTGATCCTGGGCGCGCTGCTCGGTGACACCCCGCACAGCCGCCCGGTGCCGGTCAGCGGGGTCACCTCCGACCCGGATCTGGCCCGTCGGCTGGACCTGGAGGAGAGCCGCTACGAGGGTCCGACCGGCATCGTCGGCGTGCTCCAGGAGGCCTGCACGCACGCCGGGGTCCCGGCCGTGACGCTCTGGGCGGCGGTGCCGCACTACGTCTCGCAGCCGCCGAACCCCAAGGCCACGCTGGCCCTGATCAACAAGCTGGAGGACCTGCTGGACCTGCGCATCCCGCCGGGCGAGCTCGGCGAGGACGCCCGGGCCTGGCAGCTGGGCGTGGACCAGCTGGCCGCCGAGGACAGCGAGGTCTCCGAGTACGTCCAGCAGCTGGAGGAGGCGCAGGACACCGCGGAGCTGCCGGAGGCCTCCGGGGACGCCATCGCCCGCGAGTTCGAGCGCTACCTGCGCCGCCGCGAGAACGTCGGGCCGACCGGCGAGAAGCCGGTGTCCGGGCACGCCACCGCGGAGCGGCCCGCCGAGCCGGAGGCGCCGGGCCCGGCCCGGGAGAGCCAGGACGGCTCCGAGGAGGAGTAGTCACCGCAACGCCGGAGGGGCGTCAGGACCGAACGTCCTGACGCCCCTCCGGCGTGTGGTGCGGAATTCTTGCGGTGCCGTACTACAAGGCGACGCCGAGCAGGGCGTCCACGGTGCGGGTCACCAGGCCGGGCGCGCCGATGTCGCTGCCGCCCTCGGCCTCCTGCTGCTCGGCCCAGCGGTCGACCGCGGCCAGCGCGGCGGGCGCGTCCAGGTCGTTCGCGAGGGCCGCGCGGACCTCGGCGAGCAGCTGCTCGGCCGCCGGGCCGTCCGGCCGGGAGACCGCGGCGCGCCAGCGGGCGAGGCGCTCGACGGCCTCGTCCAGGACGCCCTTGGTCCACTCCCAGTCGGCGCGGTAGTGGTGCGAGAGCAGCGCCAGGCGGATCGCCGCCGGGTCGACGCCCTCACGGCGCAGCGCCGAGACGAAGACCAGGTTGCCGCGGGACTTGGACATCTTCTGGCCGTCCAGCGCGACCATGCCGGCGTGCACGTACGCCTTGGCGTACGGGTGGGTGCCGGTGGCGACCTGGGCGTGCGAGGCGCCCATCTCGTGGTGCGGGAAGGAGAGGTCGCTGCCGCCGCCCTGGATGTCGAAGGACATGCCGAGGTACTGCAGCGCGATGGCGACGCACTCGATGTGCCAGCCGGGGCGGCCGTGGCCGAGCTCGGTGTCCCAGGCGGGCTCGCCGGGGCGGGCGGCCATCCAGAGCAGGGCGTCCAGCGGGTTGCGCTTGCCGGGGCGGTCCGGGTCGCCGCCGCGCTCGGCGAAGACCGGGCGCATGGCCTCGCGGGTGAGGCCGGAGACCTCGCCGAAGTGCGGGTCGGCGTCGACCGAGAAGTAGATGTCGCCGTCGACCTCGTACGCGGCGCCGGAGGCCAGCAGCTTCTGGACGATCGGGACGATCCACGGGATGGACTCGACGGCGCCGATGTAGTGGGCCGGCGGGAGCAGGCGGAGCGCGGTCATGTCCTCGCGGAACAGCGCGGTCTCGCGCTCGGCCAGGGCCACCCAGTCCTGGCCGGTCTCGACCGCGCGCTGCAGCAGCGGGTCGTCCACGTCGGTCACGTTCTGGATGTACAGGACGTCGTGGCCGGCGTCCTTCCAGACGCGCTGCACCAGGTCGAACGCGTTGTAGGTGGCGGCGTGGCCCATGTGGGTCGCGTCGTAGGGGGTGATGCCGCAGACGTAGATCCGGGCGGTGCCGTCCTGCGGCACGACCTCTCGGACCGTACCCGCTGCGGTGTCGTGGATGCGGAGGGGGTGACCCTGACCAGGCAGGGCGGGAACCTCGGAGGCGGGCCAGGCATGCATGGAAACAACTTTAACCTTGCGAACATTTGAAAGCCTAACCAGTGCGCAAGATCGACTGGTTTCGCTTCATGCCGTTGCCTGACCGGTTCTCGACTGGTAGTGCACGGGCTCTCGACCGCTTCCGGAGCCCCCCGACCCGCTCCCGGCACGGGTGAGCGCCCGGCCGGCCCTGCCGCCGACCGGGCGCCCGGCTCCCCGGGGAACGCGGCCGGAGCCGCTACGACCGCTGCCAGAGGGCCGGTACGTTCGGCGGTTCCCAGCCGACCATGGCGGTGTGCGCCTGGAGGCAGACGTAGGAGACGCCGGAGTAGGTGACGCGGTCGCCCGCGCGGTAGGAGGCGCCCGGCGCCCAGCTGCCGCCCGGCGGCGTGGTGGGCGTGCCGGTGGGGGTGGCGGTGGACGTGGGCGTCGGACTCGGCGTGCCGGGGGCCTGCGGCACGTTCAGCACGAAGTCGTAGCTGCCCTCGCGGACGTTGCCGTTCTGCCGGACGTTCATCAGCAGCCGGGCGTCGTAGATGGTGTCGGTGCTGTTGCGCGGCTCGCCCGGGAAGTACAGCTGGGTGGTGACGACCGGGCGGGCGGGGGCCTGGAGCTTGACGTGGAGGTGCCGGGTCCGGCCCGGGTAGAGGCCGGGCACGATGGTGTCCAGCCGGTACGCGCCGTTGGCGTCGGTGAACTGGTGGCCGCGGAAGGTGTAGCCGACGTTGTCGTACGCGCCGTTGTCGTCGGCCTGCCAGAAGTCCAGCAGCACGCCGGGGACGGGCCGGCAGGCGAGGCCGAAGACGTAGCCGCTGACGACCAGCCGGGTGCCGGGGCCGTCGTTGACCATCGAGCTGCGCAGCGGGGAGTCGGGCTTGAAGTAGGGGCCCTCGGTCTGTTCGATCGTGGGGTCGTCGCCGTCGTGGCAGTCGGGGGTGAGCTCCGGGGTCCGGCCGGTGCCGACCTGCTCGCGGGCCAGTGCGACCCCGCCGCCGATCAGCAGCGGGGCGGCCCCGAGCGCGGCGGCGGCCTTCAGTACGGTCTTGCGGCTGATCATGCCGTCGGGCACGCTCATCGCCGTCTCCCTGTCGTGGGGCGGGGGTGGGGGCGGCCCTTGCCATGGTGGGGGCATGACAAGGACCGGGCCGGTCGCCCGCCCGCACACACCGGGCCGGCCACCGGTGGCCAGCAGCAAAGTTACGGGCCGTCCGGCGCGGCCGCGATGGACGTGATCCGGGGATCGTGGTGATTTCCGTCGACCCGGGACCGGAACTCCCCCGGCGTCATCCCGGTCTCCCGGCGGAAGAAGCGGCAGAAGTACGCCGGGTCCGCGAAACCCGCCTCCCTGGCCACCTGACGTATCGTCAGATCCGTGCAGGCGAGCAGCCGTTTGGCCTCCAGGGTCTGCTGGTGGCGGATCAGCCCGCCCGGGGTCCGGCCGGTGGCCTGCTTCACCAGGGTCTGCAAGTGCCCCGGGGAGACGCCGAGTTCCTGGGCCGTGGAAACCACCGAGCGCCGCACCCCGCCCGGCTCGGCGATCAACCGGGTGAAGGCGGCGGCCACTTCGGCGGGCCGGCCGGGCAGCCTGGGGCGGTCGGCCGGGGCGCAGGCGCGCAGCGCCCGGACGATCAGGATGTGCAGACTGGCCCGCAGCACGCCCTGGTAGCCGGGCGCCCCGGTCAGGTACTCGTGCTCCATGTCGGCGAACAGGGCGCCGATCGTGTCGGCGTGCGCGCCGAGCGCGAGGGTGGGGCGGGTGGCCAGGGCCCGCAGGGCGGCGAGGTCCTGCGGGTGGCCGAGCAGGAAGTCCTCGTTGAACAGCAGGACCCGGCCGGTGAGTTCCTCGGTGTCCGCCCAGTAGTGCACCTGGCCTGGGGTGATCACGCACAACTGCGGGGGCGCCAGCGGCCGGTGGACGAGGTCCAGGACGTGGGCGCCGCGCCCGCCGGTGACGTGGACGATCTCGTGGAACGAGTGCCGGTGGGGGAAGCCCGCCCGGGAGAGCGGGCCGATCGTGTCGAAGCTGCCGATGGCGAAGGGGAGCAGCTGGGGCAGCGGGACCTGCAGGCGGTGCAACGGCAGGTCCGGCGTGCTGCGGGGGGTGGGGGTGGTCCGTCGCGCGTCCATCGGAGCAGTGTGCGACCTGTTCCGGGGACAGGTCCAGACCATCCGTCCGGGACCGCCGAACCCGCGGGGACCGCACCCCCGGGGCCAGGCGGGCGCACGGGAAGCCGGGCGGGCCTGGCGCGCCAGGGGGCCGGCTACACCGGGGGCCAGGGGATCGCGGGCCAGTCCTCCGACGGCAGCGGATGGCGGCCGGAGCCGCGCAGTTCGGCCACCCGGGCCCGGGTCGCGTCCAGCTCCGCCCCCGTCAGGTGCGGGGCGAGGCGCTCGGCGAGCTCACCGTCCAGCAGCTCGGCCAGCCGGGTCAGCACCTCCAGCGCCTCGACGGGCAGCGGGTCCCCCGCCCAGCCCCAGAGCAGGGTGCGCAGCTTGCCCTCGGTGTTGAAGGTGACGCCGTGGTCGATGCCGTACACCCGGCCGTCGGCGGCCGGGATCAGGTGACCGCCCTTGCGGTCGGCGTTGTTGAGCACCGCGTCCAGCACGGCGAGCCGGCGCAGCCGCCGGTCGTCGTGGTGCACCAGCAGCGCGGTGCGCCCGCCCTCGACCTCGGCCCGGACGATCGGCAGCCAGCCCTCCTCCGGGCCGCGCGGGTCCTGCAGCGCGAGCAGCGGCTCGGCCCCGGGATCCGGCTCGACCCACAGCTGCACCATGCCGGGCCCGTGCGGGCCGTCGCGCAGCACCGTGGGCGGGATCAGCGCCCAGCCGGTCGCGGCGGACAGCTCGTACGCGGCGACCTCGCGGCCGGCCAGCGTGCCGTCCGGGAAGTCCCAGAGCGGGCGCTCGCCGGCCACCGGCTTGTAGACGGCCTGCGCGCTCAGCGAGCCGTGCGCGACCGTGCAGTACAGCGCGGCGTTGGAGGCCTCGGTGAGCCGGCCGTGCACGGTCAGCTCGCCCTGGCGCAGCAGCGCGAGGGCGGTGGGCACGTCGGCGGCCAGCGCGGCGGCGGCCGCCGGGTCCGCCTGCGGCGGGGTGTCGGTGTTCAGCGCCGGTAGCCGTTCGCGCGCGGGCACAGGTGGCCCTCCGGGTCGAGCGGCAGGTTGCAGAACGGGCAGGGCTTGCGGCCGGCCGCGACCAGGTCCAGCGCGCGCTTGGCGAACACCCGGGCCATCGCGCCGGTCAGCCGCACCCGCAGCATGTCCGGGCCGGTGTCGTCGTCGGTGAACACCGCGGCCGCGGCGTCCTCCTCCTCTTCTTCCTCCTCCACCAGCGCCTGCGCCTCGACCACCAGGCAGCTGTCCACGCTGTCCCAGGCCAGGGCCATCGTGCCGACCCGGAACTCCTGCTCCAGCGGCAGGTCGAGCGGGGCGGTGTCGAGCAGGTCCTTCGGGGCGGCGGCCGGGATGGAGGCGTCGCCGCCGCTGCGCCGCAGTGCCTCGTCCAGGACCTCCTCGATGCGCTCGGCGAGCGCCGCGACCTGGGTCTTCTCCAGCAGCACGCTGGTGATCCGGCCCCGGGCGCTGGCCTGCAGGTAGAACGCCCTGGCGCCGGGCTGGCCGACGGTGCCGGCCACGAACCGTTCGGGCTGGTCGTAGAAGAAGACCTGACGGGTCACGCTCTCGCTCCGGATCGTGTCGGTCGGCGCGGATCCGCCGTGGGGGATCGCGGGTGTTCGGACTCGTATGTCACCCTACGACCTTCGGGCTCCGGCCGGGGAGCGGAGCCGACGGCCGCGGGCGGTGTGGCACGCGCGGGCCCTGGCGGTGCCGCCCGGACGGGTGCCGCGGGCTTGCGCCGTGGACCGGCGCACCCGTACCGCCGCGGGCGGCGGGGCTCAGGCGGTGCCGCCGACCACCGCGTCGCCGGCCGGGGCGGCCGGTGCCGGGCCGGTCCTCGGCGCCAGCGAGGCGAGGTCGCCGGTGTCACCCATCCTCAGCACGAAGGGGCGCTGCGGGGTGTAGCGGATCGCGGTGACCGAGCAGGGCTCGACGCTGACCCGCTGGAAGTGGTCCAGGTGCAGGCCGAGCGCGTCGGCCACCACCGCCTTGATCACGTCACCGTGCGAACAGGCGATCCAGACCGCGTCGTCGCCGTGCTCGGCGGCGATCTTCCCGTTCCACTCGCGGACCGCGCTCACCGTACGGTGGCTCAGCTCGCGCAGCGACTCCCCGCCGGGGAAGGCCGCGGCGGCGGCGTGGTCCTGGACGGTGCGCCAGAGGGGCTCCTTGGCCAGCTCGGCCAGCGGACGGCCGGTCCACTCCCCGTAGTGGCACTCGCCCAGCCGCTCGTCCGTGGCCGGCGCGCCCAGCTCGGGCCGGGCGGCCAGCAGCGGCTCCAGGGTCTGCCGACAGCGCTCCAGCGGGCTGCTGACGGCCTGGGCCAGCGGGATGCCGGCCAGCCGGTCGGCCAGTGCGGCGGCCTGCGCGCGCCCGGTGTCGTCGAGATCCACGCCGGGGGTCCAACCGGCCAGGATCCCGGCGGTGTTCGCGGTGGAGCGGCCGTGACGGACGAGCAGCAGGGTGGGCATGGGGTTCAGCCTACGGCCTCCGGGCCCGGCCGTGGGGGCCGGTTACCGTCCGGTTACCCGCCCGGCCCCGGCTCCGGCGGGCCCGCACGGTGGCGCCCCGCCCCGGGATGCTTGCCGGACCGGCCCCGGGATCCTGCCCGGTCGCGCGCCGGGCCCCACCCCGGATCCGCTCCGGTCGCGCCCGCCTCCGCCCCGGCTTCCGTCCCGCTTCCGTTCCGAATCCGGACCGGATCCGTGCCCCACGGCCCCGGTCGGGTGACAATGGCCCGCATGATCGTCCACTGCGCCGCCTACTGCGACGGCCGCCGGATCGAGGCTCCCGACGACCTGGCCGGCGCGCTCGCCGCCGCCCGCGCGGCCGGTCCGGACGGCTTCGTCTGGATAGGCCTCTTCGAACCGACCGCCGAGGAACTCGACCACGTCGGCAAGGAGTTCGCGCTGCACCCGCTGGCCGTCGAGGACGCCGTCCGGGCCCACCAGCGTCCCAAGGTCGAGGCCTACCAGGGCTCGCTGTTCGTCACCATGAAGACCCTCGGCTACGCCCCCGGCGCACACGTCGTCACGGTCGGCGAGGTGATGGTCTTCCTCGGCCCCGACTTCGTGATGACCGTCCGGCACGGCCAGGACTCCCCGCTCGGCGGCCTGCGGACCCAGCTGGAACAGGACCCCGAGCTGCTGCGCTACGGCCCCAGCTCGGTGCTGCACTCGGTCTGCGACACCATCGTGGACGGCTACGTGGACGTGGCCACCGCCCTGCAGGTCGACCTGGACGAGCTGGAGGCGGACATCTTCTCCCCCGGCCGGGTCGGCCGCGACACCGCCGGGCGGATCTACGGCTACAAGCGCCAGGTGATGTCCGTGCGCCGCGCCACCGGCCCGCTGCTGGAGCCGATGCTGACGCTGGAGCGCGGTGCCCGCTTCGTCCGCCCGGAGACGGCGCCCTACCTGCGGGACGTCGCCGACCACCTGGCCCGGGTGAACGACCAGGTGGACGGCATGGACCGGCTGCTGTCCGACATCCTCAACGCCAACCTGGCGCAGGTCAGCGTGCAGCAGAACAACGACATGCGGAAGATCTCCGCCTGGGCGGCGCTGGCCGCCGTGCCGACGATGATCGCGGGCATCTACGGGATGAACTTCGACGACATGCCGGAGCTGCACCAGGTCTGGGGCTACCCGGCGGTGCTGGTGCTGATGGCCGTGGTCTGCCTGGTGCTGCACCGGGTGTTCAAGCGGCACGACTGGCTGTAGCGCCGCCTGCTCCCCCGGTGCCGCGGGTCCGCGTACGGGTACGGCCGGGCCCGTTCCCCGGCGCCTCAGGCCAGTCCGGCGCGCTCCAGGGCCTCGACACCGGTGCGCAGCGCCCGGATCCGCTCGTCCAGGGTGAACCCGGCGGGGGCCAGGGTGAGCGTGGTGACGCCCGCGTCGGCGTAGGCCTGCATCCGGTCGGCGATCCGGGCGGTGTCGCCGATCAGCGAGGTGGCGTCCACCAGGTCGTGCGGGACGGCGGCCGCGGCGCCCGCGTAGTCCTTGGCCAGGTACTTCTCCTGGATCTCGTCGGCGGCCTGCTCGTACCCCATCCGCCGGGTCAGCTGGTTGTAGAAGTTCTTCTCCTTGCTGCCCATGCCGCCGATGTAGAGCGCGGCGTACGAGCGCAGGGCGTCGACCCCGGCCTTGACGTCCTCGCCGACCGCGAGGTTGACGGTCGGGCAGAGGTCGAAGCCGTCCAGCGTCTTCCCGGCCTTGGCGCGGCCGGCCGTCAGCGGGTCGAGGGACATCGAGGCGTGCTCGGGCGAGAAGAAGATGCCGAGCCAGCCGTCGGCGATCTCGCCGGTCAGCTCCAGGTTCTTCGGGCCGATCGCGGCGATGTACAGCGGGACGTGCTCGCGCACCGGGTGCACAGTGAGCTTGATCGGCTTGCCCGGGCCGCCGGGCAGCGGCAGGGTCCAGTGCGCGCCCTCGTGGACCAGGCGCTCGCGGGACATCGCCTTGCGGATGATCTCCACGTACTCGCGGGTGCGGGCCAGCGGCTTGTCGAACTTCACGCCGTACCAGCCCTCGGACACCTGCGGGCCGGAGACGCCGAGGCCGAGGCGGAACCGGCCGCCGGAGAGGGTGTCCAGGGTCGCGGCGGTCATCGCCGTCATGGCCGGGGTGCGGGCCGGGATCTGGAAGATGGCCGAGCCGACGTCGATCCGCTCCGTCTTCGCGGCGACGTAGCTGAGCACGGTGGCGGCGTCCGAGCCGTACGCCTCCGCCGCCCAGCAGACCGCGTAGCCGAGCCGGTCCGCCTCCTGGGCGACGGCGATGTTGTCGGCGTCCATGCCGAGTCCCCAGTAGCCGAGGTTGATCCCGAGTCGCATCTGCCGCACCTTCCAGTGGGTTGGGGTCGGGCCGAGGGTAACCGCGCCCGCGCCGGACATGCTACTGACGAGTAGTGGTGGCCCGGGTCACACTTCCCCGGCCGCCGCCGGCGGTGATCGTTCTGCGGGTCTTCGCACCTGTCCGCGCACCGGCCGCTACGCTCAGCCGACGTGGGGAGCGCACTCCCCACCTGCGCGTTTTCAGGGCTGCCGGAACGCCCGGGGCCACCGGCCAGTGGAGGGCCCGTCCGATGGAACAGCGTCACCTCGGCCGCACCGGCCTGCAGGTCTCCCGGCTCGGCCTCGGCACCATGACCTGGGGCCGCGACACCGACGAGCACGAGGCCGCCGAGCAGCTCAAGGAGTTCGTCGAGGCCGGCGGCAACCTGGTCGACACCGCCGACGTGTACGCCGACGGCGGCGCCGAGTACCTGATCTCCCGGCTCACCGACAACCTGGTCCCGCGCTCCGAACTGGTCATCGCCACCAAGGCCGGCAGCGTCCCCGACTCCGCCCGCCGCTTCGACTGCTCGCGCGGCCACCTGCTCGCCGCCCTGGACGCCTCGCTGCACCGCCTCGGCACCGACTACGTCGACCTCTGGCAGGTGCACTCCTTCGACCCGACGACCCCGGTCGAGGAGACGCTCAGCGCGCTCGACATCGCCGTCTCCTCCGGGCGCGCCCGCTACGTCGGGGTCTGCGACTTCAGCGGCTGGCAGCTCGCCCGGGCCGCCACCTGGCAGCGCGCCCACCACGGACGGGTGCCGCTGGCCGCGGCGCAGCTGGAGTACTCCCTGCTGCAGCGCGGCATCGAACGGGAGGCGCTGCCCGCCGCGCTGGACGCCGGGACCGGGGTGCTGGCCGGCTCGCCGCTCGGCCGCGGCGTGCTCACCGGCAAGTACCGGCACGGAGTTCCGCAGGACTCGCGCGGCGCCTCGCCGTACCTGGCCGGCTTCGTCCAGCCGTACCTCGGGGACCGCTCGCGGCGGATCGTGGACGCCCTCGCCACCGCTGCCGACGGGCTCGCCAGCAGCCCGCTGGCGGTCGCCCTGGCCTGGGTCCGGGACCGGCCCGGAGTGGCGAGCGCGCTGGTCGGGGCACGGACGGTGGCACAGCTGCAGGCGGCGCTGTCGGTGGAGGAGCTTACGCTTCCGGGTGAGATCCGCGGCGCGCTGGACGACATCTCGTCGCCCGTGCACCGCTACCCGGACCAGGGGTGGACCGAGCTGTGAAGCCCGGGCCGGATCGTCGAGCGGAACGTGCAGTGGAGTGACCTTTGGAGCGGACGACGATGAGTGACACGGGGAACGGCGCTCCGGCGGAGACCACGGCGACTCCGGCCGACAAGGCGGCGGAGCTGGCCGAGCTGGCGGAGCGGATCCGCGCGGTCGAACGGCAGGGGGCCGGGGCCGGGGGCCCGACTCCGAGGGCTGCCGCACCGGCTCCGGCTCCGGGGGCTGCTGCACCGGCTCCGGCTTCGGCACCGACGCAGGCTCCGGCACCGGCACCGGCTCCGGCATCGCGGAGGGCGGAGCCGGCCGACCAGGCCCCGCCGGCTGCGGCGGGCGCCCCGACCGGTGCGACCGCCGCAGCCCCCGACGGCCCCCGCGGCGACGCACTCCAGGAGGTCGCCGCGGTGCTGACCGCCGGCGGTGCCCCCGCGGAGCTGGCGGCGGCCGCCCTGGCCGAGTTCGGCGAGGACGCCGCCGAGCGGCTGCGCACCAACCCGTGGGCGGTGCTGGACCTGCCCGGCGTCCGCCCCGAGCACGCGGACGGCTTCGCCCGCGGGCTGCTCGGCCCCGACTCCGGGCCGGGCGACGAGCGCCGCGCCCAGGCGCTGGTGCCGTGGCTGCTGGAGCAGGCGGCGCTGCGCGGGCACTCGGCCCTGGAACTGACCGAGGTGGCCGCCGGGCTCGAACGGCTCCGGATGCCGGACCCGGCGGCAGCCATCGGGAGTGCCGTCGAGGACGGTCGGGTGCTGCCCTCCCAGGAGGAGCTGACCGGAGCCGAGGCGCACGCGGCCGGCGGCGAGGACGACGAGCCGCCGACCCGGACGCTGCTCGCGCTGGAGCGGCTGGCCATGGCGGAGGACTCCCTCGCCGAGGGCCTGGTCCAGCTGATGGCGACCTTCGTTCCCGGCGAGGACGTCGACCCGGCGGCCGATGCCGCGGACACCGACCCGGAGGCGGAGCCGGAGTCCGGTGAGGGGGGCGACGCCGACGAGGCCGAGGACTCCGAGGCCCCGGGCAGCGCCGCACCCGCCGCCGCTCCCGGACCGGCCGCCTGGGAGGCCGCCGCCGAGGCCGCGCCGTCCTCCTCCGCGACCGCCCTGATCCGCGCCGTCGCCGACAGCGCCCTGGTGCTGCACACCGGCGGCGAGGCGGCCCGCGCCGAACCGGCCGCGCTGATCGCCGCCGCCCGGGCCCTCGGGCTGCGGGCCTGGGCCGCCACCTGGACCGACCAGGGCCGGGACTCCTTCGCCGTGCTCTGCGGGGCCGGGGCCGAGGCCGACACCAGCGCCGACACCGGCGCCGGGACTGCCGTGGTCACCCTGGCCGACCTGCTCTCCGGCAGCGCCGGCCCCGGCCGCGCCCCGGACGGCATGCTCGCCCTGGACCTGCTGGTCGTCCTGGACGCCCCGCTGCTGGGCGTCGAACTGGCCGCGACCGTCCTGGAAGCGCTCGCCGACGGCACCCGACTGGTCCTCAGCGGGGACCCGAACCAGCTCTGGTCGGCCGGCCCCGGCCGCTTCTTCGCCGACCTGCTGGCCACCAAGGCCTGCCCGGCGGTCGCCTCCCGCACCCCGGACTTCGGCCCGATCGGCGAGCTGGTCTCCGGTGTCGGCATCGGCGAGCTCCAGCAGGTCGACGCGCCGGACAAGGAGGTGGTCCTCCTGACCGCCAAGGACGCCGGCGAGGCCGTCCACCGTGCCGTCCAGCTGCTCACCGACTCCATCCCGCGCGCGCTCGGCATCCCCGCCGAGCAGGTGGTGCTGCTCACGCCCGGCCACGGCGGTGCGGCCGGCACCCGGGTGCTGAACGCCGCCGCCAAGGCGCGGCTGAACCCCGGCCCCGGCCGGTTCCGCGGCTTCGACCCGGGCGACCGGGTGGTCGACTCACCGGCGCCCGGCATCACCCACCCGGCCCGGGTGCTGGACGGCGACGCCACCGGCCTGCACCTGGAGTACGCGGACGGCTCGCGCCGCACCGTCCCGCCCGCCGAGGTCGCCCGGCTGCGGCACGGCTGGGCACTGACGGTCCACCAGGCACTCGGCCGCCGTTGGCCGGGCGTGGTGGTCGTGCTCCCGGAGGACGCCGCTCCGGGGCTCACCCGGCAGTGGGTCTACACCGCCTTCGGCCGCGGCGAGCGGCACCTGTCCGTGGTGCACGCGGCGGGCCCGGCGCTCGCCCAGGCCGTGGCCGAGCGCCCGGCGCAGCCGCGCACCACCCGGCTGCGGGCGGTCCTCGCCGAGAACGCCGCCTCGGCGTACTGAGCCGTCGCCGCGCCGAGCCGCAGCGGCGCCCTGCCGTAGCCGTTGAGCCGCAGCGGCGCCGGGCGGTGGCCGCGCCGCGCGGCGGACATGCGACGGGCGGGCCCCAGGTGTGGGGCCCGCCCGTCGTCCGTCCCGGACTCCGTCAGTCGTCCGGGTCCTCGTCGTCGTAGACCTCGCTCACGTCGAACCGGCAGATCAGCAGCTGCGGGTCGGCGTGTTCGAAGGGCTCCGGCAGCCACTCCCCCGGCTCGGTCGGCTCGGCCGCCGCGACCCAGAGCGTCGAGTCCGCCTCCTCCAGACCGAACTCCTCGCTGCGCGCGGCGATCTCGTCCGGCTCGTACTCGCCGAACAGCACGCCGATCGCGGCGTTCACCCCGCCCGCGCCGGCGCCGCCCGGGGTCAGCGACTCGTCCAGCCGCTCGGCCTGGGCGCGCAACCGCTTGGGGTCGACGACGTGGTAGTCGCGGCGGATCAACACGCTGATCGCCTCGGGCTGTTCGGGGCCGTGGTACCCGCCGGGACCCTCGTCCCCGGGGATCTCGAAGGGCGTGACCTCGTCGTAGGCCTCGTACAGGAGCTGGTCGTAGGCGATGGCCGCCGTCGCGAGCTGCTCGTAGGCAGCGGACACGGCGGGATCGTCGGAGGTGTTGGGGCTTGACACCGCTTCCAGATGACGGTCGATGGCGGCCTTGACCGCCTCAGCGGCGGCGCGTACCTCGGCAATGGTGGGCTGCGCGGCATCAGACATGGTGCAGACGCTATCTCCCCGCGGTGTCGGTACGCACAGCGGTTGTCACCTACACCCGCGATTTCACCGCAACTTCCCCCCTGATGTCCGATCTGCACGGGTACGTCCCCCTGCGGAACCGGCGCGGGCCGGCGCAGAGGGCGCGCAGCAGGTCGGGCGGGGCCGTCCGCGTACCGCTTCGCACGCCGGGATCGGGGTATCCCCTCCACAGCAGCAACAGAACTGATGCACTGTCAGTCGGCTGTCCGGGCCGCGGGCCGTCGGGGCGCCGCTCCCGCGCGGGAGGACGGCCGGAAATATCCGGGCCGACTGTCCGGGGCAGGCCGTAGGCTTGCCCGAAGGTGATCCCCAGGAGGAGCGTTTTGACCCCACGCAAGCCGGTCCGGCAGCCGGAGTACGAGTACCAGTCGCTGCGCATGCCGCGCGGCACCACGCGCAACGCGGCCCGCCAACTGCTCACCGAGCACGCCGAGTACGGGCACTGGGAGCTCGACCGACTGAGGCTGTTCCCCGACGGCAGCCGGACGGTCCGGCTCAAGCGCAGGATCATCCGCCAGGTCCGGAACTGGTGACGGGCGGGGCGCTCCGCCCCGAGCGATCACCGGCACGAAGCCTTCACGCACCCGCGGCCGCCCGTTCATCCGGCGACCGCGGGTGCGTCGTTCTCCACGGTGGGTGCGCGTCGTCGTCCACGACGACGCGCGGGCCCGCGGCTGCGAGGGGTCAGCGGGCCCCGGCGCGGGCGCGGCGGTAGAGCACGCCGCCGCCGAGCAGCAGCGCCAGGCCGGCCGCGCCGAGCAGTTCGACGCCGCCGGCGCCGGTGGAGGCCAGCTGGCTGTCGACCGGGGCGCTCGGCGTGGCGGCCGGGGCCGTCGTCCGGGAGGCGGCCGGGACGGCCTGGGTGCCCGGGGCGGTGGTGGCCGGCGGGGTGGACGGGCCGCCGGTGCGGGGGATGCCCGGGGTGGTCTCGCCACCGGTCTTCGGCGGGGTCGGGTGGCTGATCTCCGGCGGGCAGTCGTCGCTCGGCTTCGGCGCGGGGGCCGGCGCGGGCCGGGCCACGTTGCCGCACTCGTTGCCGAAGGCCGGGTTGGCGACGCCGACCACGTTGACGGAGTTGCCGCAGGCGTTGACCGGGACGTGCACGGGGGCCTGGATGCTGTTGCCGGAGGCGACGCCCGGCGAGCCCGCGGCGACGCCGGAGGCCGAGGCGCCCGAGGCGGTGGTGCCCCGGCTCCCGCCGGCACCGGAGCCCGCGGTGCCGGAGCCGGCCGTACCGGAGCCGGCGTGGCCGGACTGGCCGGACTGGCTGCCCTGGGGGGCCGCGTGGCGGCCGCCGCTCGCGTTGGCGCACCGGTTGCCGAACGACGGGTTCAGCGCACCGATGATGTCGACCGTGTTGCCGCAGGCGTTGATCGGCACCTCGACCGGCACCTGCACCGAGTTGCCCGAGGCGACGCCGGGTGATCCGACCGCACCCCCCTGCGCCTCGGCGCCCGCGTAGGCGTAGCCGGCGGTCGAGGCCAGCACACTGCCGGTGGCCACGGCCGTGAGGATCCCCTTCTTGGCTACATTCCTCATGTTTTCCCCTGACGTTTTCGAGACGAGGTTTTGACCTTGACGTGAACCTTATGAAAGTCGGAATTTTTGCCTATCCGTAAATCACGCAGGGTCTTCGACTGCACAGGAGTTAACGAGGGGCGAACGGTGAGGTTGGGCCGAACGCTGCAGCTTCACCCGATCGAGCGATCGTGTCGCCGACCTGTATCACGGCCCGGCGGACGCGCGCCGCGCACGCGAACGCCCCCGGTGCGGCGCGTCCGCCGCCCGGGGGCCGGGTCGAGTCCTCTCAACGGGCCTCAGCGGCCCGGAGGTCGACTCAGATGTTGGCGCAGTGGTTGCCGAACGCCGGGTTCAGCACGCCGATCACGCTGACGGTGTTGCCGCAGACGTTCACCGGGACGTGAACCGGGATCTGGATCTGGTTGCCGGAGACGACGCCCGGGGAACCGGCGGCCACACCCTCGGCACCCGCGTGTGCGGACGCGACACCGGCGGCAGCGAGCACCAGGCCACCGGTGGCGGCGGCGACGGCGGCGATCTTCTTGTTGACCTTCATCATTCCTCCTGTATGGACAACGCAACCCGTTCGGCGGGCTGCACAGGGATGAACGACGCTGCGGCAAACGGGGTACGGAACAGGATTCCCATTCACCCGCAACGGTGAGGTCTCGCACAAACAATCGGCTTGGGATTCCGGGAGGAATCGTTTCTGTCGATCTCCCCGAACCCGTCCCACAATCATCAGCTCCGACAATGCGGTCGGCCCGCTCCCGGAACCCCGGGAGCGGGCCGACCCAGTCGCCTGATCAGCGGGCGACGGCGAACCGGTCAGCAGGCGTCGATGAACCGGTCGAGCACCCGGACGCCGAACTTCAGGCCGTCCACCGGCACCCGCTCGTCCACGCCGTGGAACATCCCGGCGAAGTCCAGCTCCGGCGGCAGCTGCAGCGGCGCGAAGCCGAAGCAGCGGATCCCCAGGTCCTGGAAGGACTTGGCGTCCGTCCCGCCCGACAGGCAGTACGGCACCGCGCGGGCGATCGGGTCCTCCGCGCGCAGCGCGGTCTGCATCGCCTCGACCAGCGCTCCGTCGAAGCCGGTCTCGATCGCCTTGTCCGAGTGCAGGCTCTCGCGCTTCACGCGCGGGCCGAGCACGCTGTCCAGCTCGGCCAGGAACTCCTCCTCGTAGCCGGGCAGGAAGCGGCCGTCCACGTGCGCGGTGGCCTGACCGGGGATCACGTTGACCTTGTACCCGGCGCCGAGCATGGTCGGCTGGGCGGTGTTGCGCAGCGTGGTGCCGATCATCTTGGCGATGCCGCCGAGGACGCGCAGCGTCTCGTCCATGTTCTCCGGGTCCAGCTCGACCCCGAGGGCGTCCGACAGCTCGTCCAGGAAGGCCCGGACGGTCTTGGTGATCCGCAGCGGGAACTGGTGCCGGCCGAGCCGGGCGACCGCCTCGCACAGCTCGGTGATCGCGTTGTCGTCGTTCTCCATCGAGCCGTGGCCGGCCCGGCCCTCGACCGTCAGGCGCATCCAGTGCATGCCCTTCTCGGCCGTCTCCACCAGGTAGAGGCGGACCTGGTCGTTGACCGTGAAGGAGAAGCCGCCGACCTCGCCGATCGCCTCGGTCACGCCCTCGAACAGCCCCGGGTGCTTGTCCACCAGGTAGCGCGCCCCGTACGTGCCGCCGGCCTCCTCGTCGGCGAGGAAGGCCAGCACGATGTCGCGCGGGGGCTTGCGCCCGGTGCGCAGCCGGTCGCGGACGACCGCCAGGGTCATCGCGTCCATGTCCTTCATGTCGACCGCGCCGCGGCCCCAGACGCAGCCGTCGGCGATCTCGCCGCCGAACGGGTCGTACGTCCAGTCCGCGGCGTTGGCCGGCACCACGTCGGTGTGGCCGTGGATCAGCAGGCCAGGGCGGGAACGGTCCTCACCCTCGATCCGCACCACCGTCGAGGCGCGGCCCTTGGCCGACTCGAAGATCTTCGGTTCGAGTCCGAACTCGGCGAGCTGCTCGGCCACGTACTCGGCCGCCTTGCGCTCGCCCGGGCCGGAGCCGTCCCCGTAGTTGCTGGTGTCGATCCGGATCAGATCGCGACAGATCCCGGCGACCTCCGACTCAGCCGTCACCTTCGGCGCCGCCGACTCGCTCCGCTCGCTCACGGTCACTCCTCGTCTCTGGCCCGCACCGACGCACCAGCGCGCCACCCCCAGGACCTGCACCCGGGCCGTACGAGCACGTCCGCCCATCCTCCCCCAGCCCCCCGACCGGATCCACCCCCCGCACGCCCCCGAAACCCCCTGGTCACGCCCCCGCCACACGCCGGCCCTTGCTCCCGCCACCCGCCGCGCGCCCCGGCCGGGAACCGTTTTGGGAGCCCAAGCCGATCTTTGCTACAGTTACATCTGTCAGCGCGACGGACGAGAGATCGGAAGCCGCGAGGACGACACCTAGTCCGGGTGGCGGAATGGCAGACGCGCTAGCTTGAGGTGCTAGTGCCCTTTATCGGGCGTGGGGGTTCAAGTCCCCCCTCGGACACCGACAGGAACCCCAGATTCGTCTGGGGTTCCTTTTGTTTTCCCGGGGCTGCAAGGCCGGCTCCGGAACTCCGGGGCTGCAAGGCTCCGGGGCATCAGGGCACCCGGTGGTTCCGGTGCCCCGCGCCCGGAGCCCGCCCGCCTCAGGGCTGCCGGTCGGCGGGCTGGTGGTGCCGGGTGGGCTTCGGGACGGGCGTCCGTGCGGGGATCGTGTGGCCGGTGCGGTCGTCGGTGTGCCAGGACTGCGACTGGAAGGCGAGGAAGATCGCTGTCCAGCGGTTCCGGGCGGGCAGGTGGATCAGGAGGCCGCCGTCCTGCCGGACGCCGTCGTCGGTCCTGAACCGGCCGCTGTTGCCCTGGTTCATGTGGATGTCGTGGACGCCGTTTCCCGGGAGGAAGCCGAACACCTTGTCGGGGACGGTGGGTTCGGGGCCGAAGCGCTGGCCGAAGACGTAGAGGGCGGCGGCCGGGCCGGCGATCGCCTGCTGGACGTGGTGGTCGAGCAGGTCCGCGAGGTCGTTGTCCGCCCCCGGGGCGTCGGGCGGCAGGACGCGCATCGCGGCGGGGTCGAACAGGTGCCCGCGGACGAAGTCCAGGCTCGCCGTGTCCGGCCGGGAGGGCAGCGCGTTCCAGCCGCTGCCGGCCGGCGGGAGGAGTTCGGTGACGGGGTGCCGGAAGTCCTCGACGACGATGTAGAGCAGGTCCGAGGGGGCCTGCTGGGAGAGGACGTTGACCGCCGCGCGGTAGTCGGCGCCCTGACCGTCGCGCAGGTGGATCTGGTAGTGCGGGGTGTCGGCGCCGCCCTCGCGGCGCCGGTCGACGGCGGTGGCGGCGAGCACGCCGTAGTTGCTGATCGGCATCGGTGGGGTCCTCGGAGTCGGTGGTGCAGGGACCCCTCCGTTATGGCGCATGCGGTGGCGCAACCACCCGTGAATCGACGGAAGTTCACTTCCCGTCCCCCGAAGGGGTTCCGGGCTCACCGAACGTTGACAGCCCGGCACCCCCGCCCGCCGGTCGGGCCCGCCGGTCAGACCTGGCGGGTGTCTCCGCCCAGGGCGCTCTCGATGCCCTGGACCATCCGCCACAGCGGCGCCCGCCGGCTGGCGACCAGCACCACGACCTCGTCGGACTCGCCCTCGCCGCCGCTCTCGGACGGGCGGTCGCTCCAGGTGCCGGTGACGAAGGCCATCACCGCGTCCACCTCGGCCACCCAGTCGCTCTCCCCGCCCGTGCGCAGCCAGGTGCGCAGGGCGTGGTTGTGCGCGGCGACGACGGCCGCGGCGATCACGTCCGCGCGCAGCGGGCCGTCCGGGCGGTCGCCGAAGCGGCCGCGCAGGTAGGCCGCGAGGGTGTGCTCGTAGCGCCAGACCACCGACAGCTCGTACGCCCGCAGGCCGGGCACCTTGCGGGTCAGCCGGTAGCGCTGGACGGAGAAGGAGGGCTGCTCGGCGTACATCCGCAGGACCAGGCGGGCGGCGTCGCAGGCGTGCTTGACCGGGTCCTCCTCGCCGTTGCCGGACTCCAGGAACTCCGTCATCTCGGCGAGGCTGCGCTCGTGGTCGGGGAAGACCACGTCCTCCTTCGCCGGGAAGTACCGGAAGAAGGAGCGCCGGCCGACTCCGGCCAGCGAGACGATGTCGTCGATGGTGGTCTGCTCGAAGCCGCGCTCCAGGAAGAGCTCGAAGGCCGCGGCGACCAGCGCCTCGCGCATCGCGGGCTTGGCGGGCCCGTCGTTCATGGGCAGGTCCTGCTCTTCCTTCTCGCTCATTCTCGGCAACCTAACACCGGCGCACCGCCCGGGCGCCGACGGCCGGGGCGCGCTCCGCTCCGGCCGTCGGCGACGCTCGAACCGCCTTACGGGAGGTTGCGGGCCATGACGATGCGCTGGACCTGGTTGGTGCCCTCGTAGATCTGCGTGATCTTCGCGTCCCGCATCATCCGCTC
>NZ_JBIWNL010000060.1:0-33802 GCF_044767225.1 Kitasatospora sp. NPDC101447
CCGTCGGCGCCTCCCGTGCCGCCGTCGACGCCGGCTGGTACCCGCACAGCAGCCAGGTCGGCCAGACCGGCAAGCAGGTCTCCCCGCAGCTGTACATCGCGGCGGGCATCTCCGGCGCCATCCAGCACCGGGCCGGCATGCAGACCTCGAAGACCATCGTGGCCGTCAACAAGGACCCCGAGGCCCCGATCTTCGAGCTGGTCGACTACGGCGTGGTCGGCGACCTCTTCGAGGTGCTGCCGCAGCTGACCGCCGAGGTGAAGGCCCGCAAGGCCTGATCCCGCGGGAAGGTTCGGAGGGCGTGGTGCCGGGTGCTCGGTGCCACGCCCTCCGTCGTCGTCCCCCGAGCGCGGCGGGTGGTGCCGGGGCCCGTAGAGTCGGCGCAACGTGTGACGTGCGGGCATGAGCCGAGCTCATGTCGTGGCCATGAGCCGAGCTCATGTCGCAGGCATGAGTCGAGTTCATGAGCCGGGCGTGTGATGCGCGGGGCATGAGTCGAGTTCATGAGCCGGACGTGTGACGCGCGGGGCATGAGCGGACCTCATGGGCCGGACCGTGATGCGCGGGACGTGACGTGACGGCGTGGGACGAGGGCGAGGACGGTGGCATGGCACTGCTGACGGCACTTCAGGGCGGTTTCGGCGACGCGGCGGACGCGCTGCGGATCGACGGCAGGGCGCTCTCCCGGGAGGAGTTGCTGGGCGCGGCGACCGCCGTCGCGGATCGGGTGGCGGGCGCCCCCGCGTTGGCGGTGCTCGCCCGGCCCACCGTCGAGACGGTCACCGCCGTGGTCGGCGGCCTGCTGGCGGGCGTCCCGGTGGTGCCGCTGCCGCCCGACTCGGGGCCCAAGGAGCGCGAGCACATCCTGCGCGACTCCGGTGCGGCGCTGCTCGCCCACGCCGTCGGGGAGGCGCTGCCCGACGGCGGCTCCGTCGAGGGGCTGGCGGTCGATCCGCTGCGGCGCTCCGCCGCCACCCACGCCGAACCGGCCGCGGACTCGACCGCCTTCGTGCTCTACACCTCGGGCACCACCGGCGCGCCCAAGGGAGCCGTGATCAGGCGGGAGGCGATCGCCGCCGACCTCGACGCCCTGGCCACGGCCTGGCAGTGGACCGCCGAGGACACCCTCGCCCACGGCCTGCCGCTGTTCCACGTGCACGGGCTGCTGCTCGGCGTGCTGGGCGCCCTGCGCACCGGCAGTCGGCTGGTCCACACCGGCCGGCCCACCCCGGCGGGGTACGCGGCGGCCGGCGGCAGCCTCTACTTCGGGGTGCCCACCGTCTGGTCCCGGCTGGCGGCGGACCCGGAGGCGGCCGCCCGGCTGGCCTCGGCCCGGCTGTTGGTCTCCGGCAGTGCGCCGCTGCCGGTGCCGGTGTTCGAGCGGCTGGCCGCGCTCACCGGCCACGCCCCGATCGAGCGCTACGGGATGACCGAGTCGCTGATCACCGTCAGCACCAGGGCGGACGGCGAACGGCGCCCCGGGAGCGTAGGCCTCCCGCTGGAGGGGGTGCGCACCCGGCTGGTCGGCGAGGACGGCGCACCGGTGCCGAACGACGGGGAGACCGTCGGTGAGCTGCAGGTCTCCGGTCCGACGCTGTTCAGCGGCTACCTCAACCGGCCGGACGCCGACGCCGAGGCGTGGACGGCGGACGGCTGGTTCCGTACCGGCGACGTCGCGGTGATCGGAGCGGACGGCTTCCACCGGATCGTCGGCCGGGCCTCGGTGGACCTGATCAAGAGCGGCGGCTACCGGATCGGTGCGGGCGAGGTGGAGGCCGCGCTGCGCGACCACCCGTCGGTGGCCGACGCGGCGGTGGTCGGCGTGCCGGACGAGGACCTCGGACAGGCGATCGTCGCGTACGTCATCCCGGACGGCGCCGTGACGGGGGAACAGCTGACGGCCTTTGTGGCGGATCGGCTGTCGGTGCACAAGCGGCCGCGCCGGGTCGTGCTGGTGCCCGAACTACCCAGGAACGCACTGGGAAAGGTGCTGAAGAAGCAGCTGCTGACGGAGGCCGCGGGTCGGTGATGAGGGGGCGTCGGACGCCCCCTGCGGTGACGGGTCCTCACCCTGATGCGCCGTCGGTGCCCACGCCGGCGGCCCTTCCTTCCATTGGCGCACTCCACTGCGCGCCGTGAGCGGACGCGTGCCTAACGTGACGGGCAGGCAGAACCGAATCCCCGGGTGACACGTCGCGGCTCCCGGCCGCAAGGCCGGAGGCCGCGGAGTGTCCGGGCGGGGATCTGCCGAGCCGTACCGACCGGTGCCGCCGGGACGTACGGCGGGTTCGAAGCAGTTCCGCAGCCGCCCGCCCGGCGGTAGTCCGCAGCGAGCCGCGCGATCCGCAGCGACTCGCAGAGACCGCAGCAGTGAAGGAAGTCAGCAGTATGACCACCGTCAACACCGGCGCGCCGGATGCCGCCGACGAACCGACCGCGCAGCAGGTTGCTGCCACCACCCGTTCCCCCCGTCCGTCCCGGGCCGCGCGGCTCCGCCGGGGGATAGGCATGGTGGCCGTGATCGCGACCGGAGCGGGTGTCCTCGGCCTCGGCACCGGTGTGAGCCCCGCGGCCGCCGAGACCGCGCCGGCCCACGCCGGCTGGGACGGCTCGCGGTACTGGTTCAAGAACAGCCAGGGGCAGTGGCGCTGGACCTCGCACTACGACGTCTACCTGGCGCGGACCGGAGGCGGGACGAAGTCCTCGGGTGCGTCGTCGAGCGGCACGAAGTCGAGCGGGGGGATCAAGCAGGGCTGGGACGGTTCGCGCTACTGGTTCCGCAACAGCAAGGGCGAGTGGCGCTGGACCACGCACTACGACGTCTACCTGTCGCGGACCGGGGGCGGCTCCTCGTCGGCGGGTTCCTCCGGCTCCTCGGGCTCGGGTTCCTCCGGCGGCTCGGTGGCCGCGGACCCGGACGTCGAGACCGCCGTGCAGTACGCGCTCGCGCAGCTCGGCAAGCCGTTCAGGACGGCGGGCAACGGGCCGGACGGGTACGACTGCTCGGGCCTGGTGCAGCAGTCCTTCAAGCGCGGCGGCATCAGCCTGCCGCGGGTCGCCAACGACCAGTTCGCGGCGACCACGCCGGTCAAGGCGAGCCAGCTGCGTCGCGGTGACCTGCTGTTCTGGTCGCCGGACGGGACTCCGCGGGGCATTCAGCACGTGGCGATCTACCTGGGCAACAACCAGTACGTCGAGGCCGCGCGGCCGGGGACCAACATCAGGATCTCCAGTATCAGCAGCGGCTACTACCCGGCGTACATGGGTCGGCCGTAGCGGCTGCCGCGGGCCCGGGGGTTCGCAAGTCCGCAGGTCGGGGGCGTCCGGTCGGGCCGGCGCCCCCGGCCTGCGGCTGGTCGTCCGTGGCCGGCCCGGTCGTCCGGCTCGGTCGTCCGGGGCGGTCTCGTCCGGGGTCCGGTCGTCCGACGCGCGGTCAGAAATCCGTCCCGCGGTCAGAGGTCCGTCGGGCGGGGGAGGGCGCCGCGGGCGCCGAGGGCGGTGACGGCGAAGGCCCCGGCGGCCACGGCCGTGGCGGCAGCGGCGCGGAGGTCGCTGCCGCGCGCGAGCTCGGCGGCGAGTGCGCCGCAGAAGACGTCCCCGGCCCCGGTGGTGTCGACCACCCGGACGGCCGGGGCGGGCAGCCGGTCGTACCGTCCGTCCGCGGCGACCAGGACGCCGTCACCGCCGAGGGTGATCACCACGCCCTCGGCGCGGGTGGCGAGGGCCCGGGCGGCTTCGGTGACGTCGGCGGCCCCGGTGAGCTGGCGGGCCTCGACGGCGTTGGCGATGACCAGCGGCCGGCGCCCGGTCGGGCCGACGTCCGGCAGCTCGCCGGCCGGGGCGGTGTTGTGCAGCCAGCGGGTGCCGCCGGAGGGGCCCGCGGCGGGCAGGGCGGCGGCGGTCGCGCGGATGCACTCCGCGGGGACCTCGTTGCTGGTGAGCACCACGTCGACGGGGAGGAGCCGGAGGCGGCCCAGGGCCGCGGTCACCTCGTCCGGGGTGAGGTGCGCATTGGCGCCGGGGACCACGACGATGCTGTTCTCGCCGGAGGGGTCGACCATGACGATCGCCTGACCGGTGGGTGCGTCGGGGTGCGTGAGCACGGAGCCCGTCTCGACCTCCGCGCCGTGCAGATCGGCGAGCGCCGCCTCGCCGTCGGAGTCGCGCCCGATCTTGGCGACCAGGTGCGTCGCCGCGCCCATCCGGGCCGCCGCGACCGCCTGGTTGGCGCCCTTGCCGCCGAAGCCCCGGGTGGCGGCGTCGGCGAGGACGGTCTCGCCGGGGGAGGGGAGCACGGGGCAGCGCAGGATGCGGTCGGTGTTCACCGATCCGATGACGACGACTCGGCCGACGGGCAGCAGCTTCATCGTTCCTCTGTACGCGCCGGGGCGCCGGCGGCGCAAGCGGGCGGGCGCAGCGGGCGCAGACCGGGGTGCAACCCGGGGTGCGGACCGCACTGCAAGCCGCCGTGCAGGCTGGGGCGCATGAGTCGAGTGCGGCGGCGAGGGGCGGGTGTGCACAGGAAGTCGGCCCATCCGATCTCCTGTGCGTGAGCAGTGGTGAAGGGGTGCAATTTTGATGTAGACCGGTCTGCATATTTCCGACCCCGGGCGCCTGGCCTGGGCACATGCCGCTGTCACGGGGCAGACCGGGGCGCGCGGACGGGCGCGGTGGGGAGGCATGGGGAGCGGCGTGACGCGGGTACCACCACGGGTGGCGCTGGTTCGGCCGACGGGGGCGCTGCCCGATGCGATCGGCATCGGGGGAAGTCGAGGGGCAGGGGACGTTGTGATCGTCTGGGTCAATGGCACATTCGGGGCGGGCAAGACGAGCGCCTGCCGCGAGCTGGTGGAACTGCTGCCCGGGAGCGTGCTCTTCGATCCCGAGCAGGTGGGCTTCGGTCTGCGCCGGATGCTCCCGGCCGACCGGCTGGCGACGGTGTCCGACTTCCAGGACCTCGCGGCCTGGCGCCGACTCGTCCCCGAGACGGCGGCCGCACTGCTCGACGAGGTCGGGGGCCCGCTGGTGGTCCCGATGACGCTGCTCAGAGAGGACTACCGGGACGAGATCTTCGGTGACCTCGCCTCCCACGGGATCACGGTGCACCACTTCGTCCTGGACCCAGAAGAAACGATCCTGCGCGAGCGCATCGCCAACCGGGAGGAGTGCCCGGGCGACCCGGAGGCCAGCGAGCGGGTCCGGACCTGGTGCCTGGAGCACCTGCCGCGCTACCGCGCCGCCCGTCGCTGGCTGGTCGGGGACGCCCGGATGGTCGACACCAGCGAACTCACGCCGCGGGAGACCGCCCTCCGGATCGCCGAGCTGGTCCGGGTCGGCGCCGCCCGCTGCCCGATCGTCCAGAGCCCGGACCCGACCGGGGACACCGTGGCCTCCGCCGTCCTGTTCTTCGACGAGCAGGACCGCGTCCTGCTGGTCGACCCGGTCTACAAGCCCGACTGGGACTTCCCCGGCGGCGTGGTCGAGCGCGGCGAGGCCCCCACCGACGCGGCCCTGCGCGAGACCGCCGAGGAACTCGGCCTGCGCCTCGACCCGTCCGGGCTGCGCCTGCTCGCCGTCGACTGGGAGCCGCGCACCGGTCCGCGCCGCGGCGGTCTGCGGCTGGTGTACGACGGCGGCCTGCTGGACGCGGCGGGCCGCCAGAACCTGCTGCTGCAGCAGGAGGAGCTGCGCAGCTGGCGCTTCGTCACGCTGGACGAGGCCGCCGAGCTGCTGCCCCCGAGCCGCTACCGGCGTCTGGCGGCCTCCCTGGACGCCCGGCGCAGCGGCGAGCTGCGGTACCTGGAGGCGGGGTGCCGGGTGGCCGTCGGGCTGGCGAGCGCGGCGGACGCGGCGTAGTCGGCGGGTGCGGCGGAGCCGGCGGCTGCGACCGAACCGGTGGCTGCGCTGCGGGCGGGGTGGCGGTCGGCCGGCCCGCTGCAAGGACGGCCCGGTGCCGGACGGGCCGGTGCAGTACGGGCCGGTGCAGTACGGGCCGGTGGGTTGGCCGGGCCGACGGCGGGGGCGCGAGGATGGGGGCATGCCGTTCACACTGAGCCACCCCGCCGCCGTCCTGCCCCTGCTGCGCCGGGCCGGGGCGCGTGGGCCGTTGGTCGCGTCGGCGCTGGTCGCCGGGTCGATGGCGCCCGACGTGCCGTTCTTCGCCGAGTCGCTGCTGCCCGGGGTCTACGGCCACGGCGGGCTGACGCACAGCTGGTGGGCGGTGCCGACGCTGGACGTGGCGATCGCCGGGGCGCTGGTGGCCGGCTGGCACGGGCTGCTGCGCGGACCGCTGGTGGCGCTGCTGCCCGAGCGGTGGGCGGGCGGTGCCGAGGCGTTGACGACCCGCCGGGCCGCCACCACGGCGGGCACGGGCACGGGCGCGGACACCGAACCGGGCGCGGGCGCTGGTGCCGACGCGGTGTGGTTCGCGGCGTCGGCGGCGATCGGCGCGGCCACCCACGTGGGCTGGGACGCGTTCACGCACGGCGGCCGGCTGGGCGTTCGGCTGCTGCCCGTACTGGACCGGTCGGTGGCCGGTGTGCCGCTGTACGAGGCGCTGCAGTACGGCAGTTCGGCGCTCGCCCTGGTGGCGATGGGCGGCTGGGCGGCGCGGGCGGTACGTGCGGTCGAGCCGGTGCGGCCGGCCGTCGGGCTCGCGCCCCGGACGCGGCGGACCGCCGTCGCGGTGCTGGGCGCGGCGACGGCGGCCGGGGTGCTGCACCGGCTCAGCCCGCTGAAGCGGAACCTGGTTCCGGAGGTGTGCTTCGGCGCCGGCGCGGGGCTCGCGGTGGGCGCCGTCGGGTACGCGGCGGTGGTGGCGGCCGCCCGCCGGCTGCGCGGCGGACGACCGGGGCCGGGGGCCGCGAGCAGCCCCCGGCCCGACGTCCGTCAGACGGAGCGCAGTTCGGCGTAGCGGCGCAGGAAGAGGGCCTCGGTGAGGGCCATCCGCTCCAGCTCCTGCGGGTCGACGCTCTCGTTGACCGCGTGGATCTGGGTGGTCGGCTCCTCGACGCCGATCAGCACGATCTCGGCCTGCGGGTACAGCGAGCGCAGCGTGTTGCAGAGCGGGATCGAGCCGCCCTCGCCGGAGGCCACCATGTCGGTGCCGAAGGCCTCGGCCATGGCCTCGCCCATCGCCTCGTACGCCGGGCCGGTGGTGTCGGCCCGGAACGGGGAGCCGCAGCCCTGGCGCTCGACGGTGAGGTCGGCACCGAGCGGGACCTGCGCCTCCAGGTGGGCGACCAGCGCCTCCTGGGCGGCGGTGGCGTCCGTACCCGGCGGGACGCGCAGGCTGATCAGGGCCTTGGCGGCGGCCTGGACGGAGGAGGTGGCGCCGATCACCGGCGGGGCGTCGATGCCGAGCACGGTGACGGACGGGCGGGCCCACAGGCGGTCGGCGATGGTGCCGGTGCCGGTCAGGGCGACGCCGTCGAGCACCTTGGCGTCGGAGCGGAACTGCTCCTCCGGGTACTGCACGCCCTCCCAGGTCTGGTCGGCGCTCAGCCCGGCGACCGCGACGTCGCCGTTCTCGTCGTGCAGCGAGGCGAGCATCCGGACCAGCGACTGCAGCGCGTCCGGGGCGGCGCCGCCGAAGGCGCCGGAGTGCAGGTTGCCGCCCAGGGTGGTGACCGAGGCCTCGACCACCGTCATGCCGCGCAGCGAGGCGGTCACCGTGGGCAGACCGGGGGCGAAGTTGCCGGTGTCGCCGATGATGATGGCGTCGGCGGCGAGCAGCTCGGGGTGGGCCTCGGCGTAGCGCTCCAGGCCGCCGGTGCCCTGCTCCTCCGAGCCCTCCACGATGATCTTCAGACCGACCGGGTAGGCGTCCCCGTACACCTGGCGCAGCGCCCGCAGGGCGGTCAGGTGCATCAGGATGTTGCCCTTGCAGTCGGCGGCGCCGCGCCCGTACCAGCGGCCGTCACGCTCGGTCAGTTCGAAGGCGGGGCTGAGCCAGGCGTCCGCGTCCAGCGGCGGCTGGACGTCGTAGTGCGAGTAGAGCAGCACGGTCGGCGCGCCCTCGGGGCCCGGGAGCTCGGCGTAGACGGACTGGGTGCCGTCCGGGGTGTCGAGCAGCTGGACGTTGGTCAGGCCCTCGGCGGCGAAGGCGTCGGCGACCCAGCGCGCGGCCTTCTCGCACTCCTCGACCGGGAACTGGCGCGGGTCGGCGACCGACGGGAAGGCGACCAGCTCGGCGAGGTCGGTGCGGGCACGGTCCATCAGGGACCGGACGGCGTCGGCCAGGGGCTGTGACATCGGGGCTCCGAGGGGATGCGTCCGCCCGCGGGGTGCTGCGGGCGGAGGGGGCGGTTGGGGTACCGCCGATCATAGGCGGAGCGGGTTCCGGGGCTCGGGGGCCGGGGGTTCGGGGGCCGCGGGCCGGGAGCCGGGGGCTCGGGGCCCGCGTGGTCAATGCTGTCGGGCGTGGTCGCGTGGCCGGAGCCGTGCGGCGGGTTCGTGAGGACGCTCGGGCGGTGCTGCGACCGGCGGGGCGGGCGGACGCATAGGATTGCTCGACGTGACTGACTCCGGAAGCTCCGATTCCCGTAGCCCGCTCGACAGCCCGAACGACGACGAGACGGCCGCGCCGCTCGGCGACCCGGCCTCGCCGCCGGACGGCGTCTGGGACGTCGTGGTGGTCGGCGCCGGACCGGCCGGCTCCTCGGCCGCCCACGCGGCCGCCGCCCAGGGCCGCCGGGTGCTGCTGCTCGACAAGGCCGAGCACCCCCGTTACAAGACCTGCGGCGGCGGCATCATCGGCCCCTCCCGGGACAGCCTGCCGCCGGACTTCCGGCTGCCGCTGCAGGACCGGGTGCACGCCGTCACCTTCGCGTACGACGGGCGGTACACCCGGACGCGGCGCTCCCAGCGGATGCTGTTCGGCCTGGTCAACCGGGACGAGTTCGACCTGCGCCTGGTGCAGGCGGCCAAGGCGGCCGGGGCGGTGCTGGTCACCGGAGTGACCGTCACCGGTGTCGAGCAGCGCGGCGGCGAGCACCGCACCGCGCTGGTGACGGCCGCCGACGGACGCACCTTCGAGGCCCGCGCGGTGGTCGGCGCGGACGGCAGCGCGAGTCGGATCGCCCGCCACGTCGGCGTCACCTTCGACCAGATCGACCTCGGCCTGGAGGCGGAGATCCCGGTGACGCCCCAGGTCGCCGCCGACTGGGCGGGCCGGATCCACCTCGACTGGGGCCCGCTGCCCGGCAGCTACGGCTGGGTGTTCCCGAAGACCGAGACCAGCAGCCTGACCGTCGGCGTCATCTCGGCGCGCGGCGACGGAGAGCGCACCAAGCAGTACCTCGCCGACTACATCCGGCGGTTGGGCCTGTCCGGCTTCACCCCCAGGGTCGAGTCCGGGCACCTGACCCGCTGCCGGGCCGAGGACTCGCCGCTCTCGCGCGGTCGGGTGCTGGTCGCCGGGGACGCGGCCGGACTGCTGGAGCCGTGGACCCGCGAGGGCATCTCGTACGCGCTGCGCTCGGGCCGGCTGGCCGGCGAGTGGGCGGTGAAGGTCGCCGAGGCGGGCAACGCGGCGGAGGTGCGTCGCGAGGCGCTGAACTACGCGTTCGCCATCAAGGCCGGGCTGGGCGTGGAGATGCGCGCGGGCAAGCAGCTGCTGGGCGCCTTCGAGCGGCGGCCGTACCTCTTCCACGCGGCGGTCAGCCTGGTGCCGGCGGCGTGGCGGGCCTTCGCCCGGACCACCCAGGGGCACACCACCTTCGCCCAGGTGCTGCGGCAGAACCGGGCGGCGCGCAAGCTGATGTCGATGGCGTCGCGGTAGGGCCCGGCGCCTCCGGCCGACGCCCGCGGCCGACGTCGGGCCGGTGCACCGGTGCGGGGCGGGTGTTCCTCCCGTGGTGGAGGAGCACCCGCCCCGTTCCCGTTCCCGTTCCGTTCTCGTGGCGTGGCGTGGCGTGGCGTGGCGTGGCGGTCGGCTTCGGGCGCCCGGTACCGGGGCGCCGGTGCCGGCTACCTGAGGCCGGTGTCGAGAGCGGTCATGAGCGTGCCGGACGGGGTGTCGCCGGACATCTCCCAGATCATGCCGCCGAGCAGGTTCTTCGACTTGAGGTAGGCCGTCTTCTGGGCGATCGACCAGGCGTCGTCGAAGGTCCACCACTGGCCGCCGGCTCCCGTGTAGCCGTACGTCGCAACCGACTTGGGGTCGTGGTAGACGGTGAGGCCGGGCACGCCGGTGATCAGGTTCTGGTACCCGCGGGTGCCGGCCTCCTCGGCGAACTGGCCCGGTGCGGCCCCGCTCGCGGACTGCCAGACGCCCTTCGCGCCGCCGTCCGCCACGCCCTGCCAGCCGCGTCCGTAGAACGGGAAGCCGATGGTGAGCTTGCGCGGGTTGACCCCGGCGTCGAGGTAGGTCCGGACGGCCGCGTCCACGCTGAAGTGGCTGCCGTACGGGTCGTTCGGGTCCGGGAAGAGGTTGGCCTGGTGGCCGGTGCGGTCGGGCTCCCAGGAGTTGTCACTGCCCGAGCCGTGGAAGTCGTAGCCCTGGACGTTGGCGATGTCCAGCGAGCCGAAGATCCTGCCGAGGTCCCAGCCCGCGGCGACCTTCGCCGGGTCGGCCGGGGTGAAGGCGGTGAGCAGCTTGTGCGAGCCGCCCGTCGCGTCGAGCTGCTTGCGGAACTCGGCCAGCAGCAGGGTCAGGTTGTCCTTGTCGGCGGCGCTCCAGTGGTTGCCGGCGTGGCCGTCGCCGGAGCCGGGCCACTCCCAGTCGAGGTCGATGCCGTCGAAGATCCCGGCCGCGACGCCGTCGCCGCCGGCGCCGTTGTAGACCGGCAGGTTGCCCTTGATCCAGGTGTCGACGCAGGACTTGACGAACTTGCGGCGGGAGGCGTCGGTGGCGGCGACGTCGGAGAAGTACTTGGAGTACGTCCAGCCGCCGAGCGAGACGACCACCTTGAGGTTCGGGTACTTGGCCTTGAGCTTCTTCAACTGGTTGAGGTTGCCGCGGAGTTTGCCCCAGCCGTCGTCGGCCACGCCGTCCACCGACTGGGCGGCGCTCATCGGGCGGGCGTAGTCGGCGTCGGCGTCACCGGCTCCGGTGCCCTGGTCCGGGTCCTGGGGGTTGGAGGTGGTGCCCCTGGTGACGCCCGCGAGGCAGGTCAGGTTGACCGGATCGATGTTCTCGAAGGCGTAGTTGACGACGTCCAGCTTGGCGGCGCTGCCCGAGGTGTCGAGGTTCTTGACGAAGTACTGGCGGCCGTAGATGCCCCACTGGACGAAGTAGCCGACCCGGGCGTACCTGCCGGCGCCGACCAGGTCCGAGGTGGTCGCGGTGAGCGGGGCGGAGGCGGGCGAGGCGTTGTCGGCGGCGTCGCGGGCCTTCACCGTGAAGGTGTAGGTGGTGGACGGCGAGAGGCCGCTGACGGTGGCGGTGAGCGTCTTCCCGGTGACCGTCGCCACCGGGGCACCGCCCTGGTAGACGTCGTACGCGGCGACCCGGACGTTGTCGGTCGCGGCGGTCCAGGCGAGCGTCACGTCCGTCGAACCGACCGCCGTGGTCCGGAGGCCGGTCGGCGCAGTGGGCGGAACGGGGTCGGTGGACGGGTCGAAGGTGGCGGCGGTGACGGGCACGCTCGACGGGCCGGTGTTGCCGCGGCTGTCCCTGGCGCGGACGGACAGGGTGTACGAGGTGGCCGGGGTGAGGCCGGTGACCAGGGTGGCGGTGGTCGGGCTGGAGGCGAGGACGGTGCTGCCGTTCAGCACGTCGTACGAGGCGACCGGGAAGTCCCCGCCGGTGGCGGCCGGCCAGCTCAGGGCGAGCGTGTGCGCGGTGGACTCGGTGACCGTCGGGGTGCCCGGGGCGGACGGCGGGACATCGGGGGTGCCGTCGCACTTGTCGCCGTTGATGCGGCAGTTGAGCGGGGTGGAGACCGGGCCGCTGCCGACGAACCAGAAGCTGTACGGCTCGGTGGTGGCGTGGGCGTTGACGGTGGAGTTGTAGAACGCGGCGACCACGCTGACGTGTCGGCCGGTGACCGTGGCGGTGCCGTTGTAGCTGTTGCCGATGGTGACGCCGGCCGGGAGGTCGAACTCCAGGGCCCAGCCGGACACGGCGGTCGCGTTGTCGTTGTGGACGACGTAGGTGCCCTGCCACCAGGAACCGTTGTCGGCGGTGGTGAAGGTGGCGGTGAGCCTTCCGGCGGCGTTCGCCGGGGCGGCGAGCGCGGTGAGCGTGGCGAGGGGGAGGAGCAGGACGGCGAGCAGTGCGAGCAGTCTGCTGCGCACGCGCGGGCGTCCGGCCCGGGATCGAGCGGACATGGTTCTCCCTGTGACTGTGGGGGTTGGAACAGGGGGTGTAGAACCGGGTTTGATCCGTGTGCGATCGGTGCCTGCGCCGTGGGGGGTGAAGGCATGGGAACTGTAGGAGGACTGGACCAATGCGTCAACAGGTCTGTACCACGCTCGTAGGCTGTTCGCCCCGTCAGCCGGTCGCCCGCGTCATCCGTTCGCGCCCGTCAGTTCGTCCCCGAGCGGGCTGCGTCGGTACAGCACCGAGCGGCCGTGCCGGGCCCGGGTGACCAGGCCGGTGGCGGCGAGGACGGAGAGGTGCTGGCTGACCGCTCCCGGGGTGACGCCGAGGCGGTAGGCGAGGTCTGTGGTGGAGGCGGGTTCGGCGAGCAGGGCCAGCAGCCGGGCCTTCGGTGCGCCGACCAGAGCCTCGACGGCCTGCGGCGGCACCGGCGCCCCCCGGCCGGCCATGCCCGCCTGGCCGCGCGCCGGGTAACTGATCTGCGGCGCACGGTCGTTGCTGATCATCGTGATCGCGCCGCGGACGAAGAACGTCGGGCACAGCACCAGGCCACGCCCGTCAACGGGGGTCTCCACGTCCCCGTCCGTCCAGTTCCGGTAGATCGACAGGACGCCGTTCTCCCAGTGGAGCCGGTGGTCCAGGTCGGCGAAGAGCGCCGCCGCGCCGTGCTGGGCGAGCATCCGGGCGCGGTAGACCAGGTCGGCCTCCAGCACCGCGCGGGCCTGCGGCCACCAGGTGGGGGCGAGACACACCTCCCAGTACTCCTCCAGCGCGTCGCAGATCCGCGCCAACAGCCTTTCCGGGCGGGCGATTCCGGTGGCGATCCCAGCAGGCAGCCGCCGGCCCTGGGACAGGAAGGTCTGCTCCATCTCGGCACGCAACTGCTCCGGCGGGAACGCGCGCACGGTGGCGATCTCGGAGCGGAAGTCGGGGGCAGGGGAGACCGGGCGGGGCGTCAGGAAGTCGGGGACGAAGCGGTTCTCGGCGACGAGTGAGAGCAGCAGGCGGGAGTCCAACCGTTCGAAGGAGGGCCTGAGCTGCTCGAAGGCCCGGGTCTGGAGGTGGTAGACGCCCGGGTGGGTCCACATCCGCAGGCTGAGCACGGCCTCGTGGATCGGGGAGACGGCGAACCAGGTGGTAGCGAGGTCGGCCAGGCGGAGGGTGAACCGGTGCACGGGGGCGTCCTTCTGCCGGGTCCGGCCGGGACCTGCAGCGCCCGACTCTGATTTAGCCATAGCCTAAAGGAGTACCCGCACCGCTCCGGCGGGCGGTGAGATCCACGCATGACCACCTCGACGGCGGAGTCCTCCGCATCTTCCCGTGCCGTGCCCGAACCACCGGCTGCCTCCGACACCGCTGCCGCGCCCGAAGGAGGCGCCGTGGCACCCGTGAGTCCTGCGGAGGCTGTGGGCCCCGTGGAGGCTGCTGTGGGTCCTGCGGAGGTCGTGGGTCCTGCGGAGGTCGTGAGCCATTCGGAGGCCGTGAATCCTGACGCCCCGTCGGGCCCCGGCCGGAGCGGAGTCGCCACCGCTCTGCGAGGGCGCCTCCACCCCGATCCGACGGTCCGTCGGCTGGCCGGAATCACCCTGGTCAACACGATGGGCAACGGCCTCTCGCTGTCCGTCGCGGTGCTGTTCTTCACCCGGGTGCTCGGCCTGAGCGCCGCCCAGTTGGGCCTGGGGATGACGGCCGCCGGCCTGTGCGGGGTCGCCGCGAGCGTGCCGGCCGGTCGGGCAGCCGACCGTTGGGGCGCCCGGCGGGTGCTGGTGGTGCTGGTGTCGGTGCAGGCGGTCGGCACCGCCGGGTATGCGTTGGTGCACAGTTACCCGGCCTTCGTGGCGCTCGCCTGCCTGGTCTCCGGCGTGGACCGGGGCTCCGCCGCCGTGCGTAACGCGCTCTACGCCGAGGTGCTGCCCGCCGACCGCAGGGTCGCGGGGCGGGCCCACCTGCGGGTGGTGACCAACATCGGGATCTGCCTGGGGACGGGCCTCGGCGCGATCGCGCTCCAGGCTGACAGCCGACCGGTCTACCTGACGGCGATCCTGGCCGATGCCGTCTCCTTCGTGGCCGTCGCCGTGCTGTTCCACTGCCTCGTCGTTCCGCCGCGCCCGTGGGTGACGGGAACGTCTGTGCCCGGGACGGTGCCCGGAACGCCGGCCTCCGAGTCGTCGGGGAACACCGGTGTCGCGAACACGTCGGATCCCTCGGACAAGGGCGTCAAGCAGGGTCGACGGCGCAACCCCGCTCTGCGGGACGGTCCGTTCGTGGCCGTGACGGTGCTGAACGCCCTGCTCTGCCTGCAGTTCGCCGTTCTGGAGGTCGGTGTGCCGCTCTGGATCGTCCAGGAGACCGCTGCGCCGCGGATCACCGTCGCGGGCACCCTGATCGTCAACACGTTGCTGGTGATCACCCTGCAGGTGCGGGCCACCCGGGGAACCGAGGAACGCGCGGGGGCCGCCCGGGCCTGCGGCCGCGCTGGTGTGGTGCTTGCCGCGTCCTGCCTGGTCATCTCGCTGGCGCACGGCCTGCCCGCGATCGCCGCGGCCGCGGTGGTGCTCGGCGGGGTCGCGTTGCAGTCGCTGGGCGAGGTGAGCGCCCAGGCGGGCGCCTGGGCACTCAGCTACGACCTCGCGGGCGAGCGCGACCACGGCGCCTACCAGGGCGTGTTCAACGCGGGGACGGCGGCCGCGCTGATGGCCGGTCCGGCACTGGTCAGCACCTTGGTGATCGGGTACGGCGCGGTCGGCTGGGTCGCTCTGGGCGCGGTGCTGGCGGCCGCCGGCCTGGCGATGCGTCCCGCCGTGCGGTGGGCCGGGCGGCGGGACGCGATCCGCACGGCGTCGTGAGTCCGGGGGTGTGATGAGTCCGGGGCGGTGTGTTCGGGCGGCGCGGTGCGGGACGAGGCCGCGGCGCGAGGCCGGGTGGCCCCGGCCGGCTCCGGCCGACTACGCGGGGAGGACCGCCAGGGCCTCGATCTCGATCAGCACGTCGGGCCTGAACAGGGCCACCACCTGCATCGCGGACGCGGCGGGCAGGGGCAGGGCGCCCAGGTACTCGTCGCGGGCCTCGCGGATGTCCGCGAGGTAGGCGATGTCGGTCATGAAGAAGGTGAACTTCACGACGTGCTCGAACCCGGCCCCGGCAGCGGCCAGGCAGCGGCGCAGGTTCTCGAAGACCTGCCGCGCCTGGGCCTTCGGATCGCCCTCGCCGACCAGGTTCCGCTGCTCGTCGAAGGCGACCTGGCCGGACACCTGGACCAGCCGGCCGGTGCCGGTGACGACCTGGGTGTAGCCGGTGCCGGGTGCGACACCGGGAGGCTCGGCGATGTGGGTGAGGTGAGAGGTGGTCATGCCGCGGATCCTGACGGTGATCCGCTACCGTCGCAAGTTCCGGCTCCGGTCCGCCGACCGGCCTCAGCGCACCACCTCGGGCAGATCGCGCAGGAACGGGCGGTCGGTGGCGGGGAGTTGGGCGGCCGGCCCGCCCGAGCGCAACACCACGTCGAGGACGGCCTCCGGATCGGCGGCGTAACCACCGCTGGCCCAGGCCGCATTGGCCTCCACCACCGCCCAACGGCCGTTCTCCGTACGCCCGATGTCCACCACGGAGGCGCTCGGCAGCGGCGCCCCTGCCGCCGAGGCCGCCAGGACGTCCCGGGTGAACGCGAGCACCTCGGCGGCCTCCCCGTCGGGTGCCCCCGCGGACTCCAACGGCGCGACGGACAGCTCGCCGTCCACCGCGTACCGGGAGCCGGCCCGTACCTCGCCGTCCAGGACGAACAGCCGGTACTCCGTGACGAACCGCACCACCTCGCTCACCAGCACCGGCGTGTCGGCGTCCAGCACCGCGGGCCCCGGCAGGGCACCGCCGTCGGGGTAGACCCGGGCGGCGAACAGCTTGTCCACCGGCGGCTTGACGAACGCCGGGCGCCGCAGCCGACGCGCCTCGGCCAGCGTGGTGGCGGTGACCCGGCGCCCGGTCAGGGCGAGCGGCAGGCGGGTCAGCCAGTCGGCGGCCGGCTCCAGCAGGCCGAGGCCGAGCTCCCGTCCGACGGCGTCACCGAACAGCGGCCCGCCGTACACGTGGACCCGCGCGTCGAGCAGTTCGCGCGGGGCCTGCCAGGACGTCGCGACGCACGCCCGCAGGCCGCGGCGCCCGGCGGCGGTGCGCAGCTGCAGGCCCGTCTCGTTGATGCGCGGGGCGAGGAGCAGGACGGGGGTGTCGGTGGTCATGGCGACGATGCTGCCGTGGGGGAGGCGGGTGTCACCAGCGGATTTCGGCTCGTGCGCGGCGGGCCGGTCCGGGTGTGGCGGCGGGCCGGTTCCGTGCGCGTCGGCGGGTCGGTCACGGTCGGGCCGGTGGCTGGGTACCGTCGGCGGCTCGCTGGGTGCGGCGGGTTGGCTCTGGCCGAGGGGCGGGTGGGCGTGCCAGAGTCGTCCGGGCGCCGTCCGGGCACCCCGGACCGCGCCCGCAGTCCGACCCACCCTCAGCCGGAAGGCAGGCCCCGCCGATGACCAGCGCAGAGCCCCTCGTCCGCGTCAGCACCGCCGACGCCGTCACCACGCTCACCCTCGACTCGCCGCACAACCGCAACGCGCTCTCCACCCGGCTGATGGCCGAGCTGCGCGCCGGGCTGGAGGCGGCCGCGGCCGACCCGGAGGTCCGCGCCGTGGTGCTCGGGCACACCGGCAAGGTGTTCTGCGCGGGTGCGGACCTCTCCGAGGCGACCGGGGCGGACCCGACGGTCGGACCGCGCGGACTGGTCGAGCTGCAGCGGGCGATCGTGGACTGCACCAAGCCGGTGATCGCGGTCATCGACGGGCACGTCCGGGCCGGCGGCCTCGGCCTGGTCGGCGCGGCGGACCTCGCCGTCGCCGGACCGGCCTCGACCTTCGCCTTCACCGAGGTCCGGCTCGGCCTCGCGCCCGCCGTCATCTCGCTGCCGCTGCGCCCCAAGCTGGAGCCGCGTGCCGCGTCCCGCTACTACCTCACCGGCGAGGTCTTCGACGCCGCCGAGGCCGCCCGGATCGGCCTGATCAGCAGCGCCACCGGGTCCGCCGAGGACACCGGCGTCGTGCTGAAGGGCCTGCTGGACGCGCTGCGCCAGGGCTCCCCGCAGGGGCTGGCGGAGTCGAAGCGCCTCGCCAACGCCGATGTGGTGCGCTCCTTCGAGCGTGACGCCGACGAACTGGTCGAGCTGTCGGCGCGGCTGTTCGGCTCGGAGGAGGCGCAGGAGGGCATGCGGGCGTTCCTGGAGAAGCGGCCCGCGCGCTGGGTGCGCTGACCGCTGGGTGCGCTGACCGCTGGGTTCGCTGACTGTCGGGTTCGCTGACCGGCGGGTTCGCTGACCGCTGGGTTCGCCGGCGCGGCTGCTCGGGTCGCGCCCGCCCGCTTGCACGCCCGGTCAGTGGGCGTCACGCCCCCCCGTGGCCGGCGTCGCGCTCAGCGGACCACCGCTGCCTCCCGCCAGAAGTCGAGCAGGCTCCGGTCGCCCGCCTGCTCGACGTCCGGGGCCTGCTCGGCGGGCAGCCGGTTCCACAGCATCAGGTAGAGCTCGCGGGCGGGGCCGGTGAGGGTCAGGTCGGCCGCGTCGGCGCTCTCGCCGGTGGTGACGGCCGGCGGCTCCTGGGTGATCGTCAGCAGCCAGGAGCCGGGGCCGTCGGTCGTGCGGATCCGGAGGGTGCGTGGCCGGTCGCTGCGCAGCTTGGTCCGGCTGCGGGTCATGAAGCCGCGCACCAGTTCGTCGATGCCGTCCAGGGCGAGCACGGTGTCCACGGCCGGGCCGGGCGCCCCGGCGGCCGCGTCGGCGTCGTGGCGGTGGACGGCGGTCTCGTGCGCCTGGCGCCGGGCCCAGAACGCCAGCGGGCTGGACGCGGGCAGGAAGGTCCAGCAATCGAGGTCGGCCGGGGCTTCGGTGAGCGCGTGCACCAGGGTGGCGTGCCCCTCGCGGTACCAGTCGAGCAGCGCCGCGTCCGACGGCATCGGCCCGACGGCGGCCTGCTCGCCCGCGTCGTCCAGCGGCGTCTGCAGCCCCCGGGACGGGAACGCGGTGGCCCAGCGGTGCACATGACCGACGTGCTGCAGCAGGTCGCGCAGTTGCCACTCCGGGCAGGTGGGGACCGGGGCGGACAGGTCCGTACGGGCGGCGGCCTCGGCGAGCCGGATGCCCTCGTGCCGCAGTGCGTCGATGTGCTCGATGATCTCCATGGCACGGAGTCTTCCATCGCGGATCGTCGACGGGCGCGGAATTCGGACATTTCTTCGAATGGTTGGGGGGTTGGGGTCGGGGCCTGCCGCCTGCGGCCCGCAGGTGCGGCGGGCTCCGGTGGGCTCCGGTGGTGGTGCAGCGGCGGTGCTCCGGCGGTGGTGCGGCCGGGGCGGGAGGGGCCGGTGTGATGTTGGCCGCCCGGCGGCCGGGCTTCCGCTACGGGCCGGTAACGTGAGCGCATGCCGATAACCCGTTCCCTCGTCTCCGCCGTCCGGGCAGGTGGCCGCCGTGTCGCCGGACGCCTCGTCCACCGGGGCTGGCGCTGGGTGCAGCGGACCGGGGCGGTCACCAACCAGAGCCCCGGACCGTACCGGTTCGGCGAGCTGGGGGACGGTACGACCCTCGCCTTCCCGCTGGGGGCGGTGTTCAACGAGCAGTGGATCACCATCGGACCGTTCTCGATCATCGGTGAGCGGGTCACCATCAGCGCCGGTTTCCTGCCCGGCCTCGACCTCGGGCCGGAGCCGATCGTGCGGATCGGCGGCGGCTGCGTGATCGGCCGGGACAGCCACATCGTCGGCCACCAGTCGATCGTGCTCGGCGATGACGTGTGGACCGGGCCCGGCGTCTACATCTCCGACCAGGCGCACGAGTACCGGGCCACCGACCTGCCGATCGGCAAGCAGTGGCCGCGCAACGAGCCGGTGGAGATCGGTGCGGGCAGCTGGATCGGCACCGGTGCGGTGATCCTGCCGGGGGCGCGGATCGGCCGCAACGTGGTGGTCGCGGCGGGCGCGGTGGTGCGCGGCGAGGTGCCCGACCACAGCGTGGTGGCGGGTGCACCGGCCAAGGTCGTCCGTCGCTGGACCGAGGAGGAGGGTTGGCAGCCGCCGCTGCGCCACGAGGCGCCGCAGCCGGTGCCGGAGGGCGTGACGGCGGAGCAACTGCGCGCCTTGGTCGGCTGGGACCTCAGGTTGCCGGGGCAGCAGGACTGACCATCGTTTTGTCGATCCTTCAGGTGGATTTTCCGTTCGTCCTGTGGTGCATCGGCTAGTGTGCCGTTCGTTCGATTTTGATCGACTTACGGGGGACTTCCATGCGCAATCGTCTCGTCGGCGGCCTCGCCACTGCCGCAATCGTGCTGGCGGCCGGGATCGCGACCGCGCCCGCCGCGTCGGCGCAGGCCTCGCAGTACTGCGGCTACACCGGCGCCCAGCCCACCCTGCGGTACAACAGCACCGGTGACGCGGTGAAGCAGCTCCAGTGCGAGCTCAACCACGTCCCGTACTCGTCCGGGAGCGCCCGACTGAGCGAGGACGGGGTCTGGGGCAACGCGACCGACGCGGCCGTCTGGCGGTTCCAGCGGTGCGCAGGCATCGGGCAGGACGGCGTCGTCGGCCCGCAGACCTGGGACAAGCTGAACGGCTGGGTGCTGGCCCACACTTCTCTCGACTGCTGAGCTCGGGCTCTCCGAGGCCCCGGCCTCACTGATGACCGGGCCTCGGTGATGACCGGGCCTCGCGGACTCTCCGGCCGGACCGCCGGCCGGGGGCTCCGCAGGCACCCGTGCTGTCGCCCGTCCGGTGAACGGCGGCGGCGCGGGTGCGGGGCGATGTCCGGGGCTGGTGGGAACTAGCGCATGAGGGACGCCTGTTCGGCGGTCCGTGCGGCCATGGCGGCGGTGATACGCAGGACGTCGGCGGGGCGGGCCGGGTCCAGACCGGTCAGCACGGCGATCCGGCGCAGCCGGTAGTCGACGGTGTTCGGGTGCAGGTGCAGCGCGCTGGCGGTGTGCCGGCGGTTGAGGCCCCCGGCCAGGTGGGTGCGCAGGGTGGTGAGCAACTCCCCGCCATCGGCCAGGGGTTCGAGCAGCGCGGCGAGTCGGGCGCGGGCCCGGCTGGGCCGGGTGAGCTGGTACTCCAGCAGGACGTCGTCCAGCAGGTGCAGCCCCGGTGGGCGGCCGAACGCCCGGGCGATGTCGAGGACTTCGTACGCGAGGGCGGCCGCCTCGGGCACGTCGGCGGGTACGGCGGCGGCCGCCCCGGCGAGGATCGGAGCGCCGGCCGCCCGGGCCGCGGCGGTGAGGGCGGTGGCGAGCTGCGGCCAGGGCGCGCCGGCGTCGCCGTCGGGTGGCTCCAGCAGTTGCGCCGGGACCTTCGGTGCTCCGGGAACTCCTGCCGCTCCCTTCGCCGTTGCCTGCGGCCTCGGAGTCCACGAGGTCGGAGGCATGGGACTCGCCGGTGACTCCGGCGACGCCGGGGGTCTCGGTGTCGGGTCGAACGGAACGAGGACCAGTCCACCCGACGGCGTGAGCGCGGTGAGCGCCGACTGCCGGGTGCGGTGGTCGAGTTCGGCGACGAGCCGGCGGAGCTTGCGGCGGGCGGCGACGCCGGGGTCGACCTCGGGGGAGTGCTCGTCGGGGTGGTCCGCGACGGACAGGCAGAGCACGGCGTAGCGGGCGGGCAAGCGGAGCCCGGCCCGGGTGGCGGCCTCGTCGGCGGGGGTGCCCGCGAGCAGCGCGGTGAGCAGGGACTGCCGGGCCGTCCACCGCAGGTCGGCGGTCGGGCGGCGTCCGTCCAGGTAGCCCGCGCCGGCGGTGGTGGTGGCTTGGCGGAGCTGGTCGAGCAGCAGCCGGTTGAGGACCAGCAGCTCGGCGGCGTCGCCCTCCCGGGCGTGCCGGGTGACGAACTCCCAGCACACCTCCAGCCCGAGGTGGTGGGCGAGCAGGACGGCGTCCAGCGGCAGGCCCTCCTCGGCCCGCCGGGCGGCGGCTTCCCGGACGGCGGCGAACTCCTCGGCGGGGGCGGGAAGTCCGGTGCGCACAGTGTGGGCGAGGGCGCGGATCCGGCGCTCGGTGTCCCGGGTGAGTTCGCCGGTGATCTGTTCGCGGGGAAGGCGGCGGTAGACCGGCACGCGGTCCAGCAGGGCGTCGACCACGGAGCGCGCCAACTCGTGGACGCCGCAGAGGAGCCGTTGGTCGGCCGGGAGGCCGCCGATCACCGGGATGCGCCAACCCGGTTCCTGCGCCGAGGTGTTCGGTGGGGTGCAGTGGGGTGCGTTGTGACCGGTCACAGAGAACACCGTCCAGGTCTGGGGAACGCCCAAGGGCCGGGCCGGAGGGGCGACCGCATGATGGAGCCCTCGGGTTACCTGTTGGTAACAAACTTCCGCTGTGGAGGCAACAGTTGAGAACCCCACTTCTCCGCTTCTCCGCAAGTCCCTCGCGGCGCGGGCTCGGTGGCGCGTTCGGCGCGGCCCTGCTGGCGGGTGCGCTGCTGGTGGGCGCGACCGCCGTGCCCGCGAGCGCGGCTCCGGCGCTCGCCGCTCCGGCCGCTGCCGCCGCTACCGGTGACGCCGCCTCGTCGGCCGCTGCCGCCAGTCCCGGTGACGCCGCCTCGTCAGCCGCTGCCGCCGAACTGCCGCCCGACGGCGATACGGTGGCCTCGCCGCCCGGCGCCAACGACTGGACGTGCCGGCCGACCGCCGCCCACCCCAACCCGGTCGTCCTGGTGCACGGCACCTTCGCCAACCGCTACGAGAACTGGCTGGCGCTCTCCCCGCTGCTGAAGAGCCTCGGGTACTGCGTCTTCGCCCTCGACTACGGGACCATCCCCGGCATCACCTCGACCGGCAGCGGCCTGCTGCTGCCGATCGGCGGCCTCGGTGCGGTGCCCGACTCGGCGGCCCAACTCGCCCGCTTCGTGGACCTGGTGCGCAACGCGTCGGGCGCGGCCAAGGTCGACATCGTCGGCCACTCGCAGGGAGGCATGCTGCCGAACTACTACGTGAAGTTCCTCGGCGGCGCCTCGAAGGTCGACAAGCTGGTCGGGCTCGCGCCGTCCAATCACGGCACCACGCTCGACGGGATCGTCAACCTCGCGCCGTACTTCCCGGGCGTCGCGAACCTGATCTACACGGTCTGCCAGGCCTGCCGGGACCAAGCGGTCGGCTCCGACTTCAACAGGACGATGGCGTCCCGGCCGGACACCGTGCCGGGGGTGAGCTACACGGTGATCTCGACGGTGTACGACGAGGTCGTCACCCCGTGGCGGACCCAGTTCCTGAACGGTGCGAACGTCGACAACGTGGTGCTGCAGAACCACTGCCCGGTCTCGCTCGTGGAACACGTCGCGATCGCGTTCTCGCCGACGGCGCTGCACCTGGTGACCAACGCCCTGGACCCCGCGCACGCCACGCCGGTGCTCTGCGGCTGAGCCGGCTCGCTCGGTTGACCGGGTTGGCCCGGTTGCTCGGTTGACCGGGCTGCTCGGGCCGGCAGGCTGACCGGGCGACGGCGCTCCCGCCTCCGTGATCCGGGGGCGGGAGCGCCGTCCTTCGTCGGTACGTGCTGAGGCCGGCTGTCAGTGGGCCGGACGGAAGGCGACGACGGCGGTGACGCCGTCCGGGCGCAGCTCGTGCGTGCCCGGTGCGTCCAGCAGGACGGCGTCGTAGCGGGCGAGTTCGGCGCCGCTGACGACGGCCGTGCCGGCGAGGCAGACGAGGAGGACGGTTCCTCCGGCCGGGACCTCGACCGTGACGGGCGCGGTGGCCAGGTCCACGGCGGCCTCGACCCGCCCGCGACGTGTCATCACGTTGAAGTCCACCACCGGGCCGGACAGCAGGCGGCAGTCGGTGGCGGCATCGCCGGAGAACGGGAACGGCCGGTACGGGGTGTCCACCAGTTGCTCGACACCGTCGACGGTGAGCGCCATGCCGGCGCCCTCGACCAGGGTGATCACGCGGTCGATGCCGGGGAACGGGGAGAACGGTCCGGCCGAGGCGACGTCGGCCAGGCTGACCCGCCAGTCGAAGCGGTCCAGCCCCGCCCCGACCGGGAAGCCGGCGACCTCCCTGGTCACCCCGCCCCCGTTGAGCCACGCCGTTGCCGGGCGCTCGCCGGCCCGCAGTACCTGGAAGCGTTCGCTGGTCGTCATGGCCCCGCATCCTGCCACTGCTCGGGCGGTTCCGTCAGCTGGGGGAGGGCCGAGCGGGCGAGGGGCCTCGGAGGCGAACAGGTGACGGAGAACGGATGACAGCCGACAGCCGACAGCAGACAGCTGACAGCTGACAGATGTTGAAATCTGTCAGCTGTTCTTTGTCATCTGTCGTCGCCCGTCGCCCGTCGCCCGTCGCCCGCCGGCTACCGGAACCGCCGTCCGACCGAGAGCGGCAGCAGCGCCGCGGCCGTCGCAGCGACCGCGACCGTGGTGAGGGCCAGTGGTAGTCCGGCCGCGTCGGCCAGGAAGCCGATCACCACCGGGCCGATCAGCATCCCGCCGTAACCGAGCGACGAGGCGAGTGCGACGCCCTGTGGACCGCCCGCCTCGCCGGCCCGGGCGATGGCGAGCGGGAAGAGGTTGGCGAGGCCGAGCCCGACCAGGACGAACCCGCAGATCGCCACCGGCGCCACCGGGGCGAGGGCCGCGACCAGCATCCCCGCCGCGGCCGTCAGCCCACCGAGCAGCATCAGCCGGGTCTGGCCGAGCCTGATCGACAGCCAGGTCCCGCCGACCCGCCCGCTCGCCATCGCGAACGCGTACGCGCCGTAGCCGGTCGCCGCCACTGCGGAGCTCGCGTGGACGTCGTCGGTGAGGTGCAGGGTGGTCCAGTCGGCGATCGCGCCCTCGCCGTACGCGGTGCACAGCGCGGTGACGCCGAGCAGCAGCACCAACAGTCGGGTGGCCTTACGGCCCGCGCCCGCGCCGCCTTCGCCGCCCGCGCCGGCCGTCGGACCGCCGTCCGCCCGTCCGGCCGCACGGCGGGGTGCCGGGGTGGGCGCGACCGGCGCCGCCGCCGGGCTGCGCATCAGCACGACGCCCGCACCGACCGTGACGGCCATGCCGAGCAGTCCGCTGAGCGCGAGTGCCCACGCGGTGCTCAGTGGCCCGGCGAGCAGTCCGCTGACGCCCGTACCGAGCAGTCCGCCGAAGCTGTACCCGGCGTGGAAGCTGGGCATGACCGGCCGCCGCAGCTGCGCCACCAGGTCGACGGCGGCGCTGTTCATCGCGACGTTGGCCCCGCCGTACCCGGCGCCGAACAGCAGGAGCGCGGCACCGAGCGCGGCCACCGAGTGGGCGTGCGCGGGCAGCAGGACGGCGAGGCTGAGCAGGGCGAGCGATCCGACGGTCACCGGCCGCGAGCCGTACCGCAGGCAGAGTCGGCCGACCATCGGCATGGTGAGGACGGCCCCGACCGACAGGCACAGCAGGGCGAGTCCGAGGGCGCTGTGCGAGGCGCTGACCTGCCTGCGGACATCCGGGATGCGCACGACCCAGGCGGCGAAGAGGAAGCCGTCGACGGCGAAGAACGCGGTGAGCGCGATGCGGGCGGGGCTCCAGGGGCTGTCGGCCACCGGGGGTGTGCTGCGAGACTGGGAGGGCAGGTGGTCCGGTGCGGGACGGGCGTGGATTTTGTTTCGAAGCGACACAAAGTCACAATAGGGGCGTGCAGCTCTCACCTTCAAGTCCGAAGCCGTCGAGCCCGAGGCCGTCGAGCCCGAAGTCGTCGAGCCCGAGGCCCGGCGCGGGGAACGACTCCGACGCGCAGCGCGACGGCCACCGCCGCGCGGCCCCCGACCGCGGTCGGACGCTGCTCGGCCCCGCCCTCTCGCTGATCCACACCGGCCAGACGCCGACCCGCTCGGCACTGACCCGCGCGCTGGACGTCACCCGGGCGACGGCCGGTGCCGTCACCGCCGAGCTGGAGGCACTCGGCCTGATCACCGTCGATTCGCGCCCGGCCGGCGGCGGCCGCGGTCGGCCCTCGCACCGGCTCGCGATCGACCCGCAGGGCCCGGTCGTGATCGCCGGGCAGATCCACGCCGACGGCCTGAGCGTCACCCTGGCCGGCCTCGGCGGCCTGCTCGACGCGCCCGTCCACCTGCCGCTGCCCGCCGCCACCGACCCGGTCCGGATGCTGCGCGCCGTCGCCGAGGCGGGTGCCGAACTCGCCCGCGCGACCGACCGCCGCTGCCTGGGTGCCGCGCTGGCGCTGCCCAACCCGGTCACCGAGCCGGACGGCACCGCGCTCGCCGCGCTGCACTTCGCCTGGCCCAGCGGCACCCCGGTCGCCGACCTGTACGACGTCGAGGTCGGCCGCGCCGACCACGGCCCGAACGCGCTGCGCCCGCTGCCCACCGCGATCGCCAACGACGCCAACCTCGCCGCGCTCGCCGAGTACCGGCACGGCGCCGGCCGCGGCGCCCGCCACCTGCTGTTCGTCACCTCCGGCCACCGCGGCGTCGGCGGGGCGCTGGTGATCGACGGCCACCTGCACACCGGCAGCGCCGGGCTCGCGCTGGAGGTCGGCCACCTCACCGTCGACCCGCAGGGCCGGCCCTGCATGTGCGGCAACCGCGGCTGCCTCAACGCGGAGACCGACCCCGACGCGCTGTTCGCCGCCGCCGGCCTCAGCCCGGAGCCGGGGCGCCCGCTGCTCGACCAGGCGCGCGAGCTGTGCCGGGCGGCCGCCACCGACGACCGGGCGCGCGCGGCGGTCGAGCACGTCATCGACCGGCTCGGGCTCGGGCTGGCAGGTGTCGCCAACATCCTCAACCCCGACCGGGTGGTCCTCAGCGGCCTGCACCTCGACCTGCTGGAGGCCGCGCCCGAGCGGCTGCGCGCGGTGGTCGCCGAGCGCAGCCTGTGGGGGCGCAGCGGACGGGTGCCCATCGTCGGCGCGGAGCTGACGCACGGCGCACTCGCCGGCGCGGCCGAGCTGGGCTGGGGGCCGTACCTGGCGGATCCGCAGTCGGTGCCCGTCCGCGTCGGCTGAGCCCTCGGGTCCGACGGGTCGTCGAGGCGGTGTGGTGAGGCAATAAGCGGAAGCTGGATCCTCGGAAACGGTCACTTATCGTGACACTCATACACTCGTAGTGAGCAGTGGGGGGCCATCGCGAGGGAGAAGTGACCATGAGCACCCAGTCCGGCATCGAGCCGACCGTCGACGTCGATCGCTCCGACCAGGACTACCGTGCCTGGCTCAAGGAGGCGGTGCGCAAGGTCCAGGCCGACGCCAACCGCTCGGCCGACACCCACCTGCTGCGCTTCCCGCTCCCGGACGAGTGGGGGATCGACCTCTACCTCAAGGACGAGTCCACCCACCCGACCGGCTCGCTCAAGCACCGGCTGGCCCGCTCCCTCTTCCTCTACGGGCTCTGCAACGGCTGGATCCGCCCCGGCAAGCCGGTGATCGAGGCCTCCAGCGGCTCCACCGCCGTGTCCGAGGCGTATTTCGCCCAGCTCATCGGTGTGCCGTTCATCGCCGTGATGGCCAAGAGCACCAGCCAGGCCAAGATCGACCTGATCCAGTTCCACGGCGGCGAGTGCCACCTGGTCGAGCGCTCGGACGAGGTGTACGAGGCGTCCGCCCGGCTCGCCGAGGAGACCGGTGGGCACTACATGGACCAGTTCACCTACGCGGAGCGGGCCACCGACTGGCGCGGCAACAACAACATCGCCGAGTCGGTCTTCGCCCAGCTGCGTCTGGAGCCGCACCCCGAGCCCGCCTGGATCGTCGCCACCGCCGGCACCGGCGGCACCTCGGCGACCATCGCCCGCTTCGTGCACTACATGCAGTACGACACCCGGATCTGCGTCGCGGACCCGGAGAACTCCTGCTTCTTCGACGGCTGGGTGCGCCACGACCCGGACGCCGTCTGCGAGAGCGGTTCGCGGATCGAGGGCATCGGGCGGCCCCGGATGGAGCCGAGCTTCGTCCCGGGGGCGATCGACCGGATGATGAAGGTGCCGGACGCCGCGTCGATCGCCGCGGTGCGGGTGTTGGAGCGGGTCCTCGGGAAGAAGGCGGGTGCCTCGACCGGGACGGGACTGTGGAGTGCGCTGCGGATCGTCTCCGAGATGCGCGAGGCCGGGCGGACCGGCAGCGTGGTCGGCCTGATCTGCGACCCGGGGGACCGCTACCTGGACAAGTACTACTCGGACGACTGGCTGGCCGGTGAGCGGATCGACATCGCGCCCTACCAGGAGGCGCTGGAGTCCTTCCTCGCCGGCGGCCCCTGGAGGGGCTGACACCGCGGCCGGTCCGACGGTCGGGGCGGTTCGGTCGGCCGGCGCCCCGTCGGATCGCTCGCAGGCGGACGCAGAATGACGGATGACAGCTGACAGATTTCAGACTCTGTCAGCTGTCAGCTGTCAGCTGTCATCCGTCATCTGTTTGCTGTCATCTGTTCGCGGCCGTCCGCAACCCGCCCGCTGCGCCCGTCAGAAGCATGCCCATGACCGCCTCAACGACCGTGTACAGCCAGCGAGTTCCCGTACGGCTGCGCTACAGCAACAGTCACAGCAACAGCAACAGCTACGGCAGCGGTGCTCCCGGCAGGTCGGCCGGGACGAGCAGCTGGAGCTCCTCCGTGGACGGGTCGGCCAGGTGGGCGACCCGTACCGCGTGCCGCTCGACCATGGTCTCGAAGATCTGCCGAGCAGTGCGCCCGTTGCCGAAGTTGGGGCCGCGCTCCAGCCGCCCGAAGTGCTCCAGCAGGGCCTTCTCCGTTTCGTCGGAGAGCGCGTACTCGTGCTCCGCGCACTGGGCGCGGGCGATCTCCAGCAGCTCGTCCGCGGTGTAGTCGGGGAAGCTGATGGTGCGTGAGAAGCGCGACGAGACACCGGGGTTGGCGGAGAGGAAGCGCTCCATCTCGGCGGTGTAGCCCGCCACGATGACGACGACCTCGTCCCGGTGGTCCTCCATCAGCTTGACCAGGGTGTCGATCGCCTCGCGTCCGAAGTCCCGCGCGCCGTCCTCGGGGGCGAGGGCGTAGGCCTCGTCGATGAAGAGCACGCCGCCGCGCGCCCGGTCGAAGGCGGCCGCGGTGCGGATCGCGGTGGAGCCGATGTGTTCGCCGACCAGGTCGACCCGGGCCACCTCGACCAGGTGTCCGCGCTGGAGCACCCCGAGCGAGGCGAGGATCTCGCCGTAGAGGCGGGCGACGGTGGTCTTGCCGGTGCCGGGGGCGCCGGTGAAGACCAGGTGCCGGCGCAGGGACGGGGCTTTGAGTCCGGCCTGGCGGCGGCGTCGCCCGACCGAGATCAGGTCGATCAGGGTGCGCACCTCCTGCTTCACCGTGGCCAGCCCGACCAGGGAGTCCAGCTCGGCGAGCGCCTCGTCGGCCGGTCGGCAGTCCGGGATCGGGGCAATGCCCGACGACGAGGCTGATGCCGGGATCAACGCGGGGGTCAACGCCGAGGCTGCTGCGGCCAGTTGGGAGACCCGGGGCGAGGGCACGTCGGTGCTCCCGAACGACGACCCGAGCCCGCCGCCCAGCCCGCCGCCCAGCCCGGGGCCGGAACCGCGCCCGGGCCCCGACCCCAGCCCGGGACCGCCGCCCAGCCCCGGCCCGCCACCCGGTCCCGGCCCGGACGTGCGCCCGCTGCCCAGTCCCGGTGCCGCCGCGACGTCGTCCGAGGTGCATCCCTCCGTGACCGGCCCCGGCTCGGAGAACTCGAACCCGGCCCGCTCGTTCTGCTCCGCCCGGCACCGGGTGAGCTGCGTCCGACAGCCGTCGATGATGTGGAAGCCGAAGCCCTTGCCGTGCGAGACCCGGCAGTCCTCGAAGGTGCCGCGCCCCTGCGCCGAGACGTACACCCCGGCGTCCGTGCTGGCCCGCACGCTGCAGTCGCGCAGCACCGGGTCGGCGCCCTTGGTGACGATCACGCCGGTGGCCACGTCGGAGATCTCGCAGCCGGTGAGCAGGCCGCCGCTGCCGTGGTCGCGGAACCAGAGGCCGGTGCCCGCCTCCTGCACCCGGCAGCCGGCCAGCGAGACGGTGGCCCCGCCGCTGACCGAGACCGCCGAGCTGCGGATCCGGCTGAAGGAGCAGCCTTCGGCGGTCGCGGCGGAGTCCCGGTCCAGGACGAACAGGGCGTCCGGCAGGTCGTGCAGCGAGCAGTCGGTGAGGGTGAGCCGGGCGCCGTCGCTGACCCACAGCGCCGGGTACTCGCCGTTGGAGCCGTGGATCTGGCAGGCCTCGGCGACGGCCTCGGTGCCCTGGTCCCAGACCGACAGCGCACCGCGGCCGAAGTCCCGGACGGTGCTGTGCGCGAGGCTGAGCCGGGAGCGTCCGCGCAGGTCGGCGCCGTTCTCCGGCAGGTCGTGCACCCGGCATCCGGTCAGGACCAGCTCGGCCTCGCCGTCCAGGGTCAGCCCGTTGCCGGTGACCCGGTGGATCTCGCAGTCGACCAGTCGCCCGCCCGCCTGCGCCTCGGCCTGCACGCCGCTGCCACGGATCTCGTAGATCTCACAGCCGGTCAGCTCGGCCGCGCTGCCCGGGTCGGAGAGCAGCACGCCGGCGCCGGAGGCGTGGTGGACGCGGCAGCGGTCCAGGGCGGCGGTCGCGCCGCCGAGGACGGCGAGTCCGGCCTGGCCGGCGGCGGCGACCTCGCAGTCCTCGAACGCGGCGGCGGTGCCCTCGCCGCGCAGCCGCAGCCCGAGTCCGCCCGGGTTGGCGACGACGCAGCCGCGCAGGGTGGGCCGGGCGCCGTCGGTGATCTCGATGCCGCTGGCCGAACGGGTCTCGATCCGGCAGCCGCTGAACGCCGGTGTCGCCTGTGCGCCGGTGACCAGGACGGCGGGGGCGGAGCTGTCGCCGCCCTCCACGACCAGGTCGCGGACGTTCGCGGCGGCGGTGACGGTCAGTGCGACCCCGGAGCGCGGCTCGATCCGTACGGTGCCCGGGCCGTGGGCCGGAACGATCGTCACCGGCTTGTCCAGCAGCACGTTCTCCCGGAAGGTGCCGGGCCGGACGGTCACGGTGTCGCCGGCCTCGGCGGCGGCCAGGGCCTCCGCGAGCGTGTCGTACTCGCCGGCGCGGCGGCGCCAGCGGGATGCGCTGTCCTGGGTGACCCGGACCCTGTGCTCAGCCATGACGGTCTGTCGTCCCCACCTTCGTCGTGCCGGCGTGCAACGGGCCGAACGCGCGGGGGTGCGCGGGCCGTCCGCCCCACCGTAGCGCGCTCGCATGGGTGCTCCGGCCGACCGTTCTCGCGCGGACACCGGTAGAGCCCACCGCCGCCACAGGTTCCGACCACTTGTTTCAACGAGCGCGCACAGCGGTGGTTCCGTGCGGCGGCGGTTCGGCCAATCGGCACGCGCACGCAGCGACGATCCGGTGCTGCAGCGGCCGCCCGCGGCAGCTCCACGCGGACTCCCGTCCACGAGACCACGGCGACCACGGCGACCACGGCGACCCGGGCACCGAGACGGCCGGGGCAGCCGAGGCGACCAGGGCACCGAGACGACCCGGCCGGCCGGGACGGTCAGGACCGCCCGGCCGGCCCCGGGGCGCGGCCCGTGCTCAGCGCTCGTCGGCCGGCCAGTGCGCGCCGTCCTCCAGCACCTCGACCTCGTCGCCCACGCGCAGCGTGCCGAGCACGTCGCCCTCGACGCCGACGGGGCGCTCGGGGATCAGGTTCTGCCCGAAGGCGGCCTTGCGCAGCAGGCGGTGGTGCCGGGCCAGCGTGCGCAGCGGCTCCTTGCCGCGCCGCTCGCCGGTCTCCTGGTCGGTGGTGGTGATGACGCAGCGGCCGCAGGGCTTGACCACCTTGAAGGTGAGCCCGCCGATCCGGATCCGGCGCCAGCCGTCCTCGGCCCAGGGCGCGGAGCCGGCGACGACCACGTTGGGGCGGAAGCGCTCCATCGGCAGGGGCGCGTCCTCCTCGGGGTGCTCGGCGGCGATCAGCTCGTTGAGCCGGTCCAGCGAGGCGGTGGTCGTGAGCAGCAGCGGGAAGCCGTCGGCCATCGAGACGGTGTCGCCGGGCTCGCCGTACTCGGGGTCGACGGGGCGGGCGCGCGGGTCGTCCAGGTGCACCAGGCGGTAGTCGCCGAGGTGTTCGGCGATCCACTGGTGCGCTTCCTTGGCGGCCTCGGCGGCGCGGAAGCGGGTGCCCCAGACCTCGACCTCGGCGAGCGGGTCACCGGCGGCGACGCGGGGGGCGTGGATCTCGATCCGGGAGCCGTCGGGGGCGGTCAAGGTGAGCGAGCCGTCGGGCAGGAGGGCGGGTCGGATCTGTCCGAGGGCGGCGTCCTCACGCTGGCTGACGAAGCGTCCGGTCGGGTCGGCGAGCATCCAGCGGCGGTCTCCGGCCAGGCCCCAGGGATGGACCACGGCGGTGTCCGGGCTCAGGCGGTACATGGACTTGACGGGGTAGACGTGGAGTCCGGTGAGCTGCATTCCCCCATCCTGCCAGCCGCCTTCGTGCTGGTCACAGGCCCCCCGTACGCGCACGGACCGCCCGGACGCCGTGGGGGGCGTTCCGGGCGGTCCGTGGATGACCCGTTTCTCCGTTCGCCCGGCGTTCAGGGGTCGCCGGGTGGTGCTCAGGTGGTGTGCGGGTGCGGGCCGCGTGGGGGACGGCCCAGGGGGTGTCAGCGGTTCAGTAGCCCTGGCCCTGCGACTGGTAGCCGCCGTTGCCCTGGAACTGGCCGGGGTCGCCGTACGGGCCCGGGCGCTGCGGCTGCATCGGGCGGACCGGCGCAACGGGTGCCATGGCCGGGCGCAGCTGGGCGCCGCCGAAGGACTGGTCGCCGCCCTGGCCCGGGAACCCGGGGCCGCCGGCGGTCGGGCCGCCGAAGGACTGCTGGCCGCCGAAGCCCTGCGGGCCACCGGGCTGGCTCTGGCCGAACCCGCCCTGGCCGCCGCCCTGCTGGGCGCCGAAGGACTGCTGGCCGGCCTGGCCACCGATGAAGGTGTTCTGGCCGCCGAAGCTCTGGCCGCCGGTCGGCTGGTAGCCGCCGCTGGCGGTCTGGGTGAAGGCCGGGGTCGCGGGCTGCGGTCGCTGGTACGGCTGGGGGGCGCCGTAGCCGGGGACCGGCGGCTGCGGGGAGGCGTACGCCGGCGCGGGCTGCGCGGGGATGTACGCCGTGGAGGGGCCAGCGGAGGGGCCGCTGCTCGGGCCGGGGCCCAGGGCGAGGCGGGCGGGCGGCAGCGCGGGGAGGTTGCTGCCGGCGCTCTCGTACCCGTTGCCGTACCGGTTCTCGTAGGACTGGCCGAGGCCGGATCCGTAACCGGACGACAGTGCCGGCGGCAGGGCGGCCGGCACGTTGATGGGTGCGATCTGGGGGACGCCGCGCTCAGCCACGAGGCTGTCGTAAATCGGCGTGCCGGAGGAGAAGGACGGAGAGGGGTAGCCGACTCCGTCGTAGGAGCGGGGCGAGGTCATGGGGCATACGGTAAGCCCACAATGCGCCTGCTGAGGAGAGCGGGAGGGGGAGCAGTTCGAGTGTTTACACAGTCTTCGCTCGCACAAAGGTTTCGAAAGTGGGAAGAACGGACAAACCGGAGTCCAGATCCGGACAACCTTGGCACCCCGTCAGTGATCGAACAGCGCCCGGACGGTGCCGCCGGACGGCCTTGCGGTGACCGGCCGGTAGACGGTCGGGGACCTCGCGGAGAAACTTTTGCGGACGGGGCGTGCGCTGGCGCATTCGAGCCCCCGCCGAGGGGGCGACGGGGGCTCGTGAATGTTTCGGGGATAAAGGCCCCGTGAGCACGCTGATCACCTGGTCCGGGCCGGTCGACCGGTGGCGGGCCGGTGGTCGCTGGCGGATCCGACGGACGCGCTCCGGTCCGGTCGTCGCGGGTGGGTCCGGGGGCGCGGGTCAGTGCGACTGCAGCGCCTGGGTCTGGGCGGGCAGACCGGGCTTGCCGACCTCCGACGTGCAGAACGAGCAGCGGCTCGCCGCGGCCGGGATCGAGCTCAGGCACTCCGGGCAGTCCACCTTCGCGGCCGGCGCGGGCTTGGCCGATTCGAAGCGCGCCTGCAGCCTGCCGACCGGCACCACCACGGCGAAGTAGATGACGGCGGCGGTCAGCACGAAGCCGATCACGGCGTTGACGAAGAGGCCGTACGGGAACCGGGTGCCGGCCACCTCGAAGGTCTTCTGCGTGAAGTCGCCGACGGCACCGGATGCGACCCCGACCAGCGGGGTGAGGAAGGCGCTGACGAACCCGGTGACGACGGCAGTGAAGGCCGCGCCGATCACGATGCCGACCGCGAGGTCCACCACGTTTCCGCGCAGCAGGAAGCTGCGGAATCCCTTGAACACCGGGCGACTCCAAATCCGTACGGGGAAGGGGCAGATGGGGCAGCACGGCGGCGCCCCGGCCGGACATCCTGCCGAGCGGTCCGGGCCGAGGTCCAACTGCGTTCACCCGATCCGCCTAACGGGCCCCGGGGCCGCTCGGGAGTCGGCGGCAGCTCGGCGGTGCCCCAGCGGTGGCTAAGAAAGTGTTGGGTAATTGATCAACTTCATGGCGTGATCCACTGGTGGTGATCTTTGCGTTGCCCTGTCCGCGAAGATCACCGCCATGTGTGTCT
>NZ_JBIWNL010000061.1:0-31691 GCF_044767225.1 Kitasatospora sp. NPDC101447
TCAGCCGGACGGGCGTAGGCCACCCGGCCCACGCCCGCCAACAAGATCAACACCTAGTCCAAACGGGTGCCGTACACCTAGATCGTGATAGTCCCTCCTGTGCAGGCGCCTCTCTGGGTCTCGGGGCGGGCGGCAGGAATATGTCGGGCGGTCTACATAGTGGCCCTGGCGGGGCCGGGGCCGGGGTCGGGGGTGGGGCGGCGGCGGTGGTGGTAGGCGCAGGCGAGGGCCAGGACGATCGGGCCCCAGAGCATGCTGGGTGAGGTGCAGACCCGGGCCAGGGCCTGCCACCAGCCGTTGGAGTACGCGACCTCCTCGAAGCCGAGGACGCCGAGCCAGGCGAGGGGCATGGGATCGAAGAGGGCGACGAGCGCCAGCCCGCCGAGGACCGCCGGGGCGACGGCGGCGAGCCGCGGCACCCGTCGGCCCCGGAGGAACGGCACCCAGGACGGGAAGACCTCGCCCCATCCGCTGACCAGTCCCAGGGTGAGCAGCGCCAGCGCCTCGGTGAGCACGCTCAGGCCGATCACGTACGGCGTGGCCCACCAGGTGAAGGCCGGGGCGGCCGGGTCGATCGTCCCCATCCGGAAGTCCACCGCGAACGGCAGCCGCCACAGGCAGTGCGGCAGCACCACGAATGGGAGCGCCCTGGCCAGGCGAAGGGCCCAACGGGGGACGGGGCGTTCGGTGTCGCCCAGCGGAATGTTCGTCAGCATGCGTCCACCGTCGCCGACAGCACCGGTGCCCCGCCTCGTCCGCCCGAATCGACCCCCTCCCCCGGCGGAGCCATCTACCTGTGCGCCAGCAGGCTGACGTACCCGCGGCCCGGGTGCTCCGGTCGCAGGTGTTCCAGTCGCGTGGTGACGGTGAAGCCGGCCCTGGCCAGCAGCTCGACCAGGCGGTCGGCCGGGACGAGGTAGGAGGAGTACGTCACCGGGTGGCCGTAGCCCGAGACCGGGTGCAGGTGTTCGTCGCCGACGTGGCCTCCGAGGAGGAGGTGGCCGCCGGGCGCGAGGACGCGGTGGAACCCGGCGAACAGCGCGGGCAGCAGCTCGGGCGGGGTGTGGTGGACGGAGTACCAGGCGAGGATGCCGCCGAGGGCGCCGTCGGGCAGGTCGAGGTCGGTCATCGTGCCCTGCAGGAAGCGGAGTTCGGGGTACGCGCGACGGGCGAGCGCGATCATCTCGCCCGAGATGTCCACCCCGAAGGCCGGCACGCCCAGCGCCGCCAGGTGGGCGGTGACCCTGCCCGGTCCGCAGCCGAGGTCGGCGACCGGACCCACCGGCGCCCCCGCGCTCGTACCCACGCCCACGCCCACGCCCGCACCCGCACCCGAACCCGCAGGCCCGCCCACGCCCGCACCCCGCACCAGCTCCGCGAAGGCGGCCAGCATCGCCTGCGAGAGGGAGTCCATCCCGGTCGGCGGGACGACGGTCCGGACGTAGTCGGCGGCGACGGTGTCGTAGGAGGTCCGGATCGCAGCCAGGAAGTCGGGCTCGCTCACGCCCGCGCCTCCAGGCGCCGGCAGCGGCACGACGCGTCGCACTCCTGCACCGTCCCGCCCCAGTCCGGCCGCTCGCCGGCCGTTGCCCGCCGCGCGAACACCTCCTCCCGGCGGTCCGCCGTCTGCCGGAGCACGTCCTTGCGGTCGCGCCGCGAGAGCCGGTCCACGTACAGCCGGCCGTCGAGGTGGTCGGTCTCGTGCTGCAGGCAGCGGGCGAAGTAGCCGGTGGCCTCGACGGTGCGCGGGCTGCCGTGCCGGTCGAAGCCGCGCACGACCGCGCGGGCCGGACGGGCGAGGGCCGGGGTGCCCGCGCCGGGGACGGAGAGGCAGCCCTCGGCGTCCTCGATCAGCCGACGTCCGGCGGCCTGCGGCTCGACGACCGGGTTGAGCAGGTGGCCGGTGTGCCGGACGCCGTCGTCGTCGGTGCAGTCGTAGACGAAGAGGCGCAGGTCCACGTCGACCTGGTTGGCGGCTAGCCCGCAGCCGTCGGCGACGTACATGGTCAGGAACATGGAGTCGATCAGCTGCGCCAACTCCTCACTGCCGTAGTCCTGTTCGCGGGCCGGGCGGCAGGGGCCGTGCAGGATCGACTCCCCGATCTCGGTGATTCGCAGGACGGGGGGACGTTCGCGTAGGTCGGACATGGGCGTGCTCCTCGACGCAGTCCAGGCATGACAACTTGTCACCGACTTTGCAAAGTAGCAGACTTTGCAAAGTGACCGAAGAAGATCTCGCCACCGCCGGCGCCCTGCCCGAGCACGCCGTCCGCACCGCCCTGCTGGACCTGCTCGCCGAGCACGGCACCATCACCTCCACCGAAGCCGCCGCCCGGCTCGGCGTCAGCTCCGGCCTCTGCTCGTTCCACCTGCGACAGCTCGGCCGACACGGCCTGATCGAGGAGGCCCCGCCGGTCGACGGCCGCGCCCGCCCCTGGCGCCTGCCCCGAGCGCAGGCACCCCGGAACCCGCAGGAGCCCGACGGCCGGCCGGGCGGCGAGCCCGGCGGCCGGCCCGGCAACGGGGTCGGCCCTGGGGTCGGCGACGAGTTCACCCCCGGAGCCGGCGAGGAGTTCGGCGACGGGTTCGGCGACGGGTTCGGCGCGCTGGCCCGCGGCTTGGAGGACGAGAGCTACCAACGCTGGCTCGCGCACCGCGCCGAAGCCCCCGCCGACTGGCAGCACGACGAAGCCTTCAGCGCCGTCGTCTACCTCACCCCCGACGAGCTCTCGGCCGTCGGCGAGGCCGTCCGTCAGGTCCTCGCCCGCTACCGGGGCCGCGAAGCCGACCCGGCCACCCGCCCCGCCGGGGCCCGCCCGGTCGCCGCCGTCACGCGCCTCTTCCCTCTCCTCGACGCGCTTCCCGCCGCGCCTGCCACCGCACTCCCCTCCCCGAGCCCGGCCCCGAACCCGGCCGCAAACCCCGACCCGAGCCCGGCCCCGAACCCGGCCCCGAACCCCGACCCGAACCCCGGGGAGCTTCCCGAGGAACGGTGACCACGCTTCAGGCCCGGTGCCAGGACTGCCGGGCCACCGCCCGTCCCAGCGGACCGACCAGGAGCCCCACCGCCGCGCCCAGCACGACTCCCTGCACCCCGTCCCAGACGTCCTGCACATCGCAGGACCGTCCGATCACCGGCAGCGCGTAGTGCATCGCCGACACCGCGAACGGCAGCACCGCAGCGCCGAGCAGCGCCACCACCGCCCGCCGCCTGGTCCCCGCCAGGGCGGCCGCGAAGCCGACCGGGGCGTAGGTCGCCAGCTTGAGCTCGATGTACCGGACGTGCAGCAGCTCGTACGGCGACCGAGGCCGACCGCCCTCGACCGTGCAGTGCCGCACGGCGTCCTCGGAGAGCCGGAACGCCTCCGGCAGCAGTGTCGCCACGACCACCCCGCCGAGCCCGAGCAGCAGGACGAAGCCCACCGCCCAGTGGGCCCGCAGCAACCGCCCCACCGGCCGGTTCAACAGGGCCGCGGGCGCCAGCGAGAGCAGCAGCCCGGGCCAGAACATCGGCATCCCGCCGAGCACCGCACTGATCACTCCTCAACGGACGCCGCGCACCCGCGGCCGGTTCTCGCCCCGAGGGGGGAATCTCCGCGCGTCACCCCGGGACGGGTCACCGCACGCCCGGACGAGCCGGACGTACGCGCGCCGGGGACGGCGGACCGTGCACCCGGACGGGCTCTCCGCCGTCCGGGTACCCAGGGCGCCCGCTCCGGACGGGACGGTCAGTGCGGGATGGAGGAGATCAGCTCCTGCGCCCCCTGCCGCTTGAGCGCAAGGGCGACCGAGGTTCCCAGGTCCTCCGGGTTGAGCGCGCCCGCCCACTCGTGGGCGTCCAGCACCTGCTTGCCGTCCGGGGTGAAGACCCGGCCGCGCAGCGAGAGGCGGCCGTCCGCCTCGGCCTTGGCGTAGCCGGCGATCGGGCTGTTGCAGTGGCCCTGCAGCACGTGCAGGAACATCCGTTCGGCCGCCGCCTCCCGCCAGGTGTCGTGGTGGCCGAGCGTGGTGACGGCGTCGATGGTCGCGGTGTCGTCCTCGCGGCACTGCAGGACGAGGATCCCGGCGCCGATGGGCGGGCACATCGCGTCGACGCCGAGGATCTCGGTGATCCGCGCCTGCTCGCCGATCCGTTCCAGGCCGGAGACGGCGAGCAGCAGGGCGTCCACCGTCCCGGCGTCGAGCTTGGCGAGCCGGCTGTTGGCGTTGCCGCGGATCGGCACGCACTCCAGGTGCGGGTGGGAGGCGGCGAGTTGGGCGGTGCGGCGGACGGAGGAGGTGCCGATCCGGGTGCCGGGCGGGAGTTCGGCGAGGGTCAGGCCACCGGGGTGGACGAGGGCGTCGCGGATGTCGTCCCGGCGCAGGTAGGCGGCGAAGACGGTACCGGCGGGCAGCGGACGGTCGGCGGGAACGTCCTTGAGGCAGTGCACGGCGACGTCGGCCTCCCCGGCGAGCAGCGCGGCGTCGACCTCCTTGGTGAACGCGCCCTTGCCGCCCAGGTGGGCGAGGTCGCCGGTCCAGCGGTCGCCCGAGGTGGTGACCGGCACCACCTCGGTGCGAAGGTCCGGGTGCAGGACGGCGAGTTCGGCGCGGACCCGCTCGACCTGGGCGAGCGCCATGGGCGAGGAGCGGGAGACGATGCGGATCAGCTCAGCGGTGGACATGGCGCGATGATAGGCCTTCGAACACCCGTCATTGACGGCACGTCAGGCGTATGGCGCATAGTGCCGCCTCATCCGCCTCCGCTGCACGTCCTGCAACAGCGGCCCCACCGCGTCGATCGAAGCCCCGGCGACCACCAGCACGCTCGCCCCGCCGAACGCGTAGCCCCCGGCACCCCCGGCCCCGCCGAACGCCCCGAACCCGCCGAGTCCGCCGAACCCGCCGAGTCCGCCGGCCCCGCCGACCGCGCCGAACCCGCTGACCGCGCCCGCCGCCGACAGCACGAGCGCCGGCAGGACGGCGACCACACCGGTGCCCAGCATCTCGGCGACGGCGACCCGGCTGCGTACGGCGGCGAGGTGGTCGACGGTCGCCTTGCCGGGCTCGACGCCGGGGACGTACGCGCGGGTGCGCAGCAGCTTGTCGGCGTCGGTCAGCACGGACCGGCCGTCCAGCACCGCCGGCCAGGACCCGGCCGCGGCGAGCAGGAACAGCAGCACCAGGTACGGGAACCACGGCAGCCGCAGCGGAGCGAGCAGCAGGGCGGCGGCCACCGCCGGGACGAATCCCCGGTGGCTGAGCACCAGCGGCAGGTAGCGGCGTTCGGCGCCCGCACGCCGCCCGCCGAGCGGGGAGTAGAACAGCTCGACCCGCCGCTCCCCCTTGCGCCCGGCTGTCACCAGGGCGATCGTCGCGGCCAGCCCCACCAGCACGGCCGCCAGCACCGACGCGTACGCGCCGGACCCGGCCCGTTCCCGGACGGCCCACAGCTGACCGGGCAGCACGGCCGCGACCTGGGCGAACAGCAGTACCGCGATCGCGTCGCCGAGCCCGTGCCGGTCCATCCACCGGGTGAGCGGCACCAGCGCCGCCGTGCCCGCGGCGGCCCCGGCGGTCAGGACGGCGACGGCGAGGGCGCCGTGCAGCCGCAGTACGCCGTCCCCGGCCGCCGCGCCGGGGAGCAGGTGTCCGGTCGCCGCGACCAGTGCGAGGGCGAGGCCGCCGAGCAGGCCGAGCGCGAGGGCGGTCCGGCGCTGCAGCAGGAGCAGCCCGGGGCGCACGGCGCGCAGTGCGCCGAGCCGGGGGTGCAGCCGGGCGAGGGCGGGGACGGTCAGTCGGGCCAGGAGGAGCGGCAGCACCCCGAACGGGAGCAGCGCCAGTCGGTACAGCCCGCCGCCGGTGACGAGGTCGACCAGTCCGCGCACCCGGTCGCCGGGCAGTGCCCCGTCCGCGACCCGCCCGAGCACGGTCGGGTCGACGCCCGGCAGCGGCAGGTTCTGCCCGAGCCTGAGCAGGACGATCCCGCCGAGTGTGACCGCGGCCCGGCGGCCCAGGCCCGGCGCCCTGAACAGTGACACGACGTCCTCCTCGATCACCTTGTCCTCAGCGGGAGTTGGGACGCGGGCGGACGGTCGGGCGGTTCCGGTGGGAGTGACGGCCGGGAATGACGGCCGGGCACGACAGCCGGGCACGACAGCCGGGAACGACGGCCGGGCGCGACGAACGGCCGGCCCCCGCCCCCCACCCCCGCGGCTCACTCGTTGTGCAGCACCTCCGCGATCGACAGCCGGGCCGCCGACCGCGCCGGGACGAGTGCCCCGAGGACGGCGATCACGACCCCCGCGAGGGCGAGGCCGGTGAGCAGCGGGGCGCCCCAGACGTCGATCGCATCGTCAGTGAAGGCGATGATCCGGACGTTCTCGACGATCAGCCGGTGCGTCAGGATCCCGACCGGGATGCCGATGACGCCGCTGAGCGCGCCCTGCCAGGCCACCGAGGTGATCGTCATCGTGACGACCTGCCGGGGCGTCATCCCGATCGACTTCAGCATGCCGAGGTCGCGGCGGCGTTCCCGGATGGTGAGCAGCAGGGTGTTGAAGACGCCGAGCGCGGCGACCACCGACAGCAGGACGGTGAACGTCGTGGTGAAGCTCTTGACCGCGACGGTGGCCGCGTCCGGGTGCGGCGTGACGACGGAGGGCGTCAGGCTCGGGTCGGCGTCCGTCACGGCCTTCCGGTACGCCCCGGCGTCGGCGCCCTTGGAGAGCCGTACGTCGTACTCGACGTGGTGCGGGTCGTCGGTGAGCGCGGCCCGGGTCGCGTCGTTGGAGGTGATCGCGTTCGGGTTGCCCTCGACGTCCTTGCCGACGATGGTGACGGTCAGGTGCCGGCCCTCCAGGTCGAGGGTGAGCCGGTCGCCGAGCTTGAGCCCGTGCTGGTCGAGGAAGGCCGGTCCGGCCGAGACCTCGTTCGGGCCGGCCGGCGGGCGACCCTCGACCACCCGGAGCCACTTGCTGGCCCCGATGTCGTCGCCGCCGTAGAAGTCGCCGAAGACGGGCTGGGGGTAGCCGATCAGGCCCACCCGGACCAGCCCCCGGGTCACCACGCCCGCCGCGCCGGGGGTGGCGCGCAGCATCGCCTCGGTCTGGGCCGGGGTGAGCCGCGGCGCGGTGCGGTTGCCCGCGAAGTGGGCGGTCTGCACGTTGACGTGGGTGCTGTCGTCGGTCGGGGCCATGGTCCGGCTCAGGGTGCTGCTCACGCCGGTGGTCACCGTCACGGTGACCACGCCGAGCACGATCGCCGCCATGGTCAGCGCGGTCCGGGCGGGGCGGGCGAAGGGCTGGCCGAGGCCGAGGCTGACGGCGCGCGGCAGCCGGGTGCCGCTGAGCAGGCGCTGGACCTTCAGCCCGCGTCCGGTGCGCGGCGCGCTGCCCGCCGAGATGGCCTGGGCGGCGGAGAGCCGACGCGCCCTGGAGGCCGGGACGAGCGCGGCGAGGGCGACCAGCAGGGGGACGCCGGCGAGGGTCGCGGCGGGCAGCCAGCCGGCCGGTTCGATCACGGCGACGCCGGTCATGATCCCGCTGAAGGCGGTCCGGAGGATCGGGTACGCCGCCGCCCAGCCGGCCGCCGTACCGAGGACGGTGCCGACGACCGCGGGCACCGAGACCATGGTCAGGTAGACGGTGACGACCTGACGCGGGGTGAAGCCGATCGACTTCAGCACGCCGATGTGCCGGTAGCCGGAGACCACCGCGCCGCTCACCACGTTGCCGACGATGAGCGTGGCGACCACCAGGCCGAGCACGCCGAAGACCGTCATCAGCGGCAGGTAGGCGTCGGCGCCCGCGGAGAAGGCCTGCTTCAGCACCAGGTACGACTGCGCGCTGGTGAGCGCATCGGCGGGCAGGCCCTCGGTGGCCGTGCCGAGGGATGCGGTGAGCTGCCGCGCGGTGTCGGCGTCGGCGAAGCGGTAGAGCATCTGCCGTCCGGTGGGCTGCAGGTCGGCGGCCTGCCCGGGGGTGACCCAGCCGCCGGCGGACCGGCTCATGCTGGTGGCGAAGCCGACGACGGTGAGCTTCAGTCCCCGGTCGGTGGTGATCGGTTTGCCCAGCTGGCTCGTCGCGGAGCCGCCGAACGGCGAGTCGAGCACCACTTCGCCGGGGGCGGCGACCCAGCGCCCGGACAGGAGCTCGACCCGGTCCACCGGGCCGCCGGGGTCGGCCCGGCCGACCAGCGGCAGCGGGCCCGGCGGGTTGCCGGCCCAGTCGGTGGGGATCTCCACCACGACCTGGTCGAACGGCCCGGCGGCGGCCTCGACGCCCGGCCGGTGGGCGGTGGCGGCGAGCTGCTCCGCGGATGCCCTGCCGGCGTCGAAGGCGGCCACGACGTGCGCTCCGCGCTGGGCACCGAAGGCGTCGTCGAAGGGGGCCCGGGCGGCGCTGATCACCGCGAGGGCGAGCAGCACGGTCGTGGTGGAGCAGAAGACCACCAGGCCGATCACAATGGTCTGGACCCTGCGGCGCTTCACGGCCGCGCGCGAGGCCCGCCAGACGGCTCCGCCGTTCACGACTGCGCCTCCAGCATCCGCTCGCGCGCCACCCGGCCGTCCGCCACTTCGACCAGCCGGCTGGCGCAGCGGGCGGCCAGGTCGGGGTCGTGGGTGACGATCAGCAGGGTCTGCCCGATCTGGTTGAGGTCGATCAGCAGGTCCATCACCTGCTCGCCGGAGCGGCTGTCCAGTGCGCCGGTCGGCTCGTCCGCGAGCAGCAGGGCCGGGCGGTTCATCAGCGCCCGGGCCACCGCGACCCGCTGGCGCTCGCCGCCGCTGAGCGCGGCCGGGTAGACGTCCTTGCGGTGCGCGACGCCGAGTTCGTCCAGCAGTTCCAGCGCGCGGCGGCGGGCCTGGCGGGCGGTGGTGCCGGTCAGCTGGGCGGCCAGGGCGACGTTGTCGAGGGCCGGGAGGTCGTCGATCAGGTTGAAGAACTGGAAGATCATCCCGATGTGCCGGCGGCGGAACAGCGCCAGGCCGGTCTCGTTCAGCCCGCCGAGGTCCTGGCCCTGCACCCGGACGGTGCCGGCGGTGGGCCGGTCCAGCCCGGCCACCATGTTCAGCAGGGTGGACTTGCCGCACCCCGAGGGGCCCATCACGGCGACCGCCTCGCCCGCCCGGATCCGCAGGTCGACGCCGTCGAGCGCCTTGGCGTCGCCGAACTCCTTGTGCACCCCGGACAGCTCGACGACGACCTGTGCGTCGTCCGGCCGGGAGGTCCCGTCGTGGTCGTTGCTCATGGTGGACGACGGTAGGGGCGGGCGCCCGGCCGGTACGTCCCACCCGGGGTGTAACCGCGGGCCGTCGTAGTACCGGGGATGTACGGGCGCGGCACCCCCGGATGATGTGGATCATGCCGTGACCTGGGAAGCTGACGCCGTGTGGGGAACCGAAGTGGAGTGGGCGTCCGCCGCGGTGGCGGGGGCGGCGTGCGCGGGGGCCGGCCGGCTGGCCGTGGCGCTCGCGCGGGCGCGCCGGCTGCACCGGTCGGCGATCGGCGAGCGCGGCTGGCTGCTGGAGCGGGAGCGGGAGAGCGCCGCCCGTACCGCCGTGGACGCCGAACGGGCCCGGATCGCCGCCGAGTTGCACGACATCGTCAGTCACAACGTGAGCCTGATGGTGGTGCAGGCCGGGGCGGCGCGCGAGGTGCTGGCCACCATGCCCGAGGAGGCGGCGGCGGCGATGGGCGCGGTCGAGGCCGCCGGGCGGGACGCGATGACCGAACTGCGGCACCTGCTCGGCCTGCTCGCACCCGCCGCGGACGGCAGCGAGGAGCCGGACGGGGGCGGCTTCGCGCCGCAGCCGAGCCTGAGCCGGCTGAGCCCGCTGATCGACCGGTTCGCCTTCGCCGGGCTGCCGGTCGAGGTGCGGATCTCCGGCGAGCCCCGGCCGCTCCCGGCGGGCATCGACGTGACGGCGTACCGGATCGTCCAGGAGGCGCTGACCAACGCGCTCAAGCACGGGGACGGGGTGACGGCCGAGGTGACGGTGCGCTACGCGGACCACTACCTGCGGGTCGAGGTGCTCAACAGCGGGCCCAGCGTGCTCGCCGACGGCCCCGCCCCTTCGCCGCGCCCGGCCGACGGCACCGGGCGCGGGCTGCTCGGCCTGCGCGAGCGGGTCGCTGTGTACGGCGGGGACCTGGACGCCCGGCGCCGGCTCGGCGGCGGCTACCGGGTCCGCGCCCGCATCCCGCTGGACCGGCCGTGACCGGGCGCAGGTCGTAAGGGCGCACGCCGTAAGGCACCGCACCCGCGAGGGAACGCACGCCGCAAGGGCGCACGCCGCAAGGCAACGCACGCCGCGAGGCACCGCAGGCCTCGACGGGGAGAGCCGTGGAAGAGATCACTGCAGAGGGGGGCACCGTGGGCGAGGACACCGTGGGCGAGGACACCGCGGCAGAGGGCACCGCGGCGGAGGTGCGGGACCCGGTGGCGGAGCGCCGCCCCCGGGTGGTGATCGCCGACGACCAGGAGCTGGTCCGCACCGGCTTCCGGATGATCCTGACCGCGCGCGGCATCGACGTGGTCGCCGAGGCCGGCGACGGCGAGGCGGCGGTGGCCGCCGCCGTCCTGCACCGGCCGGACGTCGCCCTGCTGGACATCCGGATGCCCGGCACGGACGGCCTGGAGGCCGCCCGCCGGATCCTCGCCCGGGTGCCGGGCTGCCGGGTGATCATGCTGACCACCTTCGACCTCGACCACTACGTCTACGCCGCCCTGGCCGCCGGGGCGAGCGGCTTCCTGCTCAAGGACGTCACCTCCGCCCATCTCGCCGCCGCCGTACGGCTGGTGGACACCGGGGACGCCCTGCTCGCGCCCTCGATCACCCGGCGCCTGGTCGAGCGCTTCGCGGCCGGCGCCCCGCGGCCGGCTCCCGGCGCCGAGGGCCCGCCGCTGCACCGGGACCTCGCCCCGCTCACCCCGCGCGAGGCGGAGGTGCTCGCCCTGCTCGGACGCGGGCTCTCCAACACCGAGTTGGCGCGCGAGCTCACCCTCAGCGAGTCGACGGTGAAGACGCACGTGGCCCGGATCTTCGCCAAGTTGAACCTGCGCGACCGGGCGCAGGCGGTGGTCCTCGCCTACGAGACCGGCCTGGTCGCTCCGGGCGGCGGCTGATCTCCGACGTGCCCGTCCCAACTGGCCCGCCACAACAGGCAGTTCGCATGACAATCATGCAGCTCACTCATTTGAGCTAACTCCCCGTCGAATCGCCCTTTTTGCCAATCCATGGGGGAACATCTGCATGTCCGCGCCCGAACGGAAGAACCACCTCGGGCGGCATCACCCGGCATGACGAAGACAATTGGACAGGCCCGTGACCACCACCGCCCCCGTGTGGGACTGCCCCTTCCACCACACCGACGGCCTGGAGTTCGACCCCCTCCTCAAGCGGCTGCTCACCGAGGCCCCGATCGCCCGGATCCGGCTGCCGCACGGCGAGGGCGAGGCCTGGCTGGCCACCCGCTACGAGGACGTCCGGGTGGTCACCACCGACCGCCGGTTCAGCCGCGCCGCGGGCATCGGCCGGGACCTGCCGCGGATGACGCCCGCCCCGATCGCCCAGGCGGAAGCGATCAACCTGATGGACCCGCCCGCCCACAACCGGCTGCGCCGGCTGGTCGCCCAGGGCTTCACCAACCGCCAGGTCGAACGGATGCGCCCGGCCACCCAGCGGATCGTCGACGGCTACTACGACGAGATGACCGAGCACGGCTCCCCCGCCGACCTGATGCACTTCCTGGCCGGCCGGCTCCCGCTCACCACCATCTGCGAACTGCTCGGCATCCCCGAGGCCGACCGCGCCGAACTGCGCGGCCACGCCGTCGCGATGATGCGGATGGGCCCGGGCAGCCGGGACGGCCAGGAGACCGCCAAGACCGCGCTGCGCGCCTACTTCGGCGAGCTGACCGCGGCCCGCCGCGCCGCCCCGGGCGAGGACCTGATCAGCGCCCTGGCCACCGCCCGCGACGGCGACGAACTGCTGGACGCCGACGAGCTGACCGTGATGGCGATGGTCCTGCTGGTCACCGGGCACGACACCAGCACCTACCAGCTCGGCAACATCACCCACACCCTGCTCACCCACCCGGAGCAGCTCGCCCTGCTCCGCGCCCGGCCCGAGATGCTGCCGCGCGCCCTGGAGGAGCTGCTGCGCTTCATCCCGTTCCGGCAAGGCGTCGGCATCGCCCGGGTCGCGACCGAGGACGTGGAGCTGGGCGGGGTGCTGATCCGGGCCGGCGAGGCGGTGCACGTCTCCTACCTGACCGCCAACCGCGACCCGGCGGTGTACGAGCGCCCCGACGAGCTGGACCTCGACCGCGGCGCACCCACCCACATGACCTTCGGGTACGGCCAGCACCACTGCCTCGGCGCACACCTGGCCCGGATGGAGCTGCAGGTCGCCATCGGCACCCTGCTGCGGCGCTTCCCCGGCCTGCGACCGGCCGTCGACCCGGCCGAACTCGACTGGGACTCCGGCTCGATCTGGCGCTTCCCGCGCACCCTGCCGGTGGCCTGGTAGCCGCGCCGCGCCGCGCCGCCCGTACCCGTTCCACGCATCCACCGGCCTGCCCCCAGGCCCCCAGGGGAGACCCACACACCCATGGCAACACTCTGCCGCCCCGCCGTCGCCGTGCCCGAGCACGTCATCACCCTCGGCGAGACCCTCGACCTCGCCCGCGCCCTGCACGCCGACCACCCCCAGCTCGGCCTGGCCCTGCGGCTGATCGAGAACACCGGGGTGCGGACCCGGCACCTGGTCCAGCCGATCGAGCGGACCCTCACCCACCCGGGCTTCACCCGCCGCAACGAGGTGTACGAGCGCGAGGCCAAGCGCCGCGTCCCCGAGGTGATCGAACGGGCCCTGGCGTACGCCGAGTTGACCGCCCGGGACATCGACCTGATGGTCTACGTGTCCTGCACCGGCTTCATGATGCCGTCGATGACCGCCTGGCTGATCAACACCATGGGCTTCCGCTCCGACACCCGCCAGGTGCCGATCGCCCAGCTCGGCTGCGCGGCCGGCGGGGCCGCCGTCAACCGCGCGCACGACTTCTGCCGCGCCTACCCGGGTTCCAACGTGCTCATCGTCGCCTGCGAGTTCTGCTCGCTCTGCTACCAGCCGACCGACCTCGGCGTGGGCTCACTGCTCTCCAACGGCCTGTTCGGCGACGCGGTGGCCGCCGTGGTGATGCGCGGGCACGGCGGCCACGGCGTCCAGATCGAGCGCAACGGCTCGCACCTCGTCCCGGACACCGAGAACTGGATCTCCTACGGGGTGAAGGACACCGGCTTCCACTTCCAGCTGGACAAGCGGGTGCCCGGCACGATGGAGATGCTCGCGCCCGCGCTGCGCGGCCTGGCCGGCGAGCACGGCTGGGAGGTGTCCGGGCTCGGCTTCTACATCGTGCACGCCGGCGGCCCCCGCATCCTGGACGACCTGTGCCGCTTCCTCAACCTGGAACCGGCCACCTTCCGCTACAGCCGCGCCACGCTCACCGAACGCGGCAACATCGCCAGTGCCGTCGTGTTCGACGCCCTCGCCCGGCTGTTCGACGACGGCGGCGTGCCGGAGGGCACCACCGGACTGATCGCCGGCTTCGGGCCGGGCATCACCGCCGAGATCTCACTGGGGAGTTGGGTCGGCGCGCCGGCCGAGGCACCGCGCCCCCGCCGGCCGCGTGCCATCTCCACCTCCGACATCGCCCTCGTCCATCCGACCGTCCCCCGCCGTTTCCCGGCCGGCACTACGATCACCGAATGACCGATACCACGGACCGCACCGACGCCTCCGCCAGAGCCGCCGAACTCGCCGCCCGCTTCCCGGCGTTGCACGCGCCGCAGTACTGGAGCTGGGGGCGCTACGACGCGCAGTTCTCCACCGTGCTGCCGCCGGACGACCTGGTCACCAACATCCACCTGGTCGGCTTCGCGGACGGCGAGGTGGTGCTCTGCCGGGACGACCGGGACCACTGGTTCCTGCCCGGCGGCACCCGGGAGCAGGGCGAGAGCATCGCCACCTGCCTGGAGCGCGAGCTGCGCGAGGAGGCGGGTGCCCGGCTGCTCGGCGAGCCGGGCTGGCTGGGTGCGCACCGCTGCCGCACCGACGACCCGGTGCCGTACCGGCCGTGGCAGCCGCACCCGGAGAAGGCGTGGCTGTGGGGCTGGGGAGAGGTCGCACTGGAGTCCTCGCCGACCAACCCGGCCGACGGCGAGCAGGTGGTCGAGGTCCGTCCGGTGCCGGTCGCCGAGGCGCAGCGACTGCTGCTGACCGGGCACGACGCCTGGTGGGGCGAGCTGATCGGGCTCGCGGTGGAGCTGCGGCGGCGAGCCGGACTGGGCTGAGGCGCCGGTCGACCGCGGCTATTCCCGCCGCCCCGGAAGATCACTGGAACGGACGAACATCGGAGCGCAATGTCCGTTTTACGGTGATATGACTCGGCCATGGACACCTACACGCTGGCCGCGGACTACCCGCTGCTCAACATCTTCTGGACGATGTTGGAGCTGTTCCTGTGGATCCTCTGGTTCTTCCTGCTCTTCAAGATCATCACGGACATCTTCCGCAGCCACGACCTCGGCGGCTGGGGCAAGGCCGGCTGGCTGGTCCTGGTGATCCTGCTGCCCCTGATCGGCGTGCTCATCTACCTGATCGCCCGCGGGCAGTCGATGACCAAACGCGACATGGAACAGGCCAAGGAGAACCAGGCCGCGTTCCAGGCCTACGTCCGTGACGCGGCGGCGTCCGGACCGGGCGGCGGCGGCAGCCACGTCGACGACCTGGCGAAACTGGCGGACCTGAAGGAGAAGGGCGCCATCTCCGACGAGGAGTACCAGCAGGCCAAGGCGAAAATCCTGGCCTGAACGCCCCGACGGGCACCACGGCCGGGGGGGGGGGGGGGGGGGGGGCCGGGCGCCCCCCCCCCCCCGGCCGTGTCCCGGTACGGCCGTCGTCGGTACGGCCGTCCCGGTACGTCGTCGGTACGGCCGTCGTCCGCCCGTCCCGGCTCAGCGCCGCCCGGAGCGCCGGTCGCCGGAGCCGCCGGCGCCACCGGCCAGGCCGGCCCGGCGCAGCGCGTCCGCCATGGCGCTGTTGGCCGGCGCCGAGGAGCCGCCGGAGCCGCCGGAGCCGCCCCGGTCACCCCGGTCGCGCCCGCCCTGGCCGCCACCGCGCCGGTCCTGACCGCCGCGTCCGCCTTGGCCGCCCTGACCGCCCTGACCGCCCTGGCCGCCCTGGCCGCCCTGACCGGCGCCGCGCCGCTCCTGGCGCGGCGGGCGGGCCTGCCGCTCGCCGCGGTCCCCGCGGTCGCCGCCCCGGTCGCCGCGCTCGCGCCCGACCTCGTCGTCCAGCCGCAGGGTGAGCCCGATCCGCTTGCGCGGCACGTCCACCGAGACCACCCGGACCTTCACGATGTCGCCGGGCTTGACCACCTCGCGCGGGTCCTTGACGAAGGTCCTGGACAGCGCCGAGACGTGCACCAGCCCGTCCTGGTGGACGCCCACGTCCACGAAGGCCCCGAAGGCCGCGACATTGGTGACCACGCCCTCCAGCACCATGCCGACCTCCAGGTCGCCGATCTTGTCGACGCCCTCCTTGAAGGTCGCGGTGCGGAAGGCCGGGCGCGGGTCGCGGCCGGGCTTGTCCAGCTCGCCGAGGATGTCGGTGACGGTCGGGACGCCGAAGGTCTCGTCGGCGAAGTCCGCGGGCTTCAGCGCCCGCAGCGCGGCGCCGTTGCCGATCAGAGCGCGCAGCTCCCCGCCGGTCGCGGCGAGGATGCGGCGCACCACCGGGTAGGCCTCGGGGTGCACGCTGGAGGCGTCCAGCGGGTCCTCGCCGCCGGGGATGCGCAGGAAGCCCGCGCACTGCTCGAAGGCCTTGGGGCCGAGCCGGGCGACGTCCTTGAGCTGCTTGCGGGTGCGGAACGGGCCGTTGGCGTCGCGGTGGGCGACGATGTTGTCGGCGAGCGTGCCGGTGATGCCGGAGACCCGGGTGAGCAGCGGCGCCGAGGCGGTGTTGACGTCGACGCCGACGGCGTTCACGCAGTCCTCGACCACGGCGTCCAGCGAGCGGGAGAGCTTCACCTCGCTCAGGTCGTGCTGGTACTGGCCGACGCCGATCGACTTGGGGTCGATCTTGACCAGTTCGGCCAGCGGGTCCTGCAGGCGGCGGGCGATCGAGACCGCGCCGCGGATCGACACGTCCAGCTCCGGCAGCTCCTGCGAGGCGAACGCGGAGGCCGAGTACACCGAGGCGCCGGCCTCGCTGACCATCGCCTTGGTGAGCTTCAGCTCGGGGTGGCGCTTGATCAGGTCCTCGCCCAGCTTGTCGGTCTCCCGGGAGGCGGTGCCGTTGCCGATCGCCACCAGGTCGACGTCGTGCTTCTTCGCCAGCGCGGCCAGGGTGTGCACGGCCGCGTCCCACTTGTTGGCGGGCTGGTGCGGGTAGATCGTGTCGTAGGCGACGACCTTGCCGGTGGCGTCCACCACGGCGACCTTCACCCCGGTGCGGAAGCCCGGGTCCAGGCCCATGGTGGCGCGGGTGCCGGCCGGGGCGGCGAGCAGCAGGTCGCGCAGGTTGGCGGCGAAGACGCGCACCGCCTCCTCCTCGGCCTCCGCGCGCAGCCGGGCGCGCAGGTCGATGCCGAGGCGTACCAGGATCCGGGTGCGCCAGGCCCAGCGCACGGTGTCGCCGAGCCACTTGTCGGCCGGGCGGCCGCGGTCGGCGATGCCGAAGCGGGCGGCGATCCGCTGCTCGTAGTCGCTCCCGCCGGGCAGGTCCCCCTCGGACTCGCCGTCGTAGGGCGAGAGTTCGAGGTCGAGCACCTCCTCCTTCTCGCCGCGCAGCATCGCCAGGATGCGGTGCGAGGGGAGCTTGGTGTACGGCTCCGCGAAGTCGAAGTAGTCGGCGAACTTGGCGCCGTCCTGCTCCTTGCCGTCGCGGACGGTGGCGACCACGCGGCCGCGGGTCCACATCCGCTCGCGCAGCGAGCCGACCAGGTCGGCGTCCTCGCCGAAGCGCTCGACCAGGATCGCGCGGGCGCCCTCCAGGGCCGCCGGGGCGTCCGCCACCGACTCGTTGAGGTACCCGGCGGCGAGCGTCGCCGGGTCCTGCGCGGGGTCGGCGAGCAGGGTGTCGGCCAGCGGCTCCAGCCCGGCCTCCCGGGCGATCTGCGCCTTGGTGCGCCGCTTCGGCTTGAACGGCAGGTAGATGTCCTCCAGCCGCGCCTTGGAGTCGGCGGCCAGCACCCGGGCGCGCAGCGCGTCGTCCAGCTTACCCTGGGACTCGATCGACTCCAGGACGGCCGCCCGGCGCTCCTCCAGTTCGCGCAGGTAGCGCAGCCGTTCCTCCAGGCCGCGCAGCTGGGCGTCGTCGAGCGAGCCGGTGACCTCCTTGCGGTAGCGGGCCACGAACGGGACGGTCGCGCCGCCGTCGAGCAGGTCGACGGCCGCCTTCACCTGCCCCTCGCGGACGCCCAGTTCCTCGGCGATCTTGCGTTCGATCGCCTGCTGGCCCTGGCGGGCCGCCTGTTCGACTGGCGTGGTCACGAAGCCGGTCACCTTCTCCTTCAGTGCTTTCGCCGTACGCCCTGCATTCTGGCAGGTGCCGACGACGACGCCCGGCCGCACCCGTGGCGGCCGGGCGTGGCGCGCCCGGCCGGCGGCCCCGGGCGGGCCGCCGACGGCCCCAAGAAGGCTCAAGCGATGCCCAGTTGCCCCTGCATAGCCTGGCGGGCATGGACACTCTGGACGCTGCCGCCGAGTTGGAGCGGCTCGCCGCCGCCAAGTACCTGCTGTTCACCACCTACCGGAGGAACGGCACCCCGGTGGCCACCCCGGTCTGGGTCGCGCGGGACGGCGACGCGCTGGTCTTCACCACGGTGACGAAGACCGGCAAGGTCAAGCGCCTGCGCAACCGCTCGGACGTGCTGGTCGGCCCGAGCGACATCCGCGGCAACCTGCTCGGCGCGCAGGTCCCGGCCACGGCCGTGCTCGACCCGGTCCGGGCGCCCGCCTACCGCAAGCTGCTGCGCCGCAAGTACGGGCTGCTGTGCGCGATCGCGCTGACCGCGAACGTGCTGCGGTTCGGCAAGGACGGCACGATCGGGGTGCGGGTCACCCCAGCGTGAGCGAGTCGCTGGGCCGGCCGTCGGCGGCGAGGTCGATCACCTTCGTCGTGCTGCCGCTCGTCAGCCGGACCCGGTCCGGGCCGTCCCAGGCGGCGTCGATCTCGTCGCCGTAGCGGAAGCCCGCGTGGGCGATCGGCCAGCGGCGGGCGGTCAGGCCGGTGCCCTGGTCGACGAAGACCCACTGGGCGGTGCTGAGCATCCCGGGCTCCTCCTGCCGGACGATCCGGCGGTCGGAGCGGTCGGGTGCCCGCTGCGTCCCGGTGTCGTACGGGGCGTCCAGGAAGAGCCACAGCGGCACCGTCGCCACGGCCGCCAGCAGCACGCCGACGCCCAGGACCACCCGGATCCAGGCCCGCCAGGTGACGCAGTACAGCACCACCAGCAGCAGCGGCAGCGCGGCGGTGAACAGCAGCAGCGGCCGGTCGAACCAGTCGCGCAGCACCAGCAGGCCGCCCGGGCGCTCGCTGTACCGCCCGACCACGCCCAGCAGGACGAGCAGCGCGAGCGCCGCCTGCGCCGCGCGCAGGGCCCGACGCTCGCCCGCCGTCTGCTGACTGATCACCATGCCGTCAGCCTATAAGTCAGCGCAGTTGGGGAATACGGCTGAACGGAAACGATCGGCGCTGTACGCTGCCGGGCATGTGCGCTGCCACCCGGATGCACCCCGACGAGCCGGTGGTCGACGCGGCCCTGGTGAGGCGTCTGATCTCCGCCCAGTTCCCGCAGTGGGAGCACCTTCCGATCACCCCGGTCGGCTCCGCGGCGGCGGACAACGCGATGTTCCGCCTCGGGCCCGAACTCGCCGTCCGGCTGCCCCGGGTGGAGTGGGCGGCGGGCGACCTCCGCCGGGAACGCCAGTGGCTGCCCCGGCTGGCGCCGCGGCTCCCGCTGCCGATCCCCGCCCCGCTTGCCGTCGGCCGGCCCGCCGCCGGCTACCCGTGGGAGTGGGCGGTGCTGCACTGGATCGACGGCGTCAACCCGGCCGTCGGCGCCCTCGCCGCACCCGACGCGCTGGCCCGCGACCTGGCCGGCTTCGTCAACGCCCTGCGCGCCGTCGACCCGGCCGACGCCCCGGCCGGCCACCGCAGCGTCCCGCTCGCCTCCCGCGACGGCGCGACCCGCGCGGCCATCGCCCAGCTCGCCGGCTCGATCGACACCGCGGCCGCGACCGCGCTGTGGGACAAGGCCCTGCGCCTGCCCGACCACGCCGGACCGCCGCAGTGGATGCACGGCGACCTCACCCCCGGCAACCTGCTGCTCTCCCGGTCCGGCCGGCTCGCCGCCGTCATCGACTTCGCGCTGATGGGCGTCGGAGACCCGACCGCCGACCTGATCGCCGCATGGAACCTGCTGCCGGCCGCCGCCCGCCCCACCTTCCGCGCCGCCCTGCGCGCCGACGACGCGATGTGGGCCCGCGGCCGCGCCTGGGCCTTCTCCATCGCCCTGGTGACGATCCCGTACTACCGGCACACCGACGCGGCCCTGACCGCCAACGCCCGCCACGTCGTCCGCGAGGTGCTCGCCGACCGCAGCGTCTGACCGCTCCCCCGCAGCGGCCCGCCGCTCCCGGGAGGCCGTCGCTCCCCGGGGGGCCGCGGGCGGCGGCCAGGGGGCGTCCGCGAGGTCGGTCAGCGCCCCGTCGCGCGGCGGCCGGGCACCGGCGCGCCGACCGGGTAAAAAACCTTCCCGGGTCAAGATTCCCTGCTAGCCTGGGCCCATGACTGGACTGCGCGAGCGCAAGAAGGAGCAGACCCGGCGGGCCATCTCCGAGGCAGCCATCGCGCTCTTCCTGGAGCGCGGGTTCGACCAGGTGTCGGTGGCGGAGGTCGCGGCGGCCGCCGAGGTCTCCAAGCCGACACTGTTCTCCTACTTCCCCAGCAAGGAGGACCTGGTCGTCCACCGCTTCGCCGACCACCAGGAGCAGGCGGCCGACGTCGTCCGCAACCGGCTCGCCGGCGAACCGGTGCTCGACGCCCTGCTCAGGGACTTCCTGACCGGCCTCACCCGGCGCGACCCCGTCACCGGCCTCAACGACCACCCCGCCGTCCTCGCCTTCACCGCCCTCGTCTACGGCACCCCGAGCCTGGCCGCCCGGGTCGGCGCGTACGTGTCCCGCGCCGAACGCTCCCTGGCCGACGCTCTGTGCGGGGTCCCCGAACTCCCCGAACCCCGCGCGCTCACCGCCGCGCTGCTCGCCGCCCAGGTCACCGCCACCCAGCGCGTCCTGGCCCTGCACAACTGGCAGCGCATCCAGGAGGGCGGCCGCACCGCCGACGACCTGCACGCCGAGGCCGCCGGCGACGCCACCCGCGCCTTCGACCTCCTCGCCCACGGCTACGGCCACCCCACCCCCGGGCGAGACGGCTGAACCGCTGAGCCGCTGAGCGGTTGAACGGTTGAACGGCTGGCTAGAGTGCCGCGCATGACAACGCGTCACCACAGCTTCGATGCCCTGCACAACTTCCGCGACCTGGGCGGGTACCCGGCCGCCGGGGGACGGTCCGTACGGTGGGGCCTGCTCTACCGCTCGGACTCGCTCGGCAAGCTCTCCTCCCCCGCCGACCTCGACCGGCTGCGGGCCCTAGGCGTCCGGACCGTGATCGACCTGCGCTACCCCTGGGAGATCGCCGCCAAGGGCCGGGTCCCCGAGGTCGACGGGCTGGAGTACCACAACCTGTCGATCGAGCACCGCCCGTACGACCAGGCCGAGATCGACCCGGAGCTCGACCCCTGGCGCTACCTCGCCGACCGCTTCGCCGAGGTCGCCGAGGACGGGGTGAAGGAGATCCGGCAGGTCCTGGAGGTGATCGCCGCCGCCGACGCCCCGGTGGTCTTCCACTGCGCCTCCGGCAAGGACCGCACCGGGCTCATCGCGGCCCTGCTGCTCACCCTGCTCGGCGTCGCCGAGGACGACATCGCCGCCGACTTCGCCCTCACCGAGCTCGCCACCCCGCACTTCGTCGCCGAGTGGCACGCCGCCCACCCCGACCGCACCCTGCGCTGGCCCGGCTACGGCCGCGCCCCGGAGGCCGTCATCCGCCTCACGCTCGCCGACCTCGCCGCCCGCCACGGCTCGGTCGAGGCCTACCTCGGCGGCACCCTCGGCATCGACCGCGGCCAGGCCGACGCCCTGCGCGCCCGGCTGCTGACCGACTAAGCGGCAGCCGAGGACCGGCCGAGGACCACTGAGGGGGATCGCCGAGGACCGGCCGCGCGGGAAGTCGGCCGGTCCGACGTCCCGCGCAGGCGATAACTCGGTGGCAGGTGGCGGTGGTTGCAGGCGACGATGCGGACATGACCGAACAACCCGCACGATGGACCGAGGCGACCGTCCACCCCGACATGTGGGCCGACCCGGACGACGACCCCCGCAACAGCGACGGGCCGAGCCCGGACGGCGAACTCGGCCCGCTGATCGACTGTCTGACGAACTACCGGCTGACCCTGCGAATGAAGTGCGAGGGGCTGGACGCCGAACAGCTGGCCCGACGCTCGGTGCCGCCGTCGACGATGTCGCTGCTGGGGCTGGTGCGCCACCTGGCCGAGGTCGAGCGCGACTGGCGCAGCTGGGTCACCGACGGCGAGCGGCTCCCGAAGCTCTACGGGCCGCGGGACGCGGACTTCGACGGCGCGGTGGCCGAACCGGCCGTGGTGGAGGCCGCGTTCCGGGACCTGGAACGCGAACAGGCCGCGACCGACGCCCTGCTCAGCGGGTTCCCCGACCTGGGCGAGCGGCTCGGGAAGGACGGCATCGCCGTCCGGGAGCTGCTGGTGCACCGGATCGACGAGTACGCCCGGCACTGCGGGCACGCCGACCTGCTGCGCGAGTGCGTCGACGGCCGGGTCGGCCAGTAGGACCGGACCGTCGCGGCCTCAGCGGCGACGCCCCCGGGCCGGCCGCCCGCCCTTGCCGGGCCCGGACCGGGGCTTCGCCGCCGGGAGCGCCGCCGCTGGCACCGCGGTGTCGGGCCAGTGGGCCGGGCGGGTGAGGCCGGCCGGGAGGCGGGTGGCGGCGTCGCCGCGGGCGGCGTGGAGCTGGCTCTGGGTGAGGAAGAGCGCCGTGCTGAGGTCGGCGCCGGCCAGGTCGGTGTCGCGCAGGTCCGCGCCGATCAGATCGGCCAGGCGCAGGTCCGCGCCGGAGAGGTCGGCGGCCACCAGCAGGGCCCCGCGCAGGTTCGCACCCCGCAGGTCGGCGCCGCGCAGCCGGGCGCCGAAGAGGTCGCCGCCGCGGTGCTCCCGGCGGTTCGGGACACCGGCGCGGACGAGTTCGCCGGCGCGCAGCAGGAGTTCGCTGACGCGCTGCCGGTGGGCCGGGACGTCGAGGGCGAGGATCTCCTCGGGGGTGCCGCCGGCCAGCCGGTCGGTCTCCTCCAGGGCCTGCCGCAGCTCGGGGTGGACGGCGCGGGCGGGCTCGAAGGTGAGCGCCTCGGTCAGGTACCGGAGGAGTTCGTGCAGCTGCCGGACGACCGGGAAGACCTCGAACATCGGCCCGGCGCTGTCCGGCTCCTCGCGCCAGCTGCGCCCGCCGAAGGTCACCTGGGAGACCCGCTGCCCGGCGCCGAAGCAGTCGTAGACGGTGCAGCCCTGGAAGCCGCTGTCGCGCAGGCGCGCGTGGATGCCGCAGCTGAAGTCGGCCTGCAGGTTGCGGCAGGGGCTCCCGGCGGCCTTGTTCACGGCGAAGTCGGAACCGGCGGCGAACGGCAGCGCGACGCAGCAGAGCCCGAAGCAGCTGCTGCAGTCGGACCGGAGCGGGGTCGGCTCGGCCGCCGTGGGGTCCTGCGGCGACTCGGTCTCGCGCACGTTCCGGGGTCCTTCCAGCCGGGCGCCGGTGCGGCGCCGTGAACCCCGAAATCCTACTGGGCAGACCACCCCCATCGCCGGTAAGGTGTGAAAAGCGCCAGAGACTGTTACATACAACGAGGTGGGCATCATGCAGGAGCCGGGCACCAGGGAACTGGTCCGGATGTGGATCTCGGGCTGGGTCGTGTCGCGCGGCGCCGCCGAGCCGGTCGACCAGCCCTGGGGCTGGAGCATCGACGTCGGCTCACCGACCGGGGAGGTGGGCCGGCACGTGCTGCCCGAGCCGACCGAGGTCGAGGTCCGCAAGATCGCCGAGGCCACCACCGCACCGACCACCTGGCTGAAGCTGTTCGCCGAGGACGCCACGGTGCTCCCCTGGCTTGGCCCGCAGTGGCGGCAGGACCAGCCGGGCTTCCTGATGAGCGTCCCGCTCGCCCCCGAGCGGCCGGCGGCCCCGGCCGGCCACACCGTCACTACCTGGGAGCGCGGCGGCGTCATCCGGACGATGGTGCGCACCGAGGACGGGCACCTGGCCGCGCGCGGCCAGGCCGGCCTGGCCGGACCGGTCGCCGTGCCCGACCAGATCACCACCGCGCCCGGATTCCGCCGCCGGGGCCTGGGCGCCCTGGTGATGCGCACGCTGCAGTCCGCCGCGTACGAGCGGGGCGCGCGCACCGGCGTGCTGGTCGGCACTCCGGACGGACAGGCGCTCTACACCGCGCTCGGCTGGACCACCCACTCCCCCATGGCGAGCCTGGTCCTGGACCCGACCGACCCGCAGGCCCAGGACTCGTAGGGGTCCGGCTCGCAGGGATCCGGCTCGCAGGGGTCCGCTCGCAGGGGTCACGGCTCCCTGGAGTCAGGACTCGTGCGAGTCAGGACTCCTGGGAGTACGGCAGGAGTTCGGCCCGCTTCGGCGGGCGCCCGTCGCCGGAGGAGCGGCCGGTGAGGCGGCGGCCGACCCACGGGCCGAGGTGGGTGCGCAGCCAGCGGGCGTCGGCGCGCAGGCGCTCGGTGCGGCCGGGCGGGGCGGCGACGGGCAGCGGGGCGCGCCAGTCGAAGGCGGCCGGGCGGCCGAGCGCCTCCAACACGCCCTCGGCGACCCGCCGGTGCCCCTCGGGCGAGAGGTGCAGCCGGTCCTCGGCCCACAGCCGGCGGTCGTCGAAGCAGGGCGCGGAGAAGAGGTCGACCACCGCGAATCCGTCCTGGCGGCCGAGCTCCTGCACGAAGGCCTTCATCCGCAGGATGGTGGGCAGCAGCCGGGCGCTGCCCACCATCCTGCGGGTGGGGTCGGTGCTGGTGAACATGACCACGGTGGCGCCGCCGGCCCGCAGCTCGCGGGCGCAGTCGCCGAGCAGTTGCTCGACCCTCTCGATGTCGCAGCCGGGGCGCAGCACGTCGTTGAGACCGCCGGCCAGGGTGACCAGGTCGGCGTCCATGGCGGCGGCGGGGGCGAGCTGCTCGTCGTGGATCTGCCCGATGAGCTTGCCGCGGACGGCGAGGTTGGCGTACCGGAAGTCCCCGTCGGCGCGCTCCGCCGCCAGCGCCGAGGCGACCCGGTCGGCCCAGCCGCGGTAGTGGCCGTCGGGCAGCAGGTCGTCGCACATGCCCTCGGTGAAGGAGTCGCCGAGGGCGACGTAGCCGGCGTAGCTGCGATGGGTGGTGGGCACGGGCGGGGGCCTCCGCTCTCCTGGGACGGCTTCGCGGTCCGACGATCGTACGTGCGCGTCGGTGCGGCTCCGCAGCCAGGCCCCTGACCTCGGCGCTCATCGGGCGTCGACCGTTCGTTTATCGGCCCGCACCATCCTGGGCACACGGGGCGGCGGCCGGCGACGGGGGCCTTGCCGCTGCCCCCGTTCACCCGCCACGGGGCCACCGCGCCATCGCGCCACCGCCCTGCCGAGCCATCGCGCCGCCGCGCTGCCGCGCTGCCGGGCCGCCGGGCCGCCGGGCCACCGGCCCGTCAGAGCGCGACGGCCGCCTCGTCCCCCGCCTTGCGGGGCGTGAACCAGTGCTCGCGCACGGCGTCGGTGGGCCGCTGCTCGCCGAGCGCGGCCAGGCCCCACTTCCCCAGCGCCTCGATGACCGGTCGCAGTTCGCGCCCGCGCTCGGTGAGCTCGTAGACCGTCGCGTTGGCCGGCCGTTCCAGTCGCCGCCGCGCGACCAGGCCCTCGCCCTCCAGCTGCTTGAGCCGGGCGGCCAGGATGTCGGTGGAGACGCCGGGCAGGTCGGCGTGCAGGTCGGTGTAGCGGCGCGGGCCGGCCAGGAGTTCACGGACGATCAGGAGGCTCCAGCGTTCCCCCACCGCGTCCAGGGCGCGGGCGACGGCGCAGTACTGGTCGTAGCTTCGGCGTGACATGTGGATCAGCATAGCCAAGAGGTTGGACTTTCCAAGTGCCAACTTGGTAGAACAAAGCAGAAGCAACGGAGCGGTGGTGACGGTCGGGAGGCCGCAGATGGAGTTTCGGCAGTCCAGCAAGCTGAATGACGTGTGCTACGAGATCCGCGGTCCGGTGGTCGACCAGGCCAACGCCCTGGAGGAGGCCGGGCACACCGTGCTGCGGCTGAACACCGGCAACCCGGCCCCGTTCGGCTTCGAGGCGCCCGAGGAGATCGTCCAGGACATCATCCGCAACCTGCCCAAGGCGCACGGCTACAGCGACTCCCGCGGCATCCTGCCGGCCCGCCGCGCGGTGGTGCAGTACTACCAGCAGCGCGGGGTCCAGGGAGTCGACGTCAACGACGTCTACCTCGGCAACGGCGCCTCCGAGCTGATCCAGATGGCCGTCACCGCACTGGTGGACGACGGCGACGAGGTGCTCGTGCCGATGCCCGACTACCCGCTGTGGACGGCGGTGGTCCGGCTGGCCGGCGGCAAGGCCGTGCACTACCTGTGCGACGAAGAGGCCGAGTGGTACCCGGACCTCGACGACATCGCCGCCAAGATCACCGCCCGCACCAAGGCGATCGTCGTCATCAACCCCAACAACCCCACCGGCGCGGTCTACCCGAAGGAACTGCTGGAGGGCATCCTCGACCTGGCCCGCCGCCACCAGCTGATGGTCCTGGCCGACGAGATCTACGACAAGATCCTCTACGACGGCACCGAGCACCACTGCCTGGCCGCCCTCGCGGACGACGTGCTCACCCTCACCTTCAACGGCCTCTCCAAGTCCTACCGGGTGGCCGGCTTCCGCAGCGGCTGGCTGGTCGTCTCCGGCCCCAAGCAGCACGCCACCGACTACCTGGAGGGCCTCACCATGCTCTCCGGCATGCGGCTGTGCCCCAACGTGCCCGCCCAGTACGCCGTCCAGGCCGCGCTCGGCGGCCACCAGTCCATCAACGACCTGGTGCTGCCCGGCGGCCGGCTCACCGAGCAGCGCGACATCGCGGTCCGGGCGCTCAACGAGATCCCCGGCGTCAGCTGCGTCAAGCCCAAGGGCGCCCTGTACGCCTTCGCCAAGCTGGACCCGGCGGTGCACCGGATCGTCGACGACGAGCAGTTCGTGCTGGACCTGCTGCTGCGCGAGAAGATCCACGTGGTCCAGGGCACCGGCTTCAACTGGCCCCGCCCGGACCACTTCCGCTTCGTCACCCTGCCCCGCGCCGACGACCTGGAGACGGCCGTCAACCGGATCGGGCGCTTCCTGGCGACGTACCGCCAGAGCTGAGCCCCTACCCTCGCACCCATGACCGTCCTGCGCTCGATCGCCCTGTTCGTCCTCGCCGCGCTCGCCGAGATCGGCGGCTGCTGGCTGGTCTGGCAGAGCGTGCGCGAGCAACGGCCGTGGTGGCTGGCCGGGTTGGGCGTGGTGGCGCTCGGCGCCTACGGCTTCGTCGCGGCGCTGCAGCCGGACAGCCAGTTCGGCCGGGTGCTGGCGGCGTACGGCGGGGTGTTCGTGGCCGGCTCGCTGCTCTGGGGCGTGCTCGTCGACGGCTTCCGGCCGACCCGCTACGACGTGGCGGGCGCGCTGATCTGCCTGGCCGGGGTCGCCGTCATCATGTACGGCCCCCGGCGCTGACCCGCCGGACGACCGGCCACCGCGGACGCACCGGTGCCCCGGTGTCGGGCTTCCGACACCGGGGCACCGTCACGACCGCCCGGGACTACCAGCCCCAGCCGCCGCCCTCGCCGTCGTCGTCGCGGCCGGAGTCCCAGCCCTCGCCGACCTTGCGCAGGATGGTGTAGTTGTCGATCTGCGTGCCGTCCTCGGCCAGCGCGGTGACCTTCATGGTCGACTTCTGGCCCAGGTGGGCCGGGGTGACGTCGACCTTGATGAAGGAGTAGCCGGTGTAGCGCACCCGCGACCACTGGATGGTCTCGGGGGTCTTCACCCGGCCCTTGCTCCAGTAGTACGTGGTGACCTCGTCCTGGTGGTTCTCGTGCCCCTCGTAGGTGTCCGGCACGTCGAACTTGTACAGGCTGCGGCCGGCCGCGCCCGCGGTCACGTAGACCACGCCGTCCTTCTCGGGCTCGATGGTGGCGCCGCTCGGCACCTGCTTCGAGACCTTGTTGCCGAGGATGGCGTCGGTGCGCTCGTAGATGTGGTTGTGGCCGTTGATGACCAGGTCCACCCGGAACTTCTCGAACAGCGGCACCCAGGCCTCGCGGACACCGCCCTCGGAGGCGTGCGCGACGGTGGTGGAGAAGGCGCAGTGGTGGAAGAAGACCACGACGAAGTCGATGGTCTCGTCGCTGCGCAGGTCCTTGAGGGTGCGCTCCAGCCACTTGGTCTGCTTGCCCGCCGAGAGGCCCAGGTTGGCCGGGATCTCGTAGGAGACGTCGTTGGCGTCGAGGGAGATCACGCCGACGTTCTTGTAGCGGAAGGTGTAGACGCCCGGGACGGTGCGCGGGTCCGGACCGTTGTTCGGCAGGTAGAAGCGGGTGTTCTCGCCGCCGTAGCCGTTGGGCGAGTACCAGGCCTCGATGTCGTGGTTGCCGTAGGAGACCATCCACGGGATCTCGGCGGCGACCGTCTCGGTCTGGACCAGGAAGTCGTCCCAGGTCTTCGCGTTGTAGACGGACTTGTCCGGGTCGGTGCCGGAGCCGGCCGGGTCGGCGTAGCAGATGTCGCCGGCGTGCAGGTGGAAGGACGGCTTCTGCGCCTTGATGATGTGGTCGTTGCCGGCCGCGTGGGCGCTGACGCCCTGGTCACCGAAGGCGGTGAAGGTGAACGGCTCGTACACCTTGCCCCAGCGGTGGTCGCGGGAGGGCGCGGTGCGGAAGGTGTGCAGGGTGGAGATCTGCTGCTGCGACGCGGGGTCGAAGCCCTCGTGGCCGACGCCGTAGTAGTACGTGGTGTCGGGGTGCAGGTCCTCCAGCGCCACGTGCAGGTAGTACTGGTCCACCGGCTGGCTGCCCGGGGTCAGCGCCGGGGTGTGCAGCGCGCGGACCTCGGCCTGCACCTTGTGGCTGAGCTCCCACGGGGTCTTGCCGAAGCGCAGGAACGGCTTCTTGACCGGCGCCGGGACCTGCCAGGAGATGCGGAACTGGGTGTCCGGCTCGGGGCCGAACTGGAGGTGGCGACCGACCGGCGCGACCAGCGAGCCGTCGATGCCGTCCGTCGTGCCGCCCGTCAGCAGCTGCGGGCCGGCCGGCGCCGCGAAGGCGGTGCCGCTGCCCAGGGCACCGCCGACGGCGACGGCGCCGACGGTCACGGCACCGGCGCGCAGCATCCGGCGGCGGGAGAAGCGGGCCCGCAGGTACTCGTGCTGCTCGGCCATGCTCATGCGGTCGGCAAGCTTGGCCGGCACGCCCATGTTGGGGATATCCATGCGCGGGACTCTGTCAGCGGCGCGTGGATCTGACGCGGACGCCCGGTGAACGGGCCGCAGCGTGTCCCCCATTCGAACACCAATGTTCGACCATGGTTCGGTAAAGGGCGTGTCCGCGTCGATCCGACGCCGGATCATGGCCCCCGCCGACCGGTCCACTTGAGTCCGTGTCGGCGCGGCCTCCCCCGGTGGGAACGGCGTACCGGAGGGGCAGGCGGGTCAGGAGGGCTCGTCCCACTGCGTGGCGGTGCGGTTCCCGGTGCCGTCGCAGGTGCGGCAGATCTCGTCCCGGTAGGCGTGCTTGGCGCCGGTCGCGTCCACCCGGTAGCGCACGTACACCCCGGTGCCGTCGCACAGGAAGCAGTTGCCGCCCCCGCCGCCCACCTCGGTGGTGCCGGTGCCCTGGCAGGTCCGGCAGTTGAGGCCGGCGGTCCGTCCGGTGCCCGCGCAGATGCGGCAGACCGTCGTCATCGTCTTCCTCCCTGGCGCGGAACGGCTCGGTGCCACCGGTCATGCTAGTGGTGCGGACCGCCGGACCACCCCGGGACGACCATATGACGATCGGTCAGGTCAGGCCCGGCGGCGGACACTACTCCGGCAGGCCTTCGCGGACCCGCCGGGAGACCGAGATCAGCTGGAGGTCGAGCAGACCGGGCGGCTCGGCGAGCCCGGGGCCGCCCGCGCGCACCCAGGCGGCTATGTCGTCGATCATCTCGTCCATCAGGACGAAGCCGAGCCAGACCGGCCGCCCGCCCGCGGCCCGGCCCTCGCTGGAGGGCCCGACCACCACCACGTTGGACTGGCTGCACACGTCCAGGCACTTGACGGCACGGACCCGGCCCGCCGCCCCCACCGCCGTCCGCAGCCGCTCGTACTGCCCCGCGTGGTCCACCCCGGGGTGCTTCGCCTCGGTGCCGCAGCAGCAGCCGCGGCAGACGGTGACGGTCACCGGGGAGCCGGCGCCCCGCTTCCGGTCGTGGTCCCGGGCGCCGTCACGGTCACGGTCTCGGCGGCTCATCGGTTCTGGATACCCCTCGTGGTCGGCGGCGCGCTCTGCACCGGCACTGTACCCGCCGGTCAGGGGCCGTCCACCAGGCCTGACGCCCCGTGCCCCGGGGCGGGCCGCCGTCGAACCGCCCACCGCCCGCCGCCCGCCGCCCGCCGGCTATCCGACCGCCTGCGCCGCGGCCCGCCCCGCCGTACGGCCCGAGAACAGGCACCCGCCCAGGAACGTCCCCTCCAGCGAGCGGTAGCCGTGCACGCCCCCGCCGCCGAAGCCCGCCGCCTCGCCCGCCGCGTACAGGCCCGGCAGCACCTCCCCGTCCGGCCGCAGCACCCGGGAGGACAGGTCCGTCTCCAGCCCGCCCAGCGACTTGCGGGTCAGGATGTTGAGCCGCACGGCGATCAGCGGGGCGGCGCCGGGGTCGAGGATGCGGTGCGGGGCGGCGGTGCGCACGAGCTTGTCGCCGAGGTAGCGGCGGGCGCCGTGGATGGCGGTGACCTGGAGGTCCTTGGCGAAGGGGTTGGCCAGCTGGCGGTCGCGGTCCTCGACGGTGCGGCGCAGCGCGTCCGGGTCGATCAGCGGCTCGCGGGTCTTGGCGTTCATGCCGCGGGCGAGGTCGGCGAGGTTGCCCGCGACCACGAAGTCCCGTCCGTGCCGCAGGTGGCCCAGGACCGGGCCGGGGGCGCCGGGCAGGGCGCGGCCGAGCACGCCGCGCACGGACTTCCCGGTCAGGTCCGGGTTCTGCTCGGAGCCGGAGAGGGTGAACTCCTTCTCGATGATGCGCTGGTTGAGCACGAACCAGGTGTACTCGTACCCGGTGGACATGATGTTCTCCAGCGTCCCGAGGGTGTCGAAGCCGGGGAACAGCGGGACGGGCAGCCGCCGGCCGCGCGCGTCCAGCCAGAGCGAGGACGGGCCGGGCAGGATCCGGATGCCGTGCCGGGCCCAGATCGGGTCCCAGTTCTCGATGCCCTCGGTGTAGTGCCACATCCGGTCGCCGTTGATCAGGCTGGCGCCGGCCGCGCCGGCGATGTCCAGCATCAGGCCGTCCACGTGCGCGGGCACGCCGGAGAGCAGCTTGGCGGGCGGGGTGCCGAGCCGGGCCGGCCAGGCCTTGCGGACCAGGTCGTGGTTGCCGCCGATGCCGCCGGAGGTGACGACCACGGCCTGGGCGCGCAGTTCGAACTGCCCGGCGACCGTGCGGGAGCTGGCCTCGCCCCGGCTGGCCGGGCTCGGCTCCAGCACCTCTCCGGTGACGGTGTCGACGGCGCCCGCGGTGGCGGACAGTCCGGTGACGCGGTGCCGGAAGCGCAGGTCCACCAGCCCGCGGGCGGCGGCGTCGCGGACCCGGCGCACGAAGGGCGCCAGCAGTCCGGGGCCGGTGCCCCAGGTGATGTGGAAGCGCGGCACCGAGTTGCCGGGCCCGTCGGCGAGGAATCCGCCGCGCTCGGCCCAGCCGACCACCGGGAAGAACCGCACGCCCATCCCGCGCAGCCAGGAGCGCTTCTCGCCCGCGGCGAAGTCCACGTACGCCTCGGCCCAGCGGCGCGGCCAGGCGTCCTCGGGGCGGTCGAAGCCGGCCGTGCCGAGCCAGTCCTGCCAGGCGAGGGCGTGCGAGTCGCGGATCCGCATCCGGCGCTGCTCGGGCGAGTCGACCAGGAAGAGGCCGCCGAAGGACCAGTGCGCCTGTCCGCCGAGCGAGGCCGCCGGCTCCTGGTCGAGCAGGATCACCTTCCGTCCGGCGTCGGCGAGTTCGGCGGCCGCGGCGAGGCCGGCGAGGCCCGCTCCGATGACGATGACGTCGGCGTCCAGGGCCATGCGCAGTCCTCCGTGGCGGCTCGCGGTGGCGGCGGGCCCGGGGGTGCGCCGTCGCCGTGCGCCCGATACTGCGGCCTGCGGTGACGTCCGGTCAACCGGTTGTCGACCGGCCGGTAACAAGCGCGTGCGTGAATTCCGCTCCACAGCGTTTCGGAAATACCTCCGATACGCGGTGG
>NZ_JBIWNL010000062.1:0-30345 GCF_044767225.1 Kitasatospora sp. NPDC101447
GGATCGATTTGGGGGATTCTTTAATTCCGGATGAACGCACACAATCGAATAGTTCCCCGATGTGGCCTAAGGAGTGGTTCGGGCCGGACCCAAGGGCTGGCGGACCGGCAGAAGAGGGCACAGCCTGTCACTCGATGCCAACGAACTACGCTCGATCGGATCGAGCCCCCAGCGAACGCCGCCATGCCCCGCATTTCGCGCAGGCCGAGAGAGCGGGACGTGCACCGGATCCGCTACGGCGACCACGCACCCCGACCGCCGATGCGCGACCTCCGACGGCACGTACCGTCCGGCCGGCAGCTGCTCCTGAGAGGCCCTCACGAGTGTCGGGCCGTAGGAACGCGACCAGTCCGAAGGGTGGCTGACCTGGGCTGGCGGCCGAGCCAGCCCAGGTCAGCCACCCCGAGGGGAGTGTCGCTGGCCCTCTGTTCCAGGGTTCGGACCGGATCCCGCTGCCCAGGCGCCTGGGAGAGCGGCGGCGCCGCACCTTCCCTGTCGGTCCCATCCACGCGGCGGCGCCCGCCAGGCGCAGCCCCGCGTGCGCTTGGCCCGCGAGCGGGTGACGCTGGCCGTGACCCGCCCCCGGCACCGGCGGCGGGCCCGGCACGGAGAAGGAGGCCTCGCGATGGCCCGACCCATGTGGACCGGCGTGCTCACGTTCGGCCTGGTCACCGTCCCCGTGGCCCTCTACACCGCCACGCAGTCCCACGACGTGCGCTTCCACCAGCTGCAACGCGGCACCTCCGACCGGGTACGCAACAAGCGCGTCAACGAGCGCACCGGCCAGGAGGTCGAGTTCGCCGACATCGTGAAGGGCTACGAGGTCACCGACGGCGAGTACGTGATCGTCGAACCCGACGAACTGGAACAGATCTCCCCCGGCCGAAGCCGGACGATCGACATCGCCGGGTTCGTCGACCTCGCCGACGTCGACCCGATCTTCTTCGACCGCACCTACTACCTCGGCCCGCGCGGCAAGGAGTACCAGAAGGTCTACGCGCTGCTGGTCGAAGCCCTGGAACACGCCGGCAAGGCCGGGCTGGCGATGTTCGCGATGCGCGGCAAGGAGTACCTCACCGCGGTGCGCTCCGACCACGGACTGCTGGAACTGCACACCATGCACTTCGCCGACGAGGTCCGCGACCCGCACCGCGAGGTCGACAACCTCCCCGAGAAGACCACCCTCACCGCGCAGGAGGTCCAGACCGCCGAGCAGCTGATCGGCATGCTCGCCATCGACTGGCAGCCCGACGCCTGGCACGACACCTACGAAGAACAGGTGAAGAAGCTCGTCGAGGACAAACTCGCCGGCCGCCAGATCGCCGTCTCCACCGGCCCCGCCCCCGAAGCCACCAACGTCATCGACCTCATGGACGCCCTGCGCCGCAGCCTCGACACCGCCCGCAAAGACAAAAGCCACGACCAGGACCAGGCCGACAAACCCCCGGCGGCCGAGCCCGCCCGCCGGGCCCACGCTGCCCGCGCCAGCCACTCCCCCAAGCAAACCGGCGGAAAGAAGAGCACCTCCGCCAAGACCACCAGCACGAAGGCCACCGGCAGCACCAAGGGGACCGCGGCCAAGTCCACGTCGAAGCACGCCGGGGCCGCGGGCAAGCGGACCAGCGCGACCGGCAAGCGGCAGCTGTCCCAGCTCACCAAGGCCGAGCTCTACCAGCGCGCCACCAGCCTCGACATCCACCACCGCTCCATCATGACCCGCGACCAGCTCCAGCACGCCCTCGAACAAGCCGGACGACCCCGACGCACCGCCTCGTAGACAGCGCGCACCGTCACGGTCCGGTGTCCCGGACCACCTCAAGCGGATCGCGCCCCGCGGCTCCCGGTCCCTCGGCTGCCGTTCGACCGGCCAGATCATGTGCCCTGCGCGTCCAGCAGCCACAGCTCCGCCCGCCGCTCCCGCGCCGCGGTGCCACGCCAGCCAGCCAGCCACGACCACCATCCGCCATGCCCGCGGCCACCCGCCTTCCCGAGCCCTTCCCAGGCGCACGACACCACCCACAACCGCACCCGGGACCCCACCCACTACCTCGCCACCACCACGCGCCCGCTGCGCACACCGGACGCGGCGTACGAGAACCCTTAGCGCCTCCCGGGGCGAGATCGGCGTGCTGGAGCAGCACCCACAGACTGGCGTGGAGCACCCCATGGCGTTGATCAGCGACCGCTGGACCACGACGGTGCGGCTGACGGTGTCCACCCAGGTCTGCCGGCGCGGGTGGGTGACCGGGCTGGCGTAGCCGGCGAACGCGGGCAGGAGGTCGAGGACGTGGGCGAGGCTGCGGATACTGGAGCGGGCCGGGCCGACCGGGGCTCCTCGTCGACAGTGACGATGCCCATCAGGCGCTGGCCGATGGACTCGCCGGTCCCGCGCACTGCCCACTGCCACACCAGGAAGACGCCGCCGATCAGCCAGTAGGCGGAGGCGAGGGCGGTCCGCAGGTCCCAGCCGACGAGCATGCCGACGACCTGGAGGACGGCGAAGGCGGGCTTCGCGATGTAGAGGGCGGCTGTGTAGGCGGTCATGATGCCGCCGGCCAGGCCGAGCTCGATCGCCGTCGCCATGGCCCGGGCCTTCCACGGCGCCAGGCCTGGAATCGCCATCCTGCGTCCCGGCCGGTACTGCTGCGGGATCGGTGTCCCGGGTTTGGTGTCGCCCTGCCACCCGGGCCGGTCTCTCCCACGCCGGCACCCACCAGGACCAACGACCATTGACGACCGCCGTGGCTGGGTTCACCCATACAGTCCCGCGAGGAACGGCCCGAGACACCCTTCGCCATGTGTCCGCCCGCGGGCCGTCCTGCAGCCGCAGCGGGCCGGCGGGCGTCGTCACGGCAAGGATCCGCGCGACCTAACCCGCCTCGCCGCCGAGCCGGGCCGCCAGGTCCCCGGCCCACGCCCGGGCCCGCCGTTCCTGCTCCCAGGGGCCGAGGTCCGCGAGGCGATCGCGCAGCCGCACGACCGAACGGCCCGTCAGGTACTCGGCCGGATCGGTCCCCAACCGCATCCCCGCAGCCTGGTGACCCACCACGATGACGTGCGCGAGCCGCTGAACCCGGCGGCGCCGAACCAAGTCCTCGACATCGGCGTAAAGGCTCCACAGCGCCCGCAGGTCCTCCAGCACCCGGGCGGTGGCAGCGAAGTCCGGCCGGGTCCGCTCCAACATGTCCACGGTGGTCGCGTCGTCGGTGCCGTTCACGAGCGCGGCAACCTCGGCCAGGGACAGGTCCAGCAGTGCGGAGCCGTCGGACGGCTCGTCCAGCCCCGCGGTCCTGGCCGCGTCCCACAGCGCGGCCGACAACAGGAGCGCCGCTCTGGCGACGGTGTCCATCGGGTCCGGCCCGAGGTCGAGCGGCGCCCACTCGCCGGAGCGGCGCTCGGCGTGCCAGCGCACCAGCCGGTCGCCCCAGACCACGCACCCGAACCAGACGCCAGGGAACGTGACATCCAGGAAAGCCTCCGGGTCCCGCGCCGGGGTCGCGGCCCGCAGGGCCCCGGCCGGCACCTCCACCGTCAGGGCCCCGTCCAGCCGGACCCGGTAGGCACCCGGCGGGCCCGGCAGCACGTCCTCCCCTTCGGGGTCCGGCTCCCACAGCGAGACGTCGACCAGCCCGGCCCGCCCCTGGTACTCACCGCCGGTGATCCGCACGGCCTCGTCCCGGCCCCAGGCGCCGCGCTCGGCCGCCAGCGCCAGCGAGACCACCGCGAACGCCCCCTCCAGCACGTCCACGCCCTCGTCACCGCGGACCCGGCCGCGCAGCCCGTCGCCCAGGAACCGCACCAGCCGCCCAGCGGCACATCGTGGCCGCCCTCGCCCAGACCCTCCAGCGCGATCGCCACCACATCGACCACCTCGGCGCGGACATCCCCCGCGGCGATCTCCAGCGCCCTCTCGTACGCCCGTCCCCGCTGCTCCACAGCCGCTCTCCCTCCCGTCGCTGTGCGGATCGTCGCACACCAGGCGGCACGCCCGGACCGGATCCGGCCGGACTGCACCGGCTCCCGGACTGCCCGGCAGGAGGGAGAAAGGCGAGTACTGGACGATCAGCGCCCGGAGCTCAGGCCGACGTCAGGACCGGCGCCACCCGACGGCACCGGGCACCGCTCTCACCACCCGGCGGCCCTGACCTCAGCAGGCAGCTGCGCCGCCGGGCTCGCGACCGCCGTGCTCACGCCGCCGTCCACGTCCGGCAGCAGCAGACGTGCCTCACGCGGCCGGGCCGCTCTGCCCCGCCCCGTACACCGGGCGGTGACCGCCCGGGACTCCAGCGCCCCGTACCCGTCACCGATCCCGCTCCAGGACGAATCCCCCACCGTCAGGCGCAGGTCGGCGGTGCCGGGCCAGGGGGTGGGGGTCAGGAGGGTGGCGCCGGTGGTGCGTAGGCGTTGTTCGAGGCGGGCGAGCTGGCGCGGAGCCGGTGGTCCAGTGGGACGCAGGATGATCGTGTCGCAGGCGTCGGCGAGGACGGAGGCGGTTTCGGCCCATTGGTCACCGGGGTGGTCGGCGAGGAGAGTGCGCTCCCACGGGAGGCCGTAGGAGCGGGCGGCGGCGAGGCCGGCTTCGGGCCAGCCGATGATCGCGGTCCAGAGCAGGTCTGACGCGGCGGCCGGTCCTGCGGCGGTCGCGAGGAGCAGTGCGTGGTCGAGGACCTCGATGACGGTGCCCTTGGGCAGGCGGCCGTCGGGCAGCAGGGGTTCCAGTGCTGGCAGGACCGGCCGGGTCGCGGCCTCGACGCGGGCGCGGCGCGCCCTGGGACTGGTCTCCTCCAGCAGGCCGGCCAGCCGGGCACCGGTCGTGGGCGCCGCCGTGTCCGGTACGGCGGCGATCCGCACGCTCACCGCGGATCCCCGGAGGCGGCGGCCTGGTCCGCCGGACCGGGTGTGCGGTCGGTCGTCGCGCAGGCCTGCGGCCCGGTGGCAATCGGGCGCACCGTGGCCGGGTCGGCGACCAGCCAGGCTGTCTGGCGGTCCTCGCCCCAGCGGGCGTCCACGATCCAGGGCAGGCCGGGTGCGGGGCGGCGCTGCTCGGTGACCAGGGCGGAGCGCCAGCGGCCGTCGGTGCGGATCCAGGCCAGGCGCCAGCAGCGGCCTGAGTTGTCGGTCGCGGGTGTGCCGGTCATCTCCTGCGGTACGGCGACGGCGTCACGCGGCGGGATGGGCTGGGCGGGTTCGGGCAGGGGGCGGATCGTCGCCTCGTCGAACAGCATCCAGGCCCACTCCTCGCCCGGGCCGGGCCCGTCCGGGCCCCAGCGGAGGTGGACGACCCAGCGGGTGCTGCCCGGTGGGCGCCGCCACACCGTGAGCAGGGCCGGCGTCCACACGCCGGCGCGGCGGACCTCGACCAGCCGCCAGCGCCGCACGTCGTGGTGCAGGCCGGGCAGCATCATCAGCTCCCTCGGTGCCCGCTCGGCGTCGCCCGGCTGCCCGGGCGGGCGCTGCGGGCGGGAGAACGGCACGTCAGCGATCATGGGAACAATTGTTCGATATTCGGTTCGAGTGATCAAACGTCAGCTCCGGCCCCCGCCCGCCGCGCCTACCGTGGAAGGGATGAGGTGAGCAGGGCAGCGGAGGTGGATCATGGCCCGGACCGCGACGATGACCTGCCAGGCCTGCGGGCGCACCACCGCCTGGAACCCCTGGGGCGCCTGCTCGATCCAGTGCTACGACCGGCCACGCCCCACCGCCGAGGAGCAGCAGGACATGATCGACTCCGCCCCCGAGGCCCTCGCCTACTACCTCGGCATCGGACCGGGCAGACCCGTGGACGACGACGGGTAAACCCGGATCCCCCCTGCCGTGGGCGAGAGGAGCGCCATCCTGCTGCAGACCTGCCATGGCCCGGCCGACGGCCCATGGGTCCACGCACAGACCCCTCCCGACACCCGGCCAGCGCAACCAGCCGCGGGAGCCCGCGTCACATCGGCACGCAAACTTTCACCAAGATCGAATCGGTAGTCGCGGCGAGCGGATCGACAGCCCTCACGGGCCATTCCCCAGCTGGTACACCGCTGGTATACCAGCGGTGTACGATCGCGGTATGGCTGATGCGACGATCAAGGTTTCCCCTGATACACGTGACCGGCTGGCCGCTCTCGCGGCGGCCGACGGCACCACGATCGGCGCCCAGGTGGCCCGGCTGGTGGCAGCGCAGCCCACCGCGGAGCAGATCGCGGAGCGCGTTGCCGAGGGCCGTCGGCTTCTGCGGGAGCACTTCGGGATGACGCTCACCGACACGGAGCTGGACGAGGGCCCGGACCTGCTGCAGCGGGTCTACGACATCGCCGCAGCCGACGCCCGCGCGAAGGTCACCCCGAGGCGCAGCGCGTGATCATTCTGGATTCGAGTGCCGTGTCCGCGCTGGCTGCCGGTCACCCGCGTCTGCACCGGATTGTGGACTCGGCGTTGAAGAGCCCGTTCCAGCATCTGCTGGTGCCGGTGCTGTGTCTGATGGAGGCCGAGATCAAGGACGAGGGTGCCGCGCAGGCGGTGCTGGCGCTGCCCTCGCTGGAGTTCGAGGCGCTCGACGCGACCACCGCCATGATGGTGGCGACGATGGTGCGGGACGGATTCGGGGGGCAGGGTTCGGCGCACGCGATCGCGGCGAGTCTGCCGACCCCGGTGCGTCCGCAGCAGCACCTGATCCTGACGGCCGATCCGGATCTCTACCCGCCCGGGATCGTCGCCGTCTACATCGACGACCCCCGTCTGGAGCCGTAGGTGACGGAAGCGTTAGACGCCGCTCTCGCCCCGGACGCGAGCACGCGCGTCCTCGCCGCGGAGGTCGTGCCCGCCCTGCTACGTGGAGCCGTGCCGCAGGAATGCCCAGTGGTGGTGTTCGTGCTCGGGCAGGCCGGCAGCGGCAAGACGCTCGTCGTGGACCTGGTGCACGCGGCGCTCGCGCGCCGGGGTGGCGCGGTGCGGGTGGACCGCGACGCCTACAAGGCCGTCCACCCCGACTACCCGCGATTCCTCGCCGAGGACGTACGCACGGCCGGGGTGCGGGTGCGCACTGACACCTACGGGTGGCAGGCCCAGCTGGAGGCGCGCCTGCGGCAGGACCGGTACGACGCGGTGGTCGAAGCGGCCCTGGGCCGCCCCGAGGAGTTCCTCGCCGAGATCGCCGCGTACCGGCAGGCGGGCTACCGCGTGGAGATCGTTGCCCTGGCCGTGCCCGAGGCGCTCAGCCAGCTCGGTGTCCTGGACCGCTACCTGCGCCTGGCCTCCGAGGGCAGGCCCCGCTACGTGGCCTGGGACAACCACGACGCCTGCGCCGCCGCGCTGCCCACGACGCTCGCCGCGGTCGAGGCCAGGCACCTGGCCGAGCGGGTCCTCGTGGTGCGGCGCGGCACCCAGGCGGTACTGGAGAGCGTGTACGCCAACGAGCTCGGCGCCGACGGGCGCTGGGTGAGCCCGGCGCGCGCGGCCCAGGCCGTGGTCGCCGAGCGGACCCGCCCGTGGGACGCGGTGGAGACCGGGAGGTTCCGCCGGGATCTGGCTGCCTGCGAGCGGCGGGCGGGCGGGCCCCGGATGCCCGGGGACTGGGCGCTGGCGGTCGGCCGGGACGCTGAGCGGGCCGCGGCGCTGGCCGAGCCGGTGCGCCGCACCGCCCAGCCGCTGCGGAAGGCGCCCGGGGTGGACTACCACCGGCTGTCAGCAGATGAGCACGCGTTCGTCTTCGACGCGGTGGTCGTGCCGTCGATGCTGAGCTCGGTCGTTTCCCAGGAGCAGCCGGTGGTGGTCTACGTCGCCGGGCAGCCCGGCGCGGGCAAGACCCGGGCCGCGCACCTAGTCCACCGCAGTCTGGACCGGCCGGTGCACCTGGCCGGCGACCACTTCAAAGTCCTGCACCCGGACTACCTGGACCTGCTGCGCACCGATCCGCGCCGGGCCTCGGAGCCGATCCGCGCCGACTACCGGGCCTGGCAGGCGAAGGCCGAGGCCCACGTGCGCGAGCGCCGCGGAAACCTCGTCATCGAGACCACCCCCGCCGACCCAGCCTGGTTCGCCTCCGGCACGCAGGCCTTCCGGCGGGCCGGGTACCGGGTGGAGCTCCTTGTCCTGGCCGTGCGCGCGGCCGACTCCCGCCAGGGCACCGCCCACCGCTACGCCCGGGCCAGCGGGCGCGATGTTCCCGCCCGGTTCACCACCGCCGCCGGTCACGACGCGCACTACCGGGTGCTGCCGGACGTCGTCGCGGCCGTGGAGGAGTCGGCGGCAGTGGACCAGGTCACCGTGATGCGGCGCGACAGCACAGCCCTGTACCGCAGCCGGCCCACCAGCGGACAGCGGCCACGGCACCCAGCGGCGGCACTGGCCCTGCTCGCGGAGCAGGCGCGCCCCTACACCGACGAGGAGGCGGCCGCGTTCTGGGCCGTCCAGCGCGCCCTGCACGCCGCGATGCCGCAGTACCGCGACGACCTGGTCGCCATCGGCGCCCAGGCCCTCCCGCTCATGCCTGATGCCCTGCGGCCGCGCGGACTGGAGGTGCCTTCGGCGCCGACCGCTCTGCCCGTCCCCACCAAGCAAGGGCTCTCGTGCGGCCCCGCCCGCGGCCGCTGACCTGACACCGGGCCCGGTCTGATCAACGCTTCGCGAGCGCGGCGCGGGTCAGTGCCAGTGGACGTCGAGGTGGGAGGCGAGGAACTCCACCACCCAGATCACGGCGCTCGCGCCGACCGTGGATCCGATCCCCACGAGGATCTGTTGGCCCAGCCGCTCACCGTTCAGCCTGACAGGCTCCCGGGCCGGCTCCACATCTTGTGGTTGCGAGCAGCGTGCCCGGCGTTCCACCCCGTCCCAACTCGGCGCCCCACCTGGCAGGTCCAGCTCGTCCACGTTCTGTTCTCCGTCTCTCTCGTGCAGCAACAGGACAGGGGCAGAACCCGCCATCGGCCGCCGTGGTTGGGCTTCGGTGGCCGCTGGTCGGTCTGCGCCCGTCGCCTACGCTTCCGCTGGACGCCGGTGTTGCACCAGCCGCAACGGTTGCCACTTGGATGCAACAGGGGAGAACTTGAGGAGGGGGCGGCATGCTGGAGAAACCGACTGGGCAACCCGGGCGGCGTGTCCGGGGGAACGAGCCGGAGGTCGAAGCCTTCGTCAGTTTCCTGAACCAGCTCTTCGAGGTGCTGAACATCTCGCAGACCCGGCTCGCCGCCCGCGTGAAACGTGACAAGGGGTCAATCTCCCGCTTCCTCAGCGGCGAACGGATCGCCCCTGCGAACTTCGTGGACGCCCTCCTGGAAGAGGTGACGGAGCTCAACGGAAACCCCGTCACCAACGGAGTCCGAAGCCAGGCCCACCACTTGCGTCTGGAGGCGTTGCGGGTGCGCAGCCCCTCCCAGTACCAGCTCGACCAGCTCCGAGAGAGCCTCGGCGCTGCCGAACGCGAGCTTCACCGCGCCAGCGTTCGTGAGCGTGCCCTGCTTCGCGAGCTGGAAGTCGCCGAGGGCAGGGCGCGGCAGGCCGAACAGCGCTACCGGCAGCTGGAGACCGACTGGGCTGCAGACCGCTACGCCTCGGGCTCCTCAGAACTCGACATCTACGCCGGGCCCCACGGCTCGGACGAGCTCAAGGACGAGATCCGGGGCCTCAAAGCCGAGCTTGAGGCCCTGCGTGCCGAGCTTGCACGCGCCCAGACGCTGAAGCACGGCGCGGAGGAAAAGTGCCTGCGGCTGGAAGCCCGCCTCATCGCCGCCGAAGAGGCCCTCAAGAACGAGCGCGACCAAGCACGCGAGAAGGCGGACGCTGAGAAGGTAACCGCCAGCTCTCAAGACCTGGTCGCCCCGGACGCATCGCACCGGATCCTCATGGGCCTCAACGCTGCCCGCAGCCTGGCGGGCACGCTGCAGGCCGTCGTCGAGGGCGCGGTGCACGGACTCGGCTTCGACGTCGCCGTGGTGAGCCTGGTCAGGCCGGACGGCGACCTCGTGGTGGCGGCCGTCTGGGAGCTGGAGGAGAGCCCGATGGGCGGCCCCTCCGTGCAGCTTGGCCAGGTCGGCTCCCGGGAGTCCTGGGACCGGCTGCTTGACGTCAGCGACCGCTTGGGCCTCCTGCGCTTCCTGCCCTATGACCGCGACTGGGCGGTTGCCAGCGACATCCCGCGCTGGATCGGCGATGGCCCGTTGCCTGTCCAGGCCGATGACTGGCACCCCGCCGACTGGCTGCTCGCCCCGATGTACAGCGCTGGCGGTGACCTGCTCGGCGTCCTGTCGGTCGATCGTCCACGCAACGGCAAGCGACCCGACCCCTCATCGCTTCAGGCGCTGGAGAGGTTCGCCGCGCAGGCCTCGATCGCGATCGGCAACGCCCGGCTGAGGGCCGAGATGCAGCGCGCGCTGGCCCGGCTGGAGAAGGAACAGCAGGCGCTGCGGGCCAGCGAGGAGGGCTTCCGGCAGGCCTTCGAGTACGCGCCTAGCGGGATGGCCATCACCGAGCTGCACGGCGCCGGGCGCGGCCAGCTGACCAGGGTCAACGACGCATTCTGTCGGCTGCTCGGCCGCCCCCAGGCGGTGCTGCGCCAGCAGAGCTTCGCCGACCTGGTCCACCCCGACGACCGGGAGCTGCTGGAACGCACCAGCTTCGAAGGCGGCCGGGCGGAACTGCGGCTGTCCCGGCGGGACGGCGGCTACCGGCGGGTCCATCTGCGCAACTCGATCGTGGCGGACTCCGCCGAGGGCCCGAGCTTCCTGCTCACCATCGTCGACGGCATCAGCGACTAGCCGTTCCCGGCGGCATCCAGGAACTTCAGGCGCTCGGTGTACAGCTCGGTGATACGGCCGATCTCCGCGGGCCCGGCATCGGCGAGCCGCGCCCGGTCCTCGCCGCACACCTGCAGCTGCGCGGCCAGGTCCTGCTGGCGCTGCTGGTCACCCGAGCGCCTGGCGGCCAGCAGCTCCCGACTGCACCAGGCGACGACCGCGCCGATCACCTCCTGGGCGTCCTCGACGGAAGCTCCGCCGCCTTCAGGGGACGACGACGAACCAGACGGGGGAGTGTGCACGGTGAACCACCTCAGGGGCTTGGAACGGTCCCGGCCGGGACGGCGCCGCCCGGTCGCCCGGACGGGGCGGCCAGTGACCCGTTCCCGGCTCCTCTTCGAGCCCCTGATGCGGGAACCGATCACGGCCGTGGACACCCCGGTCCCAGTCCGGCGATGGCGGTCACGTCCGCCAGCCATACCCCAGCAGGTCCGCCCCCCGCAACGGCCGGTTGAGCGGATCCCGTAGAAGAAGGAGAAGGACGGCTCGTGTGGTGCGGTCGCCAGCGGCCGCACCACACACTGACGGGGGAACGGGGAACGGGGACAGGGCGGCGCCTGTTCACGGGCCAGGGTCCCAGGGTCGTCACCCCTGCGCGTGGGCCGGCTGCGGCCCGCGGCCAGCCAACCGGCTTCAGGAGAACAGCCAGGCGGCGAAGACGAATAGCGCCCCGATGCCCGCGGCGGCGAAGGAGTACTGGACGAAGCGGTGCTTGCGCCGGACGATCTGGCTGGTGTTGACGCGCTGGCGGCTGAGCACCGGAAGGAAGTCGTCAGACTCGAACGCCTTCCGCAGGCCGGCCAGCTTCCAGTACATGAGGTGACCGAAGTACAGGAAGTCCCCCCTCGCCTCGGGCTTGGCCCTGCCCGCCCACGGCCGGGGAGAGCAAACGGCGCGCTGCGCCGCCACGGCCGGGCCCAGGGGTGGCGGGTGCGTGGCGGGCGCGTCGGCGGGGCGACCTGCTCGCGTGGTTGGTCAGGCCTTGGGGTCTCGTGATCCCGGAAGGAGCTTGCTCCATAAGCCCGTCGAGCGTGCTGATTTTCCTTGCTGGAGCCGTCGTCTGGCCTCGTCAGCGGCTTTGAGGAGGGGGCCTGATTGCACATAGGGAAGGGCGTTGAAGGCCTTGGCTGGGTCGTGTCCGGAGGCCTGCAGGATCGCTATGGCCTCACCGATCACGGACAGTGTGCAGACGATTGCGGCTCTCTGAAGCAGTACGTGGCCCTGCTCAATGTTGCCAGCGGTGTACAGCTCCGAGGCGAGTCTGGCAATCTCGGATGGCTGCATGACGGCCAGCTCACTGGGTGTGTGCGTGGGTCCGATGCCCGGACCACGGTGAGGCACCGGGAGTTCGGAACCTTGGCCACTGCTGCGGGGTGCCCTGATGGGCAGCGGTAGACGGGTCTGGTCGTCGGCTCCGGAACGAATCACAACTGGGGGGATGGGACGCGCGCCTGGAATGTTGATCCGTACTCGCGTCGTCGATGACGCCATGGCGGAGGGTGCTCCGTATGGGGGCACCGGACCGTAGGGATCCTGCGCAACTGGAACGGCGTCAGAGGCCGGAGACTCAAGCACCGGGCCGTCGGCGTAGGCCGACGCGAGGAGAATCGGCGGCTCCTGCTGGGCAGCAGAGCGAGCTGCGGGCTGAAAAACGGAACGACGCTCTTCGAAGTAATGGATGTGAGCTTGCAACTCGGCACTGTTCGCTCGGCTCTGTCCAAAGGCTGCCCGCGAGGCTATGCGCGCGACCTCCGGGTCAGCCATCTCAAGATAGACCAGGAATTTGGCGACCTCCCGGGTGGGACGTCGAAGCGCCGTTGCCATCAGCAGTTGGGCGTCGAGGTCAAATGCGGCGGTAGCCAAGGAACGCATCAGGACACAGATGCTCTGGACAGACATTACCTTCGCGGCATGCTGCAGGAACGCGCTGGTGGCGTCCTCCATGTTCTCTGACCGCAGTCGGCGCAACAGGGCCATTATCTCGGCGGGCTGTCGGGTGGCCGCGGCGCCGGTCAGGATGCGTGCGTACGCTGGCTGACGCAACGTTTCCAGTCGGTGCAGCAGTTCGGTGACGATTGCGGGCTGGGCCCAATGGCCAGCCAGAAGGAGGAGGCCGAGTCGGTCCTGACCTGCCGAAGACTTCGTGGATCGGGGACGCGAGGGTGTACGCAGTGCTTCGTGTCGGTGCTGCAGGGGGTGAGCGAGGTAGGCGTCAGCGTCCGTGAGATAGTCCAGCGTCGACAGCAGGGCCTCTGCAGTGCACGTCATCGCCAATGAACCGAGGATCGCCGACGCGGCTGCGTATCGCCCTTGCCGACGCTGGACCACGACAAGCTCTGCGGCTGCGCGTCGGCTGAGCGAGCGAACGCTGGCGGCGAGCAGCCTGGCGATGGTCCTCTCGGATGCTCCTGCGTTTTCCAGCTCTTGGCAGACCATTGCCAGCCGGGAGATCACCGGAAGCGGGGGACGGCCTGCAGCGTGCGTGTGGTCGTCCGGCTTCTCTGTGTCATTGTTCTGATTGTCTGCACCAATCCGGTGATTGTCCGGGGCGTTTGCTGAGGTCAGCGCATTGTTCGGTGCGAGGCCTAGGGTTGTCTGGGCGTCGAGGGTGAGGCGGTCGCCAGCGTCATTGACCTGCGCGACCTTCATGAGAGCCGTGTCAACATCGTCCAGGAAGCCCTCGGTCCCGTCAGGCTTTGCCAGCGTGGGGCCATCGCCGGCGACGCTGCTGTCGTCGGGCTCTTGGGGCATGGCATGAGCGCGTGCCAACTCAGCCTTCAGGCGATTGATCTCACGGTTGGCCTGGTCTATCAGCTGGAAGGCTCGGCGCTGGTTGGCCTCAGCTCGCTCCTTTTCTCTCTCTGCCTGCTCCAGATGGGCCTGGGAGCGCGTCAGGCGATCGTCAGGCTCGTCCTCGCTCGCCCCGGGGCTGGCGGACCGGTGCATGTCCGTCTGCCGCTGGAGTTCGCCGATCTGGAGATGAAGCTGGCTGATCATCTGAAGCAGCACCATGATCAGCTGCCGGGCTGTCGCCTCGGCCTGAAGACTGTTGGCCAGGGCTTCGCGAGCGCTGAGAAGCTGGTCCTGAAGCTCGATAGTCTGGCGCTGGGCATGGACAATCGACTCGTGGCCGGAAGGGTCAGTCCCTCCCGGCGCGGATGCCACGAACTGGCGGTCCCAGATCGGCCTCAGCTCGCGCAGACGAAGCGCTGCGACGTCGCCTTCGGGGAAGCACACCTCGGCGACGGCTTCGACGAAGTCCCACTTCAAGCCCTGGCCGGCGAGCCACTGCGACAGCGTCGCTTTTGCGGGCACCCGCTGGTTGCTGAAGTGCTCCGGCACAAGCCGGTTACGGAGTTCCGTGACCGTCAGGCTCGCGTTCTGGATCCATCCCCGCAGGGTGCCTGCGATGGCGTTGGCTTCGGCACTATTGCCTTTGAGAGATCCCCACGGACGTCCGGCTCCCGGACGTGTCCCCCCGTTCGTCTCTGCCCCCTCTGGGTCCTCGACATTGTTCGGTGGCAGCCACCGAACAATCACCTGCGGCGCCTGCTCACATCCCACCAGAGGCACGCTGAAGGTGCTGCCGTTTCGTTGAAACCGGCGACACCAATCACCAGGAACGCCGCCACGTCTGAGCGGCACGCATGGCGGCCCGGAACGCCGCTCTGCTATCGGAGGGGATGCATGACAGGTCAAGGCAAAACCGTGCCTCGGCTGCGGGAAGCAGCGGTCCGCCTGACGCGAGGACTGCGCCGGTGGGCGCCGACAGCCGCTGCTTTGGGAGGCGCCGCTGTGGCCGCTACCCAGCTGTGGGATTGGTTGGCGGCCAGGTAGACACGCGGGCACGGGATTCAGACGGCGCGTAGTCGGCTGGGCGTGGTCGGCTTCCCCCAAGAAGCACGATCACGCCCCGGCCCAGGGCCGTATCGATCAACCTGTGAGCCTCCCACCGAACTGGCGATGGCCGTGCAGCTGTTCCTGGCCCGGACTGGCTGACCCGTTCTCCAGCGCGGAGATACGCCCCTCGCGCACCTACCTCGGCGGGCAGACCTCACTGCGGACCTGCTGATGCCCGCGGACAGCCGACCAGCCGCCCACCCGGTGCGAGGGGTGCCACGGGCGGGCCGCGATCACCAGCGGACGCCGACGCGGGTCAGAATCGGCGGTTGAGCAGCAGAGCGAGGAGGGTGCGGGCTTCACGGCGGCGCGTGGGGTTGGGGGCGGTGAGGGCGGTGAGCGCCAGGGCGGTGATGGTGAGGAGGTATCCGGTGGCGGACGTGGCCAGAGCGAGGGCGGCGGGGTCGTATGCGGGGTTCATGGGCTTGTCCGTTCGGTGGGGCCCGCCCGCGTGGGTCGGGCGGGGCGGGTCGGGTGGGTCAGCGGGTGGCGGAGGCGAGTTCCTGGAGCCGGTCGGCGATGGCGTCCGTGGGCAGGCTCAGGAGGCCGGCGGCCTCGTCCTCGCGCGGCAGGCCGTTGATCGCATCGCGTAGGGCACGGTCGGGTCGGGGCAGAGCGCCCGGGTCGGGCAGGGGTGGGGCCAGGCGGGAGGCCAGGCGTGCGTAGCCGGGGAGGTCGGGGAGTTTGGGGGCGATGGGGGCGCTGGTGCCGTCTTCCAGGCAGGCGGCCTGGTGGAACCAGTTCTCGGCATCGCGCAGTTCTCCGCGGCGCAGGTGGTGGAGGTACATGCAGTAGGCGGCGAGGTGGCTGCCGGCTCCGGCGGCGAACTGCCACCACCAGGTGGCTGAGTGGTGTCGGCCGGAGAGGTCGAGCAGGCAGCCGAAGATCAGGGCGCCGTTGGGTTCCCAGTCCTTGGCGAGGGTCTCGATTTCCTCCCAGGATCCGGGCTCGTTGATGACGACGGTGGCCAGGGCCCGCAGGTCGCGGCGGGCGTCGGCGTGGATGCCCGCCGTTCCCGGGAGCGGCTGGGGCGTGGGGGCCAAGGCTCGCTCGATGCGGCGGGAGGCCAGCCCTTCGGCGACGTGTCGGCGGCCGGCGTCCAGGTCGTAGCGGGGACGGTCGGCGGGCAGGGGGCCCGCGGCGTTGAGCAGGCGGCCGACATTCGGGAAGTCAGGGCCGTCTTCGTGGGGTGTCGCTGTCACTCCTGGTCCTCCTTGGTGGTGCCGGGGCGAAGGAGCCGACGGGATCGGAGCCGGGCCTCCAGCTTGGTGCGGGCCTGATTCGTCAGGGACTTCACCGTGCCCTCGTCGGTGCCCATCGCCTGGGCCGTGTCCGCCACCTTGAGGCCGACGACGAAACGGAGCACGATCACGTCGAACTTCGCCGCTGGCAGCTCCTTGATGGCGGCGCCGAGCGCCATGCCGACCTCGAGGCAGTCCACGCTGGCGGTGATGGCGTCCAGGTCGTCAAGGAACGGCTCCCATTCGAGGCGTAGCGCGACTCTGAATGCGACGCGTTCTTCGAGCCGGTCGCGGTGCTCCCGTTCCACTTCCACCAGGTGGCGCAGTGCGGCCCAGGCGGTGGCGGCGGGCTGGGGGTAGGTCAGGACGCGCTCCCAGCAGTGGCCGAGCTCGATGAAGGCCTCGCTGACGAGTTCCTGGGCGAGGTGGGCGTCGCCGAGGCAGGCGTAGGCGTAGTCGAAGTACGCGTCGGCGTGGAGTCGCTGGAATGCCTCCAGGGTTATGGGGAGTTCGATGCCGGGAGTGGTGCCGGCGGTGTCGGCGGTGTCGGCGAAGGGCGGCTCGGTCACGACGACGCCTCCCCGGCCGGGTCCGGCACGCTGCCGCGCGGCCGGCGGGAGCGGCCGGGACAGGGCAGAACGGGTGCGGGCACTGTGGTGGCAGGCCGCGGCGGGACGAGGGGATGGATGCACATGGGCCTTGGGGATCCTTCTCCGTTGGGCAAGGGAGCGGCGCATGATCACGCTCTGCTGGGAGCCGTGAGCGCGCTGTGCTGATAGGTGCATCAAATCCCTCGAACAGACGAAAGGTTCACGGCCCGAAGGTAAAGACTTACGGAACGTCATATTCCGACGTTTAGATGCCATGACCCGAACCCGCGCGGCATCCCGGCGGTCAGATCCGCCCTCGTTCCGCTTGCCTGCCGCGCTGCCCGTTCAACTCCTGGAATCAGGCCAGGCAGGGGCGTGCGTTGTTCGAACAGCCCTGCCGCGGACATGCCGCGGCCCCGGGACCTGGGCAGCACCGGGGCCGGATCGGCCTACTCTCGCCGTGGTTCGCGGCCTCCGACTCGGCAGCCCGCGCCCTCCCGCCGCTCCTGCTCCCAGGCAGCGGGATCGTCCAGGCGGTCACGAAGACGGACGGCTGCCCCGACGCGCTCGAGCCAGCGATCGACTCTGCTGCGCGCACCGGCATGTCGACAACTTCCGGAGAACCACGGCGAAGACCGGGCTGTGTCGGCGAGGACCACGCTTGCTGGGGGCGGCGTCGGGGCATCCGTTCCCGCCAAACCCGCCGCGTACCCGCTGTACGACGCGGCGCAGCAGATGGCGGTGATGATCGGTTGCTCGCACCTGCCTCGCAGACCCCTGTGCCGGGCCAGCCGCCGGGTCCCCAAGCCCGGCCACAGGGTGAGCGCCCACCAAACCGGTGGGCGCCTACTGGAAGGGCCGCAGGAGCTGGTGGATGCCAACTGATAGGTCGGCGTGGCGGACATCGCCGCCGAAGTCGTCGGTCCACATCACTTGCTGTGCCGGGACTAGGGCGATCAGCAGGGTGAAGACGACACGGAAGGGGAAGTCGATGGGGTCTTGGTCGGCGAAGGAGAAGAACTTGCGGTCGTCGAAGTAGCTGAACTCGCGGAGCTCGTCCCGGTAGGGGACGGAGAGTGTGTAGACGTTGAAGCGGGGAATCGGGCCCATCAGGCGAGCGTGGGGCCAGTTGTTGCGGAGAACCTGGTCGAGCTGATCAGGGGTGAAGTCCCAGGAGCCGCCGTGTTCCTGGTCCGGCATGACGAGATACTTGCCGCTCACGGTTTCCTCTCGGTTGCGGCAAGGTGGCCCTGCCGTCGGGCTGGGGTGTGGTTACTTCTCGATCCGGGTGCGGCCCGGGACTTTCTCGGCTGCCATGATCGCATCGAAGTACGCGGCGGCCTTCTCGTCGTTGGTGATGATTTCGAGATGGTTGATCGGCTTGTTCCGAGGGTCCTTGAAGGCGTTGGCGTACCGGGCGTTCTCCCATGTCTGATCGGCGAGGGCGTTCTCGTAGACGATGGGGAAGACGTTGTCGACGTTGTCGAGGCGGAAGGGCGACTTGCAGTTGGCCTTCTGTCCGACGTACTTACTCTCGACGGCGGCGCCGTCCTTGGGGCGGATGCCGTCCGCGTCGAGGGTGGCCTCGCTGTCGGGGATCTTCGGGTTGTCGAGTGTGGTGTACATGTTGTACTCGCGGCTGCCGGAAACCTTGATCTGGTAGGCGCGGCGGGCGGCGTCCTCGGGGGTTTTCGCGTTCGCGGGGTCGTTCGCCTTCTTGGAGCGCTTCGGGTCGGTGGCTGCCTCGGCATCGGCCATCCACTGCTCGACCTTCTTCTGGTCCGCTGGGGACAGGTCCTTGAATCCGGAGTTCGGCAGGGGTGGGAGCGGCGGCAGGTGGTCGGTGACGTTGTTCGTCACCGGGGGCTTGCCCGCCGCAGCCGCATCGGTCGCGCCCGCCAGTACGACCGCGGTCCCGGCCGCCGCAGCGGTCAGGGCAGTGCCGACCGGGATCAGGCTCGCCTCGGCCGCTTCGACGATCGCCGCGGCCTCCGCCAGGACCGCGAGCTCGGCGCTGCCCTCGACCGCGGCGGTCATGGCGACTGCCGCCGCACCGGCCTCCGCGGCGATCGCGGCCTCCCCGCCGGCAGCCGCAACGTCCGAGAGTCCGAACGACACGAAGGTGAGGACCAGTCCGGCGCCCGCGACGATGCCGGCACCGATCGCCAGGTTCTCCAGTGTGTCGCGCAGGTCCTCGATCTGCTGGGCGTAGGCCTCGCACGCCATGCCGAGCTTGTACGCCGCGTTCGTGACGCTGTTCAACAGCGGCCCGGACGTCGCGCAGCCGTCGTGCACCTTCGTCCAGTTCTGCACGAAGGAGGTGACGGCGTTCGACTCGCTCGTGGCGGTGACCCTCTGGACCCGGATGTCGCCCTCTGTACCGAGCTTGCTGGCCAGCTCCGCCAGGTGCTTCCAGTCCTTGGCCGCCTGACGCAGGCGGGCCGGGTCGCCTTGCGGCCAGAACTTGGCCAGGAACTCGTGCACGGCACCGCTGTCGGTGTGGCCCGCCGCGGACTGGATCTTCGCCTTGACGGGCTCCTGGTCGCACTGAGGGTTGGTGGATGCGGGAAGCTTCTGCGGGGCCATCATCGTGGCGGCGACGTCGCTGTCGCTCTGCAGGTAGTTGATCGCCATGGTGTAGAGCCCGTTGGCGGTGCCTCCGAGGTGGGCGACGGCCTGGGCCATCGCGTCGACCAGCTTCTGGGCGGCAGGGTCGTACTTCGCTGCGAACTTCTTGCCGGTCTCGTCGTCCCCAGCCATCCCGGCGGCGGCGTCCAAGGAGCCGACGAGGCCGCTGTAGATCTGCGACGCCCAGTTCTGCAGGTCCGAGAAACCCGCTGAGGACAACAGCATGTCAGCTGGCTTGACGTGAAAGCCGGTCATCGGCCACCCCCCGAATCGCGTGTGCCACCCACCGTAGCAACCGTCTGTCGGCCACATTGGCCCTGCTGTTGGGCTGCATCGTGGGCCGCCCGAATTCCGCCTCCGCCCGGTCCACCTGCCGGACGTCACACGTCGGGCGGCGGTCTGCTGGGCGATTGAGTTGATCAACGAGCGCTGCACCATGACCGCACGGTTGATGCTGGCTCAACAACCAGAAGGCCCGCCGAGACAAACTCACCGCCGAGCAGATCGGGCAGCTTGAGGCCTCGGGTGGCTTGGTAGGACCGCCCCGGCCGAGCCGGTGTTCCTTTGCCCGGCGGTACGCTGCCGGGGGGCCCTGAGAAAGCACCGGAGGTCGTCATCCCCGTGGGGGAGGCGGCCTCCAAGTGTTCCCAGTGTCGAGATGAGCGAGCCAGGAGATCCAGCCGCGACGCCCACGTACCGAACGCTACATACGCCGAATCGCCCCGGTGGAGAAGAACTGGACGAGAGCCGCAGCGATGTGCACCGCCACCACGGCCTCCGCCACCGTCTCCCGGTCGGTCGGATGCTGCTTGCCGTGCCGGCTGGTCTGGCCGTTCCACAGCAGCGCCATCATCGACTCCAGCATCTCAATGCCGTCATGCGGGGCCCTGCCCTCGATCTCGAAGACCAGCCTGTCCTTGAGCTTGGGCAGCTCGCCGAGCATCGTGCCCAGCGTCGCCCGCCTGTGGGCCGGCTGCAGCGTCGCCTGCGCCGCGCACTCCACCGCCTTGATCGCCTCGCTGTAGGCCACCACCGGGTCCGGTGACACCGCGTTGGCCCGGGCGAACGCCTCCTCAAGGTGTTCGGACGCCGACCCGCGTTCCGGGCGCCTCCCACTCGCGATCGCACCGCGCACCGCGTGCTCCACCCCCGGGTCGACCCGGGCCACCAGGGCCTTGCCGTCGTCGCGGATCGTGTATCGGGAGCGCGCGTCATCGAGGAGCACCTGCAGATCCCGCCGGTCCACGCGCTTCAGCCCAGTCAGTGCTTCGCGCGCGGAGGTCCGCCGTGGCATCAGCATCGGGAACAGGTCCGGAGCGGGGTCGGCTGGCAGCAGGTCGAGCAGCGCATCGACGGCTTCGAGCAGCCGTTCCGCAGGCGCCCAGTAGGCGAGGCGCTCGTCGTAGTCGATGCCCCTGCGGTCGCTCTCGTCGTCGTCCCGGTCCAACACGAGGTCGCAGCGCACCGCGACGCGCCGCCACGCGCCACCGCCTCGATGACGGGCAGCGCTGTGCAGCCACTGGCGCAGCGGCGTCTCCAACGCCACGGGAACGTCCTCGCGCAGCTGTACAGGAGCGCTGTCGCGGTGGGTGAGCGGGGTCCATGGCGCTGTCATCTGCCCACCGTAGAGCGTGGATTCACGGCGCCGCAGCAGGAATTCGACGAACTGACGGCGGAGCATGGGCCTCCCCTTCGGCATCGGCCTCGTGACCCTCACTCCTTGTCCAGTCCGTCAACTGCCCGACAGCATCGGACCCGACGGTGGGCTTGGTGCCGAAACGCCGGACGCGGCGCCCTGCGGGACGGCATGATCCGGTGCATGGAGGAGACGTCGGCCCCGTGGGTGTACGACCGGGTGACGAAGTGGTGGGTCGACCTCTCGCAGGGGGTGGCCGGGTTGGAACCCGGCCTGGCCGACGGCCGGTACGTGTGCCGGGCCTGCAAGGAGAACCTGGTCCTGCGCAGCGCCAAGCCCGGCGCCGCGAACAGACCGCACTTCTCGCACAAGGCGAACCCGGTCTGCTCCGCGGCGCCGGAGGTCCGCGAGCCGCTGGAGCTGGAGCTGGAGCTGGAGCTGGACGACCGAATCGTCATCGAGTTCCAGCAGCGGATCATCCGGGTCTGGCCCGGCGCGCACTGCGTGCTGGAGTTCCCGAACGGCCTGGACGGCGGCGGCGAAGGCCCCGCAGGGGTGCTCCCCCGGCAGTCGTGCTGCGCGGGAGCGGCCCCGGGGACAACGTGACGATCGTCGAGCGGCCCCGCCAGCCGCCGACGGTCGCCGAGGTCGAGCAGCGGCTGCGCAGCGTCCGGGCCCGGTACGGCGGCGTGCGGCATGTGTGGTTCTGGGCAGCGGACGCGGCGGCCGCGGGCCGGCTCGCTGACCTGCAGGTCGCGCCGCAGGGCCGGGGCGGCCCGCTGGTCGACCGCATGACGATCGCGCCGACCGAGCAGCAGCTCGCGGTTATCGCTGCGGGCGCGGCGTGTACTTCCTGGACGGCGCCAAGGTCCTGGTCCCCTACCGCGTCCACGACTTCACCCACCAGGCCAGGTCCGGGGAGGACTGGGACTTCACCGGCGGCCGCCGGAACTGGCGCCACGACTGGCGGATCAGCCGCCCACTGCCAGCCCCGGACGCGTCCCGCTGGGGCCTTGCCCCGACCTCGTTCGACGAGCTCACCCGTACCTGCGGCGTGTTCACCCTCACCGCCGTCCGGGACCTGATGCGTACCTTGGAACGGGTCCAGACCGGGCGGTGGAACGCCCGGCGTCGAGCAGCCGCCGCGCTCTACCAGGAGCGCCACCAGCTGTCCCTGCCAGCGGAGCCCGCTCCCGCCGTCAAGCCTTCCCCCGAGCCATCGACCTCGCCCCAGGCCGCCGAACAGGCCGAACCGCCATCGGTCCCGGCCGAGCATCACGCTGTCCTAGCAGCACCAGCTCCCACCACCGGCGCCGTTCCACCGGCGCCCGCCGCCGACCCCGTCCCCGCAGCATCCGACACCGGCCCGACGACCACGACGGCACAGCCCGGCCCGGACGGAGCGCGGGCGGTCGGATCCGACGACGACTACCCGCTCGCCCCACCCGCGCCCGACCGCTCACCGGTCCGGCCGGCCCGGGTCCCTCCTCCGCCGGCGTACCCGCCCACCGTCCACCTGCCCGGGCACCAAGGCCACCAGGTGCCACCGGGCCTCAGCCGCCGCGGCTGACAGTCGGCACCGGCAGCGGTCCGACGGTGTCCATCCCCTGCTGGAGTTCGGGCGATGTGCCGTCAGCGTTCGTCCGGCTCGCCCAAGCTCCAGCCGCTGACCGCCGCGATCGGCCCGCGCCAGGCCGGCAGCCTCCGGGCGGTCCGGCCCGAGCGGACGGTGACGTTCTTCAGGTGCAGGAAACGCGGGTCGGATACCCGGCGGCGCCCGTCCTCGGCGGCCTGGTCCAGGTGCCCGAGGACCTCCCGCATGACCTTCCGCAGGCCGTAGTAGTCGGCCTCTGCGACTTGGCGGAAGTACAGGTCTTCCCACGCCGAAGCCGGGATCACGGTCCCCGACACGAGTGCCCCGTCCACCGCCAGGGTCACGACGACGGCCTCGGCGACCTCCGAATGTTCCACCCCGACGCGCAGCAACTCCAGGTAGGGGTCCGAGTAGGCCTGCCCCTGCAACATCACCCGCAACGCGGGGGGTACCGCATCTCGCCACGACACCGCGCTGCTCCCCTCACCCTGGGTGGGTCCGGGTTGATCCATGCCCTTCCGGAGGCAGAAGCAGTCTTCTGGCGGAAACACGTGCGACGCCCGGCGGGGGCCGGGCGTCGCATAGGGGTGGCGGGCGGGTGTGTCAGCGCTCAGTGTGCTTGGGCTCGGCCTCGCGCTTCAGGATCTCCAGGAGCTCGGATGCCACCTGGACGGCCTGGCGATGGTCCATTGCGTCGACGAGGAGCTGTGCGGTTGCCCGGGGATCGGAGGGGATCAGCCGGACCGTGACGGAGGGAGAGTCGTCGGTGCGGGCTTCCCGCTGGTCCGGCAGGGTCGGGGTGGAAACGCCGTTTCCACCGGGCTCTGCCGTCGGTGGCACGGGACTGGTCGCGTCGGGGGTGGAAACGGCGTTTCCACGTGTGGCGCTGCGCGATCGCTTGGACGTCGCCCGTTCCTCGATCGCCTTTTCAACCGCGGCTTGCTGCTGGTCCTGGGGGAGCCTGCCTGCCGAGCGGGCGATCTCGACGGGCAGCTGCTTGGTCTCGACAGCTTCCTTGAGCTCTGCGGTCAGGTTGAGCAGGGAGAGCCGCTGGGAGACCCAGACGTGGCTCTTGCCGAGCCGCTTGGCGACCTCTCGCATGGAACCGTGGACGGCGACGAGCCGCTCCAGCGCCTTGGCCTGGTCGAGCGGCTCGATCTCGACGTGCTGGACTGCGGCGACGAGCGCGGACTCCAGCATGTCGTCCGCAGTGTGCGCCAGGCTGTCGTCGATGTGTACGGGAAGCTTGTCCAGCCCGGCCAGGCGTGCGCCAGCGAGGCGGCGGTTGCCGTCGAGGACGACGAAGTCGGCGGCGCCGATCTTGTCCTCGTGTCCGGGGTGAGCGGCTGCGAACGCGCCGCGGGTCACCACGGTGAGCACCTGGACGATGCCTCGGGTTTCGAGGCTGTCGGCCATCTCCTTGATCTCGGTGAGGGTCTCGCGTGGGTTGAACGGGTTGTGCGCGAGCCGGTCGAGCGGGACCTCGTTCCGGGGGGTCACGGAGGCTGCTGGCTCGGGGGCGGCGGGCCGTCCGTCGAGGGCGGCCAGCGCCCGGCCCCGGGCGCTCACGGGCTGCGGTGCGACGGCGTCGAAAGTGCTGGAGCCGCTGAGCATGGCGGCCTTGCTACGACTGCTCACGAGGCGAGCTCCCTGATGATCTGACGCATGGTGTGGGCTTGCTCGCAGTCGGGGGCGTAGGCGAGTAGGGGCTGGGTGACGCGGACCGCCTCGCGCTGCTCGCGGAGGTCCTTGTTGACGGCCAGGACCCGGGGGGTTCCGAGGCTTCGCCACTTTTCGAGGGAAGAGGTGGCGATGAAGCCGCGGCGGGAGTCGTACTTGCTGACGACGAGCCCGAGCTGTTCCAGGTGCAGGTCGTAGTCGGCCATGAGGGCGTTGATCTGCTTGACGAGCATGCCGTAGGCCTTTGCGGAGCTGTCTTCCGCCTCCACCGGGATCACGACGCCGGAGCGGCCCTGCTGCTCACCGTCACGCTGCCGGCCATAGAAGAGGGCCGCGTCCATGGCGAGGCCGAGGCTCGGCGGGGAGTCGATGACGATGACGTCGTAATCGGCTTCCGCGGCGCTGAGCGCGCGCTCCAGAACGGCATGCCGGGGTCCGCGGAACATGGCGAGGCCCGCGTCGAGGAGGAAGGCGTCGAAGGCGGCCGGGAGGACGTGGAGCCTGCCTCCGAAGCGCTCGCCAGGGATGACGGCCGCAAGGTCCTGGATGCTCTGGCGGGCTTTCTCGCGCTCCAGCATGTGGGTGACGAGGCTTTCTTCACCGGCGTCGATGGCAGGGATGTTCAGCTGGTGGCTGAGGTGTCCCTGCGGGTCGTAGTCGATGAGCAGTACTCGCTGCCCGTCTTCCGCGTAGGCCTGAGCGATGCCCGCGGAGAGAGCGGTCTTGCCGACGCCGCCCTTCTGGTTGGCCATGACGATCCGTCGAACCGGCTGCTGGACCTGCGCCTCGTCGGCCGGATGCTGGTCGAGCCACAGCCGAACGGCCTGGGCTAGCCCCTGGATGTAGGACACCCCGCGGGGGACACAGTCCTCCTTGAACGCGTCGTAGAGGCCTACGGGGAGCCAGGTACCGAACGAATCGGCCCCGGACGTGTCGAGCCGCGGCAGGGGGGCGGTGTGAGCACGCCAGGCGATCACGCCGTCAGTGACGGCGTCCTGGAGGTCGATACCCAGCTGGGCCGCACGCACCTTAATGCTCTGGTGGAGGGACGCGGGCAGCTTTGACGTCAGCTTTTCCCGGTCGACTCCCGAATTTGGGGTTGCCATGACGTCAGCATACTGACGCGAAGGGGTGAGCCATGCAATGAGGTAGCCGTGTCGGCAGGTCAGGACCCGCTTGATGGTCGTGTATAGGTGCGGGGGGTGGAAACGGCGTTTCCACCCGCACAACGACGAAGGCTCGCACCCGGTATCTAGGGTGCGAGCCTTCGACCCTGCTGACAGCCCCGGTCGGGCTGGGCATTCGGCCGGGGCAGGGCGGGTCAGCGGTGAGCGGGGGCGGGCCGGCCGACGACCTGGTGGCGGTGGAGCAGAACGTGCTGGCCGGGGTCGAGGCGCCAGAGCCCGAGGCGGCCGGCGGCGGGGATGGGGGTCGGCGAGGGCCTGGACGTCGGTGAGGGTCCAGTGCCAGAGGCCGGGCAGTCCCCAGGGGCGGCAGCAGCCGGTGTCGCGGTGGCAGTCGGTGATGCTGGCGGTGGCGACGATGGAGCCGGTCGTCAGTGCCGGGGCGCCGGGGCGGGCGAGGACGGCGCGGACGAGCGGGTCGGCCTGGCCGTCGCGGGCGAGGGCGCGGGCGGCGTGCAGGACAACCAGGCCGCGGTGCTTCGTCGTTATGAACAGGTCACTGCGTGCCGTCTTCGACGTCTTCGTCGTTGAAGTGGGCAGCGTCGGGTGCCCGTCGTGGACACCTGGGCGGTTATGTCGTCGACGCAGAGCGGGGAGCTATGCGAGTGCAGCGGGTGCGGGTTCCGGATCTCGATCGGGTGTCGTACACCGTCATCGACAGCAGTGGCTTGCCCGTCGACGCGGCGGATGTGTACCTGGGCCATCTCACCGCGATGGGACGTTCGCCTTACACCGTGGAGGCGTACGCGCACGACCTGCGGGACTTCTTCGAGTGGACCAGCCAACGCGACGCCGACTTCCGGCACCTGGGCCTGGAGGACCTCGCGGAGTTCTTCGCCTGGCTCCAGCGATCGCGCCCAGCGCGTCAGCCCGGCGTGTACCAACTGCCGGGCAGCCCGCCCGCGCTCGGCAACACCACGCTCGTACGCAAGCGGGCCGCACTCGCCGGGCTCTACCGGTTCCACGCACGCCGTGACGAGACCGTGCCAGCCCTCCTGGGGGAGCTGACCGGGCCGCGGCCGATGGGCCGGTACGTGCCGATGCTGGCGCACACCCGGCGCCACGGCCCCGGGCCGGACGACTACAGCCCGATCCGCATCGCCACTGCGCCCAAGGCTCCGGCCACAGTGACCGCCGGCGAGATCCAGCGCCTGGTCGACGCCTGTGCCAACCTGCGGGACCGGTTCCTGATCGTGCTGCTCTCGGAGACGGGGCTGCGGATCGGCGAAGCGCTCGGGCTGCGGCACGAGGACCTGCGGCTGCGGGCCGGGGAAGTACGTGTCGTTCCCCGGGAGAACAACGTCAACGCGGCCCGAGTGAAGGGGCTGAAGCCCCGCACGGTCCCGGCCGGGGATGAGGTCTTCGACGCCTACGCCGACTACATGGAGAGCGAGTACGGGACGCTGGACTGCGACTACGTGTTCGTGAACCTGTTCCGGCCACCGGTGGAGGCGCCAATGACCCGCAGCGCGATCGAAGACCTGGCGGCCCGGCTGCGCAAGCGGACGGGGATCGGGCACTTCACGCCGCATGTGCTGCGGCACAGCTGGGCGACCCGGCTGCTGCGGGCCAAGGTTCCCATCGAGGTCGTAGCCGAGTTGCTGGGGCACTCGTCGTCACAGGTCACGGAACAGACCTACGCACATCTGACGGTGGAGGATCATCGGGAAGTCCTTGTCTCGACAGGGCTGCTGAGGGACGGGAGCGTGGAAGCGTGAGCATGCCGGAGCGCGTCCAGTCGACGACCGGCCTGCTGGAGAGGCTTATGGAGGTCGTGCGACCGGAGTTCCGGGGCGAGGAGTTCTATCCGCCTCGTGACAGCCGGGTGTTCTTCCAGGGCGAGTGCCGCATCCCGTCGTGCGGGCGGATGCTGAGCTACTCGGTCAAGCAGCTGTGCACCGCGCACTACCAGCGGTGGGTGCAGGCCGACCGCCCCGAGTTCGAGGCGTGGGTGCCGAGCGAGGACGCCTACCACCGGCACCACCGCGTGATCCGGGGCTGCGCGGTGACGGGCTGCCGCCGCTCGATGAACGGGTGCTCACCGCGGGTCTGCACCCGGCACACCGAGCTATGGCAGGCGGCCGGGGCGCCGGACGTGGCCGCGTGGCTGACCACCGTGCGTTACGAGGCGCCGCCGCACGGCGAGCGGGACTGTGTGCTGCCCGACTGCCCTTGGTGGACAACAGGGCCCGGTTCGGTGTTGTGCCGGCGGCACTACATCCGCTGGCGCAACAACGGCCATCCCGAGCTGCCGGACGACCAGTTGATCGAGTGGTTTGAGCGGCTGGAGCTGCGACGGGATCCCTACATCCGGTTTCACGACCTGGGGCGCCAGGTCCGCCTGGAGGTGCAGTTCGGATTGCAGCGCCGGGCCGACGTTGGGGACCGTCACACGGCCCCGCGCACGGTGACCCGCGCGCTGAGCTGGATCCGTGAATCGGGCGTGCGTAGCCTGATGGACTGGGACGAGACTCAATGGCTGAAGTTCTGCCGCGTCGCGCGCAAGGGCTATCAGTCGCTGTCCTACGCCTTCATCCGCGACACCCGGTTCGAGCTGCAGCGGCTGCTGATCGCCGACGATCCATGGGCCGATCAGTTTCCGCGTGACAGCTGGGATCTGCGGCTGCTCGACCTGGCGAACGAGGACTGCTGTCGCCTGCACTTCGGCGGCATCCCCCAACCCTGGCTGCGAGATCTGACCAAGCGGTGGGCCCGCTGGCGGCTGACCCGCGGCAGCAACCCGGCTGGCCTCACCCTGAGCATCCAAGCCATCACCCGCCTTGCCTGCCACTTCGCCGAGGTCGACGGCGTTGACGCCGGGCCGGCGGCGCTCAACCGGGCCCGCATCGAGACCTGGCTGGCCGTCCTGCAGACCGACGGGCACAGCGAGCACTACCGCTCCCGCACCGTCAGCTGCGTCGGAGTCTTCCTGCGCGACGTCCACCGCTATGAGTGGCAACCGGACCTGGCCCGCAGCTCGTTCATCTATGACGACGTGCCTAAGCCGCGCGCGCTGAAGCCGCGGTTCATCCCCGAGCACCTCATGCGGCAGCTAGAGGCACCCGCAGCCGTCGCACTGTTCCCGTCCGACGACGGACGGGTGCTGCTGAAGATCCTCATGGCCTGCGGCCTGCGCACGAAGGACGCCCGCTGGCTGCCCTTCGACTGCATCGTCCGGGACGCCGAGAACAACCCCTACCTAGCCTGGCTCAACCGCAAGATCCACGACCGCCCGGCGTTCTTCCCTCTGAGCGAGGAACTCGCCGCCGACATCGGCCGCCAGCAGCAGGCCGTCCTCGAACGTTTCCCGCAAGGGTGCAAGTGGCTCCTTCCCGCCTCGCTGAAGAACGTCGACGGCAGCAAGCCGGTCAGCGACCGCCGCATGCGCGACCACCTGGCGATCTGGCTGGAGAGGCTCAGACTCACCGACGAGCACGGCCGCCCGGTGAAGGTGACCTTCCACCAGTTCCGGCACACTCTGGCCACCCGGATGATCAACGCCGACGTTCCCCAGCCCGTGATCCAGACCCTGCTCGATCACATGTCGCCAGCCATGACTGCCGTCTACGCCAAGCTCCACGACAAGACGCTCCGGCGGCACTGGGAGAACGCCCTCAAGCTCGACCACGAGGGGCGGAAAGCCGAGATCGCCGCCAACCACCCGCTCGCCGGGGCCGCCTGGGCAAAGATGAGCCTGGTCCGCGCGAAGGTGACGCTGCCTAACGGCTACTGCGGAGCCCCGGTGCAGACCGACTGCGAGTACGCCAACCCCTGCCTGGACTGCCGGTTCTTCATCACCACGGGCGACTTCCTCCAGCAGCACCACCAGCAGCGGCAGGAGACCAGCGAACTCATCGCCCAGGCCGAGCAGGCGGGGCTCGCCCGGGTCGCGGAGAAGAACCGCCGCACCCTCGGCAAGCTCAACACGATCATCAGTGCACTCGAAGGGACTGCCGAAAACCAGATCGTCGTCGGCGGACAGGTGCAGGACGTCGATGCCGCCAGCTGACAACACCGCCGCACTGGCCGAGGCTACCCGGCGTCGCAGCGAGCGCGCACGCAGCGACGCCGAGAAGACGATCTCGGCAGCCCACAGCGCCGGCAACCGCACCAGCTTCGCGGCGATCGCGAAGGCAGCCGGAGTCTCGAGGTCGTGGCTATACACCCAGCCCGACCTCGTCACGGCCATCCGTCAGTTGCAGGACCGGCAACCCGCCACCGAGCGAACCGGATCGCATCCCGCGTCGGTCGCGTCCATCCAGCGACGGCTGGAAACCGCGCTCGCACGCGTCAAGCAGCTTAGAGCGGCGAACAGCGATCTCGCCGCACGGCTGGAAACCGCATACGGTGAAATCCGGCGACTGCGGGCTGCGGTATCCACCAGTGATATAGCCAGTGATGCAAACGGCAGCGATTCTCGGTGAATTCACCAAGAACGACCCTGGGGAGCACTGACGCTACCCGCACCCTCTTGGCCAGTATCATTCGGGATTGGATCCGCAAGATATGGAATTCATCGATGCTTTGACCGGCTCCCCGGGTGCCACCTGGCTCCTCCCTGTCGCTACTGTCCTCGCCGCAGTTCTGGTCTTCTGGGGGACCAGCCGAACCTTGAAGCATCAGCGGCTAAGGACGCTCGACGAGCGCTTCGCTACTGCCGCTGAGAAGCTTGGACACAATCAGGCAGCGGTGCGGATGGCTGGGGTTTACGCCATGGCAAGTCTCGCCGATGACTGGGAGGAACAGAGACAGACTTGTATCGATGTGCTTTGCTCCTACTTGCGGCTTCCTTGCCTGCGCAGCCTGTCAGGCCTGCAAGAAGGAGAAAGAGAAGTTCGCCTGTCTATTATCCGCACTATTACAAGCCATCTCCGCGAGAACGCAAAGACAACATGGTGCGGCTACCACTTTGACTTCACGGAAGCAGTCATCGATGGGGGCAACTTCAAGGAAGCGAGGTTCACGGACGGCACAACAGTAATCTTCCATGGTGCCAAATTCACCGGCGGGGAAACCAGATTCGATCGCGCAGAATTCGGAAAGTGTTCCATCGACTTCAGCGGCGCCGCATTTATCGACGGGCAGGTGACCTTCGAGCGCGCCACCATTAAAGGGGG